>NZ_JBNXVR010000018.1:0-115308 GCF_050565595.1 Leptolyngbya sp. AN02str | reverse complement strand
TCAACCGATGGCAGCGGCAGTGGCGCGATCCTCAATGCGCCCTGGCTGCTGCTTAAGTTCTAGCGAATCCCAAGATTTAACCGTCTGTCTTCTTAAAACTCGTGAAATACTTTTTCAGCACGCCCTACTTAAATATGGCTCTAATTGGGTTGATCCTGGCTTAGTTCTACAAGCAATGTATGCAGCCCAGCAGTCACCCTGATCTTGCCCCTTATGTTTTGCTTTCATTTTGGTCGCATTGCTCAATACCCTGCTCCCATTCGCCTGGGAATCTTCCTGCTAATTCTGATGGGAATATGGCTACCAATTGCTGCTCCAATTTACTGGTTTTGGGGGACAGGTAATACTATCAGCATTATTGCTCTGTTACTTTTGTACAGTGAATTTATCTGTCTGTTGTGGTTCTGGGGGCGCACTGTACATCAGCGATTTCAGCCACTCCAAAATCATGGCTTGATCAGAACACGTCAGAATGGACTGGAGCTATTAAGAGGGTTATGTATTGGCTTTGTTAGTCTTTTCTGCCTGTTCATTACTGAGGAATGGCTGGGTTGGGTGAATTGGCAAATGACGCAACTCCTACCCAGGTTTATATTAGAAGGATTGATGGTGGCATTAGGGGTTGGATTCGCAGAGGGATTACTATTTCGCGGTTGGCTGGTCGATGAGTTGAAACAGGATTATCATCCCCAGGTTGCCATCTGGAGTAGCAGCGCCATCTATGCCCTCTTACATTTTATTAAACCTTGGTCAGAAATCTTGAGGACCTTGCCTAGTTTTCCAGGATTGTTGCTGCTTGGGTTAATACTAGGTTGGGCAAGACAGATCCATCATGGGCGCTTAGGTTTTGCGATCGGGCTTCATGCAGGTTTAGTGTGGGGTTATTACATCGTTAATGTCGGGGAGCTAGTACGTTACTCTAATCAGGCTCCAGCTTGGGTAACAGGCATTGACCGCAATCCTTTATCAGGTAGTATGGGTTTGCTATTCTTAAGCTTAATTGCTTTAGGTTTACGAAATTTCTCTAAAAACTGATAAAAGAGTTATTAAAATTATTTAAATTCACAGATTTATTGCTTTTAGCTTAATTGCGTTTCTCTTTGCTTTTTAGCCTGACGATTAATAGCTAATAGTTCCTGATACTGAGCAGTTTCTTTTCTTGCTATCATCATTTCTTCCAAATCACCAATGTGTTTTTTAGATAGTGGTAGTATTTCCTCATCTGTATATAGATTACCTCGGCAAATTGTTCGTTTTGTCTCGTCCCGAATAATAAAATCCCCTGTCTGTTGAACATAAGCAGTCCATTTATCACCTACCTTAAGCTGAGTAATTGCAGAATCACTTGACCCCTTCTGTTCATAACTTGTGCGAACGGCTGCCACCAGCCCTTCAAACATCTCCTTAAGCCATTGGTCTCTATCCCATTCAGAACTTTGAGATGATTCGGCACTGGGGAGCACTGGCTCAGGCAGTTGAATCGAATCAGGGTTCAACTTCAGCACCACGCTTGAACCTTCAGGACGTAGCTTAGCTTCAAAAGAACTCCCGATCGGTAATTTGGGCGTATCTGGTGAAAAGGTGCCCAGGTTCTTGTCGTCGATCTGGACGATCGGGGTGCCGTTATAACGGTAGTACTCTGGATGCGATTCCGGCAATTCAAATGCACCCACCTGCAAGCTCACTGCTTGATTGCGCCATTGCTTACTGGCAAAGTTCTCCCCAGCGAAATCATTGTGGCGAATGCCCAAAATCTTGATTTCATCAAACTGAAATGCCTGAAGCTGCTGACAAACTTCCTCGGTAAACAGGTTGTATGCCAGTGCCCCTACTCCCGAATCCTGCCGCGATTCTGCCCAGGTATGATCAGCAGGAGGAATAATTCGCAAATCATCAGGTACATGAAGCATATCCAGATCATTAACGTTCTTGCCAAACTTAGCCTCCAGTTTCTCAACCAGTCGTGGGGGAATATCTTTGAGTGCAAATTCAATCATCGGTAGCTGAGGATGAATGATCGCATCAAATTGAATGCCCTTATGCTCCAGAGTTTCCTTCCACCGAATCGCATCCGACCCAAACGGTACACTCAATACATGAGCATCTCTGGGTAACGCTTCACTGGGTACTTCATAGCCATGCTGAAGGGCAAAGGTGATATCCATTTGCTCTGCCAGCGTCAGGCAGTCCCGACGATGCCGATCCATTTCCGGGCGCGTGTGCTGGGTATACCAGAGTGCAGCGGCTCCCTCAAACCGCTCCTCTGGGGTCGGAAACAATTCATTGATCTCAGCCCGATAGCTATCGTAAAGCTTGCCCAACTCCTCATTGAAAGCATCCCGATCTTCGCCAACCCGCTCCTGAATCTCATCTCTGGCTTGCTGGAAGCGGGTCTTTAATTCCTCTGCCCACTCCAACGCATCCACAGACAACTCATCTTTGGGAAATAGATAGCGGAACTCATGGCGATCGCGGCTACGAATCCGAGTTGGCTCCCACAACGGATTGACTACCTCCCTGGCAAGCACATTGATCGAACCGGGAGCGTCCGCAGGCATAGCGAAACTGCGATAGAGGCGATCGTCCTTCTTAAAGTCAAAAAAGTGGCTGGGATGAGATTCTGACCAGCGCTTCGCATCCGAAAGCAGATTCTCCCCTTCGATCTCCTTGATGTCCTCCAACCGCTCTGCACTTTTGGGTGAATCGACCTCGACCTGAAGTGCTTGAAACAGACGGTTAAGCAGTTTGCGTTGACGGCGCTCAAACCGCTCGACATTCTCCCCTTCCCCCGGCATCGACGATTGCACCCGCCCAATGTTGGTTGCCACCAGTCCCACCTTGTTCTGATTCGCCGCAGCAGCAATCTGAGCCAAATTCTGATACTTTGAGCCACCATCATCAGTTACAACTTCGCTGTAAGCCAGCTTGGGGCGTTGTTTCACCGCTTCAAACCGTCCTGGCTCGCCCGCTCGCAGCGTTTCTTTGGCAAGGTTAGGCAACTGGCTAGCAGGGCTAATCATGAGTTGATCACCATCGAAGTCTGCCTGGTGATATTCCTCCGCATCTTTGGGGTTAATCCAGATGACATTACGAGTTTTTTTGAGTTCCGGGTCGTGGCTGTTATGGTAGAGACGAATATTGTCTGAGTTAACGATCGGATAGCGGGTCAGAATCACATCACCTTCTGGCAGATGAGGCACACAAACCGTGCCACGCGGTAAGTCCTCCGATGGCATCGCCATACCAGAACTATGGCTGTAGCCGCTCTTAATCGCTAAATCCCGCCATCTACCCGCTACATAATCCGTTGCAAACTTCCGAAACTTGGGAGTTTCAACTAATTGCCCATATTTGTCGCTTCGCAGCAACGAAATCCAGCGAGATTCCTGCATCGGGCTGTTGGCATTACCATCCTCATCCTCAAAGTCTTCTTCCGATCGCTCCTGTCGCCGTTGCTGCTCTTTGTCGTATTCCTGCACAATGTATCGTGCCAGTGCCAGAGGATTCCGCTGTAAATCTGCTAGAACTTTGGCTTTTTCCTCCGTCGGCTGCTTCAAATCCTGCCGCACTGCATCCTCGGAATACCAGATGGTAAACTGCCAGCTATTGTCATAACTGGTGGCTCTGGCATTGCCCCGGTTTCCCATTGCGGCTTGAGGAAACTCATAATCTCCACACGGAACCAGCTCGTCCAACCGGGCTTTTTTAATCCCCTTGATCGACGATCGATCCATGATGATGTCATAGCCCTCTGCCTCAGTCAGTCGGGCATCGGGCAATAGCGTTCCCTTAGATAAGAAGCTGACACGTGGACAGTTTTCCTCGCGTCCTTCTGCCCATTGCTTCCTCCAGGCAAACCGAAATTGAAACGGACAGTTTTGCTCACCCCCTAAGTGACGAGCAAGCTGCGGCGAAATCTTACCGTGACAATCGCCAGTTTTGTAGTGGGAATACTCCGGGTCATTGAAATCCACAATTTTGACCCGCAGGTTCTCCAACGTGTTAGACCCTTTGTAGCAGTTACTCACTAATAGAGAACCATACCGACAGGCAGTATCCGGCTCTGTCGCAAATAAGCGCCGAATCTTTTTACGCAATTCATCATCTGCAAAGTAGTAACTGTTGCCAGAACTAAACGTGAGCCGTCGCGAAGTGCCATCGGCAAAATTGCGCGCCCGCAGATGATTTGCATCAGGATTACGATTGTCAATTTTTACGAGCAGCAGAGATTGCAACTCCTCTGGCTCAAACATCTGTTCCAGCAAAGAGTTTTTAATAATCTCCGGCTCCGACAGATACCGTCCCTTCCCGTTGTTGTGCGCCCCATCAAAAATCGGGATGCTGAGACCGGAACCCTCAATGACCCGCGTGGTCAGATCCATTACCTACGGTTCATGATATAAACGTACTACCATCTAACTTAGAAAGCGTTAGACTGTTTTTTGACGTTTACACAAAGCAGCCAGGGCAAAATCAGCCAGGTGGCTATTCTTGAATTGAACAGCAAGGAGGATAACAATGCCGTGGCACATTAAGCGTCTGGAGAACGGTTTGCTGGTTCAAGAATACGATCGGGAACCCGATGATGAAAGCGAAGAACTCCTGACCCCAGATGGCAGAACTCAAGATGAATGTCACCCGCGCTTTGCCCATCTGAAACCTGGGGAAACTTTGGTACTACCCGATGAGCCAAAAACCACAACTTCTGGTTCCTGGTATCCCAACCAGTACGAGGATCTGGGCGAGTTTTTGAATGGTGATCCGGAGGCGATCGATAAGTTGGACAGTGGTAGCCGATCGCGCCGCTACAACTGGCGGTATTACGAACCCGATGAATCCTTTTAAGGCGTGTTTGATGGCTTGAGAGGGTGGCGAGGGCGATCGCAGCTAGTGAACTCACATAGTGAAGACATTGTATACACTGTATTCTCTACGCTAGAATGGGGGAAATTTGGAGAACACTGATGGCTCAAAGTGAAGTCCTTACCATTCGATTAGCTCCAGAATTAAAAGACAAGCTGGATGCTTTAGCGCAGAGTACTCGGCGTAGTAAGTCCTGGCTGGCAGCAGAGGCGATCTCCTTCTACATTGAGCAACACCTTTGGCAAATTCAAACGATTGAAGAAGCGATTGCGTTGGCGGACAGTCCTGAAGCCGAATGGGTAGAGGGTGAAGCAGTGGATGCGTGGTTGGATACTTGGGGAACGAAGGATGAAACGCCTGCTCCATGCGCATAGTATTTCTTTCGCTTGCAGTAAAGGATTTAGCAGCTATTCGTGCCTACATTGCTGAAGACGACCCAGAGGCAGCGAAAGCGGTCGCTTCCCGGCTAAAGCAATTGATTAAGCGGCTTTCCTCAATGCCCAACCTGGGTAAACCGGGGCGAGTTTTTGGTACCAGAGAACTGATAACTCCCAAAATTGGTAAAACAGCTTACGTCGTCGTTTATCGCGTCAAAGACACACGTCTAGAAATTCTGCGGATTTTGCCAGGCATGCGAGATTTAGACAGTTTGTTGAATGAGGAATTGCCAGAAACATAATCAGGAATCGCCGTACCTATGATGCTCATTGAGTAAGCAAGGGCAGGTTCTTGAAACCTTACTTCTCTGCCCAGTTAAGAGCGATCGCCACCTCTGCTTTCACTGGCACCTTTCTTAAGTACCTCTGTCCAGCCTGCTCCATCACTTGTTGAAGAATCTGTGCAGCCTGTTCTGCTGCATCTTCTGGAGCTTCCAGCAAAATTTCGTCATGCACGGTGCCAATTAACCTGGCTCCTGTTCCTTTCAATGCCATCGGGAGTTTCGCTAAAGCAGCCTTAGTAATATCTGCGGCAGTTCCCTGAACTGGAGTATTTAGCAGCTCTGTTAACTTCGGCTCATCTTTCCAGCACCGAAGGCGATCGCCCACTGTTCGCATTTCTCTTGGTAGCCTACGCTTGATCGCCCCATGCCATCGGGCAATTCCCTGATACGCCTCAAAATATCGCTTCCGAAAGGTTTCTGCCTGCTTCAAGCTCATTTGTACCCCATAGTTGTTGTAGGCGTACTCTGCCAGACCCTTGGCACCCATCGCGTAAATCAGCCCAAAGTTGACGGCTTTTGCTGCCTGCCGCTCTGATTTTTCAACCTGATCGAGGGATTTATCAGCAATCAGAGCAGCCGTGAGTCGGTGCAGGTCTTCATCGTTCTGGTATGCCTCAATCATGCGGCGATCGCCACTCAGTTCCGCTGCCACCCGCAACTCAATCTGAGAGTAATCCGCCACAACTAAGCGATAGCCTGGAGCCGGAATAAAGCAACTGCGAAAGATTTTATCCCTAGGAATCTGTTGCAGGTTGGGGTTTCGACAAGACATGCGTCCAGTAGCAGCCCCCATTTGCTGATAATCCGGATGAATTCGTCCAGTAATGGGGTGAACGTGCTTGGGCAGACTACTGGCAAATGCTTGGACTGATTTTGCTGCTTTGCGGTAGTCCAGCAATGCTCTGACGGGCGGATACTCTTCTGCCAAAGGAATCAGAGAGAGCTTGCTAGTATTCTCCACTGGCACACCCATCTGCTGTAGTGCCTCTAATACCTGCTGCTGACTGTCCAGATTGAAAGAAGTTTGATTGCCCAAAATATCAAGTTGAGTGCTGAGCAAAGCTGGTTGAAATTGGTGTCGTAATGCATCTGCTAATTGATCTCTTCTTTGTTCAAGTTCTTGTCGTAGGGCATCCCATCGGGAGAGATCGAGCAGCATTCCATTGAGTTCCATTTGGGCGATCGCTCCCAAACAATCAAACTCCAATTTGGCAGTTTCCACCAAACGAGCACCTGTCAGCTTGGGTTTCATCACCTCACGCAACCGCAGCAGAATCGCTGCATCTCGCGCTGCATACTCTAACTGTTCAGAAAAAAGACTGGGATTACTCCAATCACTTCGTTGCTGTTCTTTGGAGAGTTCTTCTCCTAAATAGACCTTGACTAGTTCCGCCAAGTTGTAACCGTGCGATCGCACACCTGCATCCAGTAATTGCGCTGCTATCATCGTGTCGAACAGTTTGCCAGCAATGGGAAGTCCTGCCTGTTGAAGAAACTTCAAATCAAATTTGGCATTCTGCAAAACTTTGATTGGAGTACCTTGAAGCAGGTCACACAGAGGAGTTAGCGTTTCCTTGGCAACTTTAAACAGGTCAATGATAATAATCGGCTGGTTAGCCGCAGCAATTTGCACTAGACGAATTCGATCCTTCAATGGATCAAGCCCAGTGGTTTCTGTATCAACCGCAATGACTTGGCAAGTTTGGAAAGGCTTGAGTACTTCTGCAAGCCGTTGTCCATCTTCAACAAACTCGAAGTTTACAGGCGTATGAGATAAAACAGAATTTGGTTTTTCATCTATATTTAGACCGTTAAATTCTGTTTTAAATACACTTTCTATATCAGCTTTATGAACTGGCTTTGGTAATGGCATTAAACAATCTGAATCAATTGACTTCAAACCAGAAAAAGCATCACTGCTACACCAAACACACCAAGTATTCTCATGTTGCCGATAAACATTGACATACATCTCCTGAATGATCAGTACGGCATCAATCGGAATACCAGCAGGTACCCGCTGAGAGTCTGGACGGAGAACAACTTGTTGACCAATCTCAAAACTGTCGTGGTTTGGAGGAGATAAAGAGGTTGCAGGACTAGGAGAGAGCAAAGGTTTGATCTCCTTGACTTCCTCTGCTTCTACTCCTCCTCCCGCTTCTTGATAGGGGGCACTGGAAGCATTCACGGAGTGGCTCTGGAAGAACGTCGCTTTCTGTTTGGCAATCCGCGATGGTAGAGGCGGTGGAGTATACCAGGTTTCAATCCAAGCATCGCTCGCAGATGGTGTTTCTGATTCAGCAGTTGCAGCTTTAATAGGTTCGCTACTTTGTTGAACCCGATTCCTCAGAAACTGCCGTTTCCGAGATTTTGCCCAGTCCATCAAATCCTCATACAGTGGATCAGCAGCCGTAGGGAGATTGGAATTTGCTTCTACACCACTAACATTGGGGCTAGAGATCTTCACGGTCATTGTCCTCTCCTAAATCCAAATCAACCGGAATGAAGCGGTGGTAAGCCCGCTCATAGACAAACAATGGCTCTGCTGTGACACCACCCCGATTTTTGAGAATGCTGAGTCGCGCATAGGTCGCCTTCGCTTTTTCATTAAGCGGATACTGGGCGCGCACGTCTTGAATTTGCCGGAGTCTGAGATAGTCCCCGGCATAGCGTTCTTCCAGCAAGTCAAGCTGATCTCTAGGTTGGTCATTGCCTCGCTGTGCCTTACCTGTCTGGAGCAGCATGATGCAGTCTGCGGCATGGGCAATCTTGAACGAGTCCCGTAACGCACCCATATCTAATGTTCCAGTCCGAAGTGCTTCCTGGTAGGCTGCCTTATTAATGTCACTAATCGCCACCACAGCAGCACCCGTGTCCCGCGCCAGTTGTTTTAACCCCGTCGCCACACGCGAAACCCGCAACACTTCATTGGCACCAGAGTCGAGCTTTTCATCGCCACAACACATGAGTTGTAAATAATCGACAATCACCAACACGGGCGCTATTTTATCAAGTTCTGCAATGCGGCGAATTTGAGCGATCGTCCCCTTCAAATGAGCAACTGTAACCTCTGGACCTGCTTCTAAAACCGTCAGATATTCTGCAATCTGCTGATCGTATGCCCGAATTGCCAACGCTGTTTGCTGTTTCAACCATTCTGCATGGGCATAGTCAGCGTTCATCCAATGTTTTGCTTCAATTAAGCCGGAGTTCAACCCACCCATCCGCGACAAAGCATTCACCCAAAGTTGCTGCTTCCCCATCTCAAAGGAGACGTACAGCACGGGGATTTTAGCTTTTGCTGCTTCATCCGCACACCAGGCGCACCAGGTCGTTTTTCCTGAGCCAGGCGGGGCACCCACAACATAAAGCCTGCCGGGATGTAGACCACCATTGAGAGAACGATTCAGCCAAGGAGCAGGGGTGGCGATCGCCGTTTGCGGTTGCCCAAACAATTCCCGGATCAAGTCCTGGGTATAGGCCACCATTGGCATGACTTCTGAGGCATTCCGTTGCTGAAGATGTTGGGAATGGTGAATGAGTGTTTCCAGCGTTTCGGTAACAGGATGTAAGGGGCTATCCAACAATTCCGATGCAGTGGCAGCCTGCTCTTTTGCTAGTAGTCGCAATCCAGTATCTCGCACTCTCATGAGGAGTTCTGTAAACGTCTCCCAATCACAGGGAGCCAGATTCAAAAGCTCATCCAAATAAGCAGCAACTTGATTCAGAATCGGTGTCGGTAGGGGAGAACGCTCCATCACCAATTTTTCCAGCCGTGAGAGAACGAGACTGGGCGTTAGCTCCCTACCTTCTATCTCCAGGCTTACAAAGCATTCCCAGAGCCTTTGGTGCAGATAAAACGGCTTTAGGTCGTCGCCTTTGGGCATAAACGTGGCGATAAAGCCCTCAACGGGTAAATCCACACCCAAGGCTTCCTGCATCCCGGCTTCTGGGTGGTGCAGGATGTAAGCCAGCAAATCTCGTTCAACCCGTCTAGCAACCTCGTTATCACCCTCTGGCTTCTCCCATTGCCAAAAGGGGCAGGCATAGCCCGTGCAACCTCCACAGTGGACTAACTCACGGCTGTTGCGAATGTAGCTGCAACTCCACTGATAGTCGTGAGGATTTCGTTTAACCGAAGCATAGGTGCTGTGGAAATTTCTGAGCCTGGATTCAACCGTCGTTTTGCTGGTGGGATGGTGATCAGACGCTCGTGCCATTGCTTCTGCCAAGGGTTCTGACTGGTTATGTTCCCATCCCCTGGTGATGACATAACGCGCCAGAGTTAAGTTGACTGAGTTGTAGTCTTGATCGGTTGGCGCACCCTGGTTCATCAGGTAGTGAATACAAGCGGGATGCTCATCAGGAGCCAGAATTGAAAAGTTTGTCGATTTTGTAGCAGTAGAATGCTGAACGGTTAAACTCCCAGCAAACCCCGATCGCTCCTGAAAGGCATTTCCCTTTTGATGCCCATTTTTACTGATCGCACTGCTGAGGCTGGCTTCAAGTGCAGCTAGTTGAGCCAGTTGAGCCACAGGAATCTGCTGAAAGGATGCCATTAGACCCGCCTGATCGTCGGGCACTACCGGAAATCCTTCAGACCAGTTCACAGGTTCACTTAAGAAACCGCTCCACTTACCACTGATTTGATGCTTGCCGCAGGGCAATTTAATCGGTCGTCCCGCTGCCTTACCATCGATCGCCGTTGTTGCTGTGGCGGGATAAATCTCCTTTGGCTTGTAATCAGCTAAATAACAGAGGTTCTGCAATGCCTTGACCCAGGTAGCACCAGGCAGCGGCATATCAGCAAACAACCAGAGATGAAACCCACGACGACCACTAAATTCCAGATAAGCAGAGAGTCCTTGACTAGTAGCGATTTGTTGCACTCGTTGAGACAGACTCAGCACCTCACGCAAAGTCTGTTCATCACTGCCATCTTTGGGAGCATCAAAATCAATGCAACCTGCTTTAGCCAGATTCGTCGCCGGTTGGAGGAGGCGCACCGAGATAATTAGGTTGCCCTGAAGATGTGCTTCTACCACAGCAGGGGTGAGGGACTGATCATACTGTGACTGTAGAACATCAGTGCTTTGCCAAACGCTATAAAGCTGCTGATGTTCATGGAGAATCAAGCGGTAAAGCTGCTGTAAAACAATGGTGGTTTCTGACATGCGGTTCAACTAATCAAAGTTCAACTAATCAAATCGGTAATGATGTCGCGAATGTGTTCATCCACTTGAGCGAGCCAAAGACGATCACTGGGATAAATTTGCAAAACATGGGTGGCGGGTGAGTTTTTGTCTTTTTGCGTTTAAAGCGTAACCCCCTGTTTCCACAAAACAGGGGGTTACAAGCTGATCGATCTGATTGATCTGATCAGACGTGTAACCATTCTGAAATAGCTTGCTCCACAACCATTCTGAAAATTTAAAGTCACAGTAAGAGGAAGGTAAAGTCACTTGTAGGGGATACGGAAGTCACGGCGATAGGAAATTAAAGTCCCATCCAGAGGAGCTTATTACCGCAGATTTGTAACCAAAATGATCTGGAATCTAGATCTGATGCTAGTTACAGAAGAGTTACAACGGCTTGGGACTTGAGCCTAGAGGGCAAGTCACGACTGGGGGAGGCTGATGTCACGGTTAGGGGATTGTAACTATCAGGCATTGCGGCTAAAAGCCTTTTATATCAATGGTTACAGCAAAGTTACGCTCAGGTTACAAAGACATCAGAAAAGCGAGTTTAGGCTTCTAGATTTAGTGGAATTGTTTTAGTGCACTACTGTATTTCGCGTAGTTCAATTGCATTATGGCTATATATAGCGGATCTTCTCTTTAAGTCTCGCTAGATGTGGTTGTAACTAAATTCTCCCTATACTTAGTCCGAGTGGTACTCAAGTCACGACCAGGGGGTATTGATGTCATTAAAAGGGGAAGTTTAACCTGATAAATATAGCTAAAACCTTTTCATATCAATGGTTACAGAGAGTTACACGGAAAGGCGATCGCCTTTCCTACTGAATCAAGTCACCGCATGGGGATGCTAATGTCACGACTATGGGACTTTAATGGAGGTTGAGCTTGTCTAAAACCTTTATTTGACAATGGTTACAGTAGGGTTACAGATCTTGTAACCAAGTTCAATTGCATTACTGGATGCCAAGAACCTGACGTAGCAAGCTTTGATCCTCATCGACTGCGCGACGGCGATCGCTCTCGACCAGCTTTACCCAACTGACACTCTTGCCGATCGTGGTAGCAAGCTGGGCTTGAGTCCATCCCTTTGCTTGACGGGCAGCTTTCACTGTCTTTCCATCCAGCTCAGCCGCAGGCAGTAGCGCTTTAGCTGTAGTGCCCTTGACTTTGCTGTTAGACTTGTTCCGCGTAGTATTGGCACCAGCGGAGGCTCGGCTGGTCTTTTCTGTTCGTCTGGTTTCAAGCTCATCCAAACACTCTTGAATCTGCACGGGTAGCCGGAAGGTGAGTTTTGCCGGGAACCAATGCTTGGAAATGTAGCTATCCGGTAGCCACTTTGCCCCCAAGAGTTGCTGGTTTCGCTCTTTTGTGGGCAGGTCTGCTATTTCATCGGGTAGGCTCCAGACGGGTCTTAGCCACAGGGGATAGGTTTCATCATCAAAGTCGATGTCAATCTTGAGGTTATCTTTGAGGGTGAGTAGAGCATTGTCTACCGATTCCTTTAATTTCCACCCGTAGCGGCGATCGGACAGCGCTTTCTCAATGTCACTGCTAGGTAAAACACTTTCCAGTAGGCTTTCAACGGTATAAACCCCATTCGGACGAGAACGGCTATTCTGGATTAGATACAGCGCCATGCTGGTCGCCATTTTGCGCCGGTGGGGATCGATATCAAAGACTTCTTTAGGAATCAGTCCATACTGATACAGGGCTTTCCGCTGTTGTGCGCCCTCCCGGTTTAGGAAGCTATGGGTCCATAGTCCTGGTTGCACCCGGATCACCACCTCATGCAATTCTTCGGATTCCCCATCGACATTGGGTTGGGTGTATTCCTGGACGCTGACGATCCAGAGCAAGCTTCGCTCTCGAACGCAGAGATCCATGTCGCCTTCAAACCAGTGGATGACTGCACCTAACGTCCCGACAACCCATGCCAGGTCAGCAACTGCCTTAAGCTTCTGTGACTTGGTGAACTTATTGCTGTTGTGAACCTTGAGCGTTTTGATCAGGTCTGTACCGAGCAGATGAAACGGCTCTTTCCAAGGTTCAGACTGCAATGAAGCATAGGTAGCAAAGACCGCATGGAGACGAGCTGCCATTACCCCGTATTGCTCCAGGATTTCGCGCTCTGCTTGCGTAGAAATCGACTCTGCCTGGTGCTTTTGCTTGTTCAGGACGTAGAACTCGATGTAGCGCCCTTTGCCAAAGTGTTTTTGGAAGTAAAGGCGCTCCTGCCCATACTCGCTCCAATCTGGAGGCTTTAAAAAAGCCTGCGTCGCACTGATGACAGGTGCTCCACTGGCAATCATCTCCATTGACTTGGTGGTAAATAGAGGTGGTTCTGTTCGAGGCAGGTTGCGCGGCTTGCGGATTTTAGTCCGGGTGGACTGAGAGGGCAGAACTTCTACCTCAGTTAATTCTAACTGGGTGGAGTCTTCGATGAGGGGGGTGCTGTCCTCGCGATCGCTGGGTTTGGGTTGCATCATGGCTCAAGCGTTGAAAAGAATTATACGAAATCAAAACGCCATACCTAGATTCTTAGGAGGTAAGAACCTCTGCCCTTTTCAAGGATCGAGTAATTTGCTAACCTGTCATTAATGGGCAGGTCACAACCTATCCAATTAGGAAGGGCATATCGTTGATATGGTCGTTCTGGTTTTAACTGAAGCATCGAAGGCACCAGGACTTCACCCGCCAAGACGATTTCCTGGTGTTTTCAAGCTTTAAAGGGCATTGGACTTTACATTCTCCATAGGTTTGTAATTACTCGATTCCTTGTACGGAAAGCATTCCCCGAGCAATGCGCTCGATGAATTCGGAACGAGACAGAGAGAATGCAGCGGCTAACTCATCCAGCTTTTCAACTCCGGTGGGAGTGAGTGCAATCATGGTCGGCTTCTTGAGTTCTCCATAGAGCTGATCTCGCCCTTTCCGTTTCGGTTTTTGAGTCTCCATAGCTGCGGTTACTAATCTTATATAAGAAATTACCACGGACTGCCAAGAATAATAGACCAGAACTGTCCATCTGGATATAGTTGTTCCCTAAGTGCGTAACCACATGGCTAGTGGTTTCGTAGGGGTAGGAGGTAGAGCGATGGTACAGCTCTCAGACTGTTACAGCTTAGTTTATAAACATTTGTACTAAAACAGGACTCAATTGAATTGGGTTGCTGATTTCGGGAAGACCAAAACAACCAGCTACCGCTGTGCCGAGCTGATTTGTGGATGAAATTAGCGGAGTCGTAATGATGCAAACCCTTCCTGCTTCCTCCCCGGCTGTCTCTTTCCCCTTTCAATTGACTGAGCAGCAGCGTAAAGCACTGGACGCAATGTGGACATTTCTGCAACCGACGGTCGCGGCTGCCCTGTTTCTGCTAGTGGGATATGCGGGGACGGGAAAATCGACGATTGTGTTCCAATTAGTCAAAGTTTTGGTCAGTCAGGGGAAACGAGTCGTTCTGACCGCGCCCACCAATAAGGCTGTGGGCGTGTTGCAACGCATGGCGCTAGAAAATGGGGTGACTGGTGTAGACTTCTTCACAATTCATCAATTGCTGGGACTAGGCATGGTTTCCAGAGGTAACGAAAAAGTGCTGGCACCGACGGGAACGTCATACATTGGACTGTTTGATGTTGTGTTTATTGACGAGTGCTCCATGATTGGAGAACAACTCTGGCACTGGATTGAGGAAGCGTCCAAAAGAACATCAACGTGGCACCCGCTCAAAATGATTCTGATGGGCGATCCGGCTCAGCTTAACCCGGTGAATGAAGGGCGATCGCCAGCCTTCACCATACCCAATAGAGCCGTGTTGACTCAAGTGGTGCGCCAGAGCACAGATAGTCCGCTGTTGGAATTTATCACGGCTTGCCGTTATGCAGTGACGAAGAGCAAAGCGCCCTTTGAGCCATTTGCAAAATATCTGCCGGACAAGAGTAACGGCTCGTTGCTGGTCAAGCGGCGATCGCTCCTAAAGTATGCCTTCAAGAAAACCTCCAGGGAATTCATTCAAAATCCCGATTGCTTCAGGATTCTCTGCTGGACCAATGCTCAAGTGGATTACTACAACCAGCAGATTCGCAATCATCTGTATGGCAAGACTACTTCCCGGTTTCTTCCCGGCGAACGGCTGATCACACGCGATCCAGTTTTGGCTCCCGATGGTAAAACGATCATCCTCTCAACCTCAACTGAATTCACGATTCAAGAATTTTCAGAAGATCGTTACAGCAATTACCAAGCCTGGAGGTTAAAGGTTACAACCGATGATGGTGTTGTACGTCAAATCTACGCTTTGCACGAGGATGAGCAGAGCCGCTTTGATGTAGAAGCGCGTCGGCTGATGGCGATCGCTAAGCGAAATCCATTTCTGTGGCGCGACTATTATCGGCACCTGGAGCAGTTCGCCAATGTGCGAAATTGCTTTGCAATCACAGTCCACAACAGCCAGGGCAGTACATTTCTAGAATGTGGTATTGATGGTCAGGATTTAAGCAAACGGCTCAATCCAGAACGAGGTGATAGTGCAAAAGCTCTGTTGGCTAAAGTGAGGGAGCACAATCGCTTATGGTATGTGGGAGCCAGCCGTGCGCGTCGGCGGATTCTGGTTGTGCCATAGGACTTTTACTTAGGGAATACTTTGGACAGAATCACCTCAAAATATTCCCTAAGTAAACCCAACTGCCAGAAGCCGCGTATCGAATTCACCCATGATGAGTTGCTTCCACCAACTTTGGTGACTTAGGGAATACTTAACGGCGTTTCGGCTCCATACTATACCCTAAGCAATTTAGTCAATCTGCCAAGAAGCTGGAGCCATAGAGCCTTTGGCATTTTTCCTCTGCTAACGCAGGCATCCTTCGACGACCATTCAATCAGAGGCACTGATCATGACTCAAGCATTACAACGATCGAGGGGCAAGACTGCAAAGCAAAAAAGGCAGACTGAGCAACTGACTTCTGAAGCTGCGATCGCCCAGCGTATTCCTGGGAAACTCACTTCTTTAGAGCAACCTACCGACCCATCAGAGGCGAGTGAAGCGGAAGCAACAGTCGATGAGCCTAAAAATTCTGCTGAGCCTGAAGTATCGGCAGAGCCTGTGCCCAGGAAGTCATCGAGAAAACGGGCAGCTAAATCTCAGCCAAAGGACACACCTGCAACCGAAAAGGGGATGCAGGTGATTTGTTCGCAGAGTCAGTTTCATGATGCGCTGGCGATCGCAAGTTGTGCTGCCCCGGCAAAACCTAACCATCCAGTGCTGGCAAATGTGTTGGTCGTGGCAGATGCTAACGCTCAACAGGTTCATCTGACCGTAACTGATTTGGCGATGACGATTCAGGCAAGCTTTGAAGCTCAGGTGCTTTTGGGCAGTGAGATTACGGTCCCTGTTGAGATGCTTTCAGGAATGGTCAAACAGTTTCCAACAGGCAACATTACGCTCAACAGTCAGGCGCAGGTTACGAAACCAATGTCAGAAGAGGAGCAACCGACTAAGACTTGCTCCATTACGCTGTCGGATGCCGATGGGAAGTATGAGATTCGAGGGATTCCGGCTGAGGAATTCCCGCCCATTGCAACACTCAAAGCGGCTCCAGTTTCCCTACCAACCAATGTGTTGAGAGAAGGACTGAAAGGGGTGCTGTACGCGATTAGCACGGATGAAACCAAGCGCATTTTGACAGGTGTTTATATTCAGATTGGGCAAAATGCACTGAAATTTATTGCAACAGATGGACATCGAGTAGCGATCGCAGAATTGTCAACGGAGGGGATTGGCAGAAAGCGGCGCAAGCGATCGGGAACTGATGAACTTACCCAATTTCCCATTCCTGGTAAAGCTTTGAAGGAACTGATTCGTAATCTCGCTGATTCAGTTGACGCGATTCAACTGCTTTACGATGCTCAAGCAACCCGTGCAAGTTTTGCATGGCAGGATATTATTTTGAGCTGCCAGTGTATTGAAGGACAATATCCAGACTGTGAGCAGTTGTTGTCACGATACAGCTTTGATCGGGAAGTGGTGCTGGAGAAATCAGGATTGCTCAAAGCGTTGGAGCGGTTGTCAGTGCTGACTGACAAAAAGGAGAGAGGGATTCAGTTTCGATTTGATGGAACGACACAACAAATTCACCTTTCGATCGAGCGAGAGTTTGGCAGAGGCGATGAAACAATCAGTGCCCATATTCCTGTAGATATGACATTGGATATCCAATTCAATCTTAAATACCTGGGAGAAGCGGTTAAAGCGGTTCCCAGTTCTGGAATCAAGATGCATTTGAAGCAACCGGACTATCCGGCAATGCTGGTTCCGGCTGGGGATTTTAATAATCCGGAATTAGAGATGGAAATGTGCCACTTTCTCTTTCCCCTTTTTAAGCAACCGGAATAAGTTTGCATATGCTATTAGGTGACAATACAACTGGCGAGTGAGCGACAGCCAATTGGCGAGTTACTCAACTTGAGCAGAAGAACGATCGCGATTCATTGCATGAGTTGTTGAGTCAAACGACAGAGAAGAAAAGACACTCTGAGGAAGATCCATCGGTCAATGGAGATTCACAGAGTGTCTGGAAGAATCAAAACATATCAAATACAAGTGTATATGGCAGCACGCGAGAAAGGCTTAACCCAGGTAGAAGCCTCGGAGTTGGCTGGATTTTCAGCCCGTAGTGGACAGCGCATTGATGCAGGCGTACATCAACCGAATCGAGGTCGCCTGCGGGATTGGCGCAGTGTGGCAGATCCATTAGCCGAGGTTTGGGAAAGCGAGCTAGAGCCAATGCTCAAACGAGAACCGCAACTCAAACCAACGACCCTGTTTGAGTACTTACAGGCGCAATACCCCGGCAAGTATGTGAAAGTGCTTCGGACATTACAACGACGGGTGCGCGCCTGGAAAGCATTGCATGGGCAAGCCAAGCCCGTAATGTTTGAGCTACGCCATGAACCAGGGATGATGGGGTTATCGGACTTCACCGAACTCAAAGGCATCGCGATTACCATTGCTGGAAAGCCGTTTGAGCATCTGCTGTATCATTACCGGTTGGCGTACAGTGGCTGGCAGTACGCCCAAATCATCCAGGGGGGTGAAAGCTTCATTGCCCTCTCAGAAGGATTGCAGAATGCCCTGTTTGCTTGTGGAGGAGTCCCCAAGCAACACCGTACCGATAGCTTAAGTGCCGCCTATCGCAACATGGGGGGTGTGCGAAACAAGCCATTAACTCGATTGTATGATGACTTATGCCATCACTATCGCATGCAACCAACGCGCAATAACACTGGAATTGCTCATGAAAATGGAGCGATTGAGACATCACATGGACATTTGAAGAACCGCATCAAGCAAGCGCTCTTGTTACGAGGGAGCCATGACTTTGAGAGTATTGCTCAGTATCAAGAGTTAATCAATCAGGCAACCACTAAGTTGAATGACCTGCATACAGACAAGATTGCACAAGAGAAACAATATCTCCAACCCCTACCGAGTTATCGAACCCCTGATTATGAGGTACTGAATGCAACCGTCAGTTGTCGCAGCACCATTGATGTGCGTTGTGTGTTGTATACCGTTCCAGCCCGGCTGATTGGACGACAGCTTGAACTACATTTACATCATGACCGGATTGTGGGCTATCTCAATCGCCAACTGGTGGTAGAACTGCCACGCATCCGAGTCACCGACAAAACCAAACGCCGCACCCGCAGCATCAATTATCGTCATGTGGCAGAAGGACTGCGTCGCAAGCCCAGAGCCTTTTTGTACTGTAGTTGGCAACAGGAACTACTGCCCAACCAGACCTGGCGTGACATCTGGCAACAGTTGAAGGCGCAATTTGAACTCGATAGTGCTGCCGTCCTAATCGTGGAAGCTTTGTACATTGCTGCCACTCAAGATAAAGAAACAGCAGTAGCAGCCTATCTCCAAGCTCAATTGAGTGCTCAAACCTTGACCTTAGCCAGACTACGCCAGCAGTTTCAATTATTGAGCGAGCTGAAGGTACCCACTCTCACTATCACCCAACATCCCCTATCGAACTATGACCAACTCCTGCCCAGCACCACCCACGAACAGTCCGTATCAAAGCCTCAGTCTCTACCTCAAACGACTGCACCTATCTCACATGCTCAACCACTGGGAAGCCCTCGAACAACAAGCGATGCAGGAGGGTTGGTCTTACGCTCAGTTCTTGCTGGCTCTGTGCGAATTGGAGGCACAACGGCGTTGGAGCGTCCGCATTCAACGCGCCCTCACCGAAGCCCAACTGCCCAGCGGAAAAACGGTTTCCAACTTTGACTTTTCCCATTGCCCCAACTTCAATGCTGCCCCACTCATGCAACTTGCTGATGATCCTGCCTGGCTCGAACGTGCCGAAAACCTTTTGCTCTTTGGTGCTTCGGGTGTTGGCAAGTCTCATCTGGCGGCGGCTGTCTCGCGGCGCATGATTGAGTTTGGCAAGCGAGTCAAATTCTATCCCGCACTCGCACTGGTACAACTCTTACAGCAAGCCAAACTGCAACTCCAACTCCAAGCAATGCTCAAGAAGCTCGACCGCTTTGACCTGCTCGTTCTCGATGATTTGGGCTATGTCAAAAAGTCTGAAGCCGAAACTTCGGTGTTGTTTGAGTTAATTGCTCATCGCTATGAGCGCAAGAGTTTGCTCATTACTGCCAATCAACCCTTCAGCCAGTGGGATACGATCTTCACCGATTCGATGATGACTGTTGCCGCAGTGGACCGCTTGGTGCATCATGCCTTGATTGTTGAGATTGAAACTCAGAGTTATCGCAAACAATCGGCGGTCTCTCGTTCCGCTACCTCGATTGTCAGCGATAAAAAGGTCGTTCAACCCAAGCGATCTTAGCTGTCGTTTCGATCTTAATTGTCGTTTCGATCTTCGTTGTCGTGCGATTGCCTTTAGCATTCAGCACGACTTTTTCGTGTTATTTCTTAGCACTCAATCACTCACGTTCTCACCAGCCACAAGGATGCTTTTAATGCGTCGTCTACTCGTCCTGGTCACTGTCGCGATACGAATATGTGCTTGACACTTAATAATATGCAAAGGCAGCATCGTCACACAGCTCTTGCTGTCTTTGCCTTCAAAGCTAAACAGCCTTGATTTGCAAGTGCAGCCGTTCGATCAGATGAAAACTCTAACCGTAGAGCAACTTCATGACCAGTTGATGAATGCCATTACACTATTGAATCACTGCGATGCGAAGCAGTGCTCCCTCCGGGGTAATCGCTTCCTGCTTAGACAACACAGTTGGCATATACTGGGGTCTTTTAGCGTGAACCACATCAATGCCCGTCACGTTCACATTGATCCCTTCACGGTAGAGGGATAGCAGGGTCTGGGGGCTTGATTTTTCATTGAAGCTACAATCCTTGCACAGCGGGATGCGTGAGAAACGCTTTAATTCAGTTTTGCTTATCCTCTGGGGATGCCGCTTGTTGTGAAATAGGATATAGCGGTGAATTCGCTTGGGAATCTGAAAATACGCCTTTGAAAACTCTGGATAGGAATCAGAACCTAAGATTGTATCAAGCACCTGTTAAGTAGAGTAGGAGAAGATTAGAAACCTCTTGTTCAAACTGACTGTTACTCACAAAACTTGGATGTTCAATTACGGCTGAATGACATAACGATTCAACTGTGCGACTCAAGATGAAGACGGTCATGTCAAGATTTTGAGGGGAAATCCGATCGCGCCACCGTGTCAGGTATGCCTGTAGCAATTCTGCAATGCGTTCATCCGCTGTCTGCATCTGTTGTGGGCGTTCCGATCTTGGGATCTCTTCACTTAACACTTGATGGAGACACGGATCGATCGCGTGAGCCGCAATGACTGCTCTGATCAGTTCAGGGATGGCAACCTCTGGAGGTACATCGAATAAATTCTGCAATTTTGCTTCTACTAATGCAGCGATTTCATTGGAATGTTGATCCATCAAGGCAGCCATCAACGATTCCTTGTTTGGAAAGTACTGGTATAACGAGCCGATGCTAATTCCTGCTCGTTCTGCAATTCGATTGGTGTTGGCTTTGTCGTAACCTTCCTCCGTCAAAATGTGAGTTGTTGCCTCCAGAATCGCTTCAACGGTCAGCCGAGAGCGGTCTTGCTGCGGGAGTTTACGGGGAATTATGGAGCGTTTGCGTGGCATCGAAATCCCTCCGTCAAATGCGAGTTGCTAGATACGAGTAATGACTCATATTATGCAAGCAATGACTTATATTTAGGGAAGCTTTATGGATTCATCTCGATATCCCAGATGTCCGTGCCTCGTTCCCTGGACACTCCTCACCCTGTGCCTCGTCTCATGCACGGCGCGGATGCCGACAGTCGAGGAAGTCAATGGTATAGTCCTGAATCTACGTCAGTACAGTATGTGGGCATGGGCACCTGGCATTGCGGCTCTATGGGCTGACCTGGCATTACCGGTTCCGCAGACGGCAGTAATCGCTGCACTCGGCATCATCTACGGTGTGATTGGCGGCGGTCTAATCAGTAGCTTCGGACTGGTCAGCGGTGGACTTCTCGGTTACGCCATAGCCCGCAGGTATGGTCGTCGGCTAGTGGTGCGGTTAGTCGGCGATCGCTCCATCAAGCAGGTAGAGAGCCTCTTCGAGCACGGGGGAATGTGGGCGATCGTTCTCACGCGCAGCCTGCCGTACAGTATTCCAGAAGCCGTCGTTCTCGTGTCGGGCTTGGGAGGAATGCGCGTCCGTGAAGTCTTTGCCGCTCTAATGCTGGGCAGCGTGCCCACCGCGTTCGTCTTTTCGGCGATCGGTGCAGGATGGAGCGAACAGCCCGCGATCGCGATCGCACTCAGCTATTTCCTGCCAATCCCCCTCGTTCCAATCGCACTCTACCTGATGCACCGCGCATCGGCCGCAAACGCCGCTAGGCTCCAAGGGCGAAAGGCTTTCAAACGGGAGTTGACTGAGGTGATGGACATGAAGCAAACATTGGTCATGGCGATCCGGTCACAGTTTATGCAACCCCGTGGGTTTGCAGGCTGGCTCGCTGGGTGGGAGATGGCACTGCGATCGTCGAACCGCAAGCGTAATGTGTGGGCAGTCGGACTGCTTGGGGTGGAGTCAACCGATCGCGTCCTTGAGATCGGCTTCGGACCGGGAATCGCGATCTGGGAGCTGAGCCATCGGGCGACGCACGGACTTGTATGTGGCATCGATCACTCGAAAGTCATGGTTCAGCAGGCAACCAAGCGCAACATAGATGCCGTACATGCGGGTCTCGTGGATCTGCGTTGTAGTTCAGTCGAGCACCTTCCGGCGTTTGAGGAGCCGTTTGACAAGGTCTTGGCCGTGAACAACATGGGCATGTGGCACGAGCCGGACGAGCGGCTGAAAGAGATCCATAGCCTGATGCGACCTGGAGGACAGATCGCTATTGTCTCCCAGCCGCGATGCCCCGGTGCCACGGCGGAAACAACAGTGGCTGCGGGCTGGGAGATTGCGGCACGTCTTACAGAGGCAGGCTTCACGCGCATCCGGTCGGACACGCTTGCACTCAAGCCTCCGGTCGTCTGCGTAATCGGCGAGGTCCCATGAAGACTGCTGTGGTGGATAAGGTCGCCTAGGGGATAGATACGCCCTGGGCACTGAGGTTTCTCTCAGGATGAAACCTCCACAACAGGTTGGTATCTAAGGAAATCACTTGATCAGGTGCCAGAATGCCTCCGACTGTGAGGACTTCCAATTCTCCTGTTTCTTGAGGATGCTGAGTCTTGACTTTAGCGATCGCTTCTTCAATTCCAGTTTCCTGAACGATGTAAATCTGTGTTTCACCTCGCAGTACCCATATTGGCTTAGACCAGGTATGTCGAGGTTGAAGTACTGCTTTATGAATAATCTGATGGCTCAACTGAATCAGTTGTTCTAAGGTATCTTCAGAGCAAAGATCAGCAATCTGTGATTGAAATAATTCTCTGAGTTCTTCTGTTGGAATATGTTCTGTGACATTTGTTGAATCTAACAACGATGTAGAACTCGAAGAACTATCTAGGGTTTGCACAATCAAAGATTCAAGCCGACGTTGAATCTGGGTTGCAATGGAATCAAAGTCTGGTTCCATCAGAATGTGCCCTAAGTGCTCTCGCAACAGGGTCTTCAATTGCTCATCGTCAAGAGCAATCCTGCGAGTACTGAGATACCCTGAAAGCCCCTTTCCCAAATCCCGTCCGCAACCCACTTCACCATTGGCAGCGTCCTCTGCTTCAACCAATTCCATCAGGCGCTGATGACGAGCTGCTTCGTCAGATGTAGCTTTTGGCTGGGCAGGAATCGATTGTGTCATGGGTCGTCTATCCTCAAAGTCTCGAAGTAAACGAGGTTATCGGGTTCTTCAGGATCAGGACCGCAATTGAGCAGCCCAATTCTCAGCTTTCTATAGAATCCTAGCGCACCTGGGAGAGCATGTAACCCGATTCTGCCTTGATAACCCAGTTCGTGGCTGCGGGCGATCGCAAAATCTACTAGATTGCCCCCAACGCCTTTGTAAGTTGGAGGGTTCGTCATGAGAGGTCGATTCCAAGGAGCGGTTGCTAAAGCACTAATGTACACCAACCGTCGTCGCAACTGAGATTCAATCTGACAGCGTTTCTTCAAGACATCGAGCATCATCAGCCCCTGAGTGACACCCTCGCACTCGATCGCGTACAGCTCATCGCCTGGGAGCAACTTCGATCGACGGCTCTTGCCGACCCAGTTCCAATACTCATCGTCTTGACCGCTTCCTGCCAAGATCGGCTCCCAAAGTGTCTTGGCATCCTCAAGGTGCTTATCAGTCACCTCCGTCAGAATAGCATCGACGATCTGTTGATCGTGAACTTGCAGTAGCTGAATGATGCAGTCCAACGGAATAAGAAGATTCAACAACGGCTCTCATTATAAGGCTTTGGAGCTGGGGATTTGCTCATCAAAAATCCAAACGCCTAATTTTTTACTAGCTTGCCTAAAATTAAGAACAATTGTACTATTAAACCAACTTAGCTACTTCTATCAAATGCAACGCCCATCTCCCCACCTAAGGCTCCTTGAATACTTGGAAGCTTATATTCAGCTTCACGGTTATTCTCCTGTCATTGATGAAATGATGGAAGCAATGGAGAAGCCGCGCGGTGCCATCCAAAACAGTCTCAGATATTTGGAACGAGAGGGCTACATTGAACGGCGATATGGAAAAGCCCGTGCTATCCGAATCCTTAAATCAAACCGAGGTGGCATTCCGATTTGGGGAACGATCGCCGCAGGCTATCTTAGCGAGGTATTCACCGATAGTCAGGATGTGCTACCAATTTCCAGCCCGAAACTAAAATCTGGGGATTTTGCACTCCAAGTGGCTGGAGACAGTATGATTGGCGATCACATTCCGGATGGCTCATTTGTGATTATGCGTCCTGTCTCTGACCTTGCTGCATTAAAGGATGGAGAGATTGTGGCAGCGTGGGTAGAAGGTAGGGGTACGACATTGAAGCACTTTTATCGTGAAGGCAAGCACATTTCGCTGATTGCATCTAATTCTAACTACCCTCCCATTACGGTTGATGCAGAAGAATGCCGAGTAGAGGTGCAAGGTGTCTTGTTGTGGGTTTTGCGAGAGTGGAGTGATCTTTAAGTTACCTCCACTAAAGCAAGCTGCCCCTGACTAGGGGCGATCGTCATGATGATTAAACCGATATCACCATGCCGACCACCGCCTTACATCAAAAATATCGCCCTAAAATCCTGGCAGAACTGGTTGGACAACCCTACGTCCAAACCGCTTTGACCAATGCCATCAACCGGATGCACATAGCCCCGGCGTATCTCTTCACAGGTTCTAGAGGAACTGGCAAAACCTCTACTGCGCGTATCTTTGCCAAGTCTCTCAATTGTCTAAGCTTTGACGGACCTACCGATGAACCTTGCGGCACTTGCCAATCCTGCCGATCAATTGAAACCAGCAATAGCCTGGATGTAAGTGAGATTGATGCAGCTTCTAACAATGGGGTGGATGATGCCCGTGCTTTGATTGAACGCAGCAGCCTTGCACCAGTGCAGGGGCGCTCCCGAATTTTTATTCTTGACGAAGCACATCAATTAACTACCCAGTCGCAAAACGCTCTCCTGAAGTGCATTGAGGAGCCACCACCTCATGTGGTCTTCATCCTTTGCACAACGGAAGTGCATAAGGTCTTGCCGACGATTGTGAGCCGCTGTCAGGTGTTTCATTTTCGGGCGCTGTCGCTCCACACGATCTCACAGCACCTTCAGGACGTTGCGGAAGCAGAAGCGATCGCTGTCAGTGATGATGCTTTAATGGCGATCGCCCGGTTTGCAGAGGGAGGCTTGCGAGATGCGCTTCAGCTGTTGGGTCAGGTCAGTTTGCTGGGTGAAAAAGTGACCGCAAACCATGTAATCGAAATAACTGGGGGAGTGACAGAAACAGACCTGTTGGCAATACTTGATGCGATCGCTACCAACGATATCTTTCAACTCCTTAAATTAGCGCGAACCCTGGTGGATTCTGGTAAAACTCCCAAATTGATTCTCAGCAGCTTACTCCAGACCTACCGAGATCTCCTCATTCTCAAATCAGCTCCTAAAGCATCAGACTTGCTCACCAGTCCTGCCAACTACAACCAATTAAAGGTAATTGCCTCTCACTGGGATTTTGATGTGCTCAATCAATCCTTGATGCAATTGCAGAAGGCAGAAGGCTATCTTCGCAACACTACCAATGCCGCTGTTTGGCTGGAAACGTGTCTACTGAACTTGATGCCACTGCTCCGATCAGGTTCTCCCAACCAGCCAAACGGGAAGCAGCCAGCAGGCAAAAACGGACACCACCGTAAAGCAGCCATAGAGCCATCTTCAGCAGCTACAGAAGATTCCTCTGATTTGTCAGCCGTCTGGCAAAGAGTCATCGTTTCTGCAAAGCCAGGAACTCAAAAATTGCTGAGCCAGGGGCGATTGATCAAGTTGCAAGGAAATAAGGCAATTTTGGAAGTCGCGCCTGCTTCTTTGGCAAAGTTTGAGACGAATCAACAGGCGATCGCCCGAATGCTTCAGCGAGTTATCCAGAGCCAAAAACCAATGACCGTATTGATCAGAACGCTCGCAGCTAGCAGAAATGGGAGGTCGGGATGATTGTTCTGTTAACTGGAGATGATCAGTTTGCCATTCGACAAAAACTAGAGCAATACAAAGCAGAACTTGATCCACAATGGCTAGAGTTTTGCTATCACCGCTTTCCCGCCAGTGCTTTGGAACAAGCAATTAGTGCGGCACGAACCCCTTCGTTGAGTGGTGGTAAACGGCTTGTTGTCGTAGAGGATTGCAATCTTAAGCAGTGGGGTGATGCCCAGTTAGAAAGTTTGCAGCAACTTGCTCAGGTGCCAGATTCTACAACGCTTGTATTCATGGCAACAAATGTGGACAAGCGCCTGAAAATCTACAAGCATTTGATCAAGCACGGTCAGTGTTTCGAGCTGTCATTAATTCCGTCTTGGCGTACAGATTTGATCGCAAAGGCAATCGCCACTCAAGCAAAGCAGATGAAACTCCGACTGCCTAAAGATGTCATTGAATATCTGGCAGAGGCGATCGGCAATGACATGACCCGTGTTGCTTCAGAACTCCGCAAGCTAGCAATCTATACAAATGGTCAGCCTGTCGGTCTTGCTGAAGTACAAAGCCTGATTCCTTGCCAGACTCAGAGCAATCTGCAACTGGCGGAGGCGGTTCGCAACGGGGAAAGTGAAGCAGTGGTGCGTCTGATCGACGAATTGCTGGCTCGCTCTGAGCCAATGCTGGTGATGGTTGCGACTCTACTGACCCAGTTTAGAACCTGGCTATGGGTTAAAAGTGCGCTTGCGAGTGGTATCCAGAACAACACTGAAATTGCTCAACTGTGTAACGTGGGGAATCCTAATCGGCTTTACTATTTACGGCAAGAGGTCGCAACCATGCCCCTCAGAACATTGATTCAGGCAGTAACCAAATTAGTGGAGTTGGAGATGTCGATTAAGCAGGGTGCTGTCCTGGCAAACGCCATCCTGCCCTCTCTGCTGGCGATCGCGCGGTTGTTTCAGACTATTTATTCCAAGTGACTTTTGGGGGCAGCGGTTTGAGGCGATCGAATGCCTGTAACTGTGCAGGCATCTGCCTTCCCCTATGGGGGATGTTTTGGGGCAGTGAGCGAAGCCAACGATCATGACAACTACACCGAACTATGGTGCTCTGCTCCAGAGTTTCTGGACACCACCGACAACTTCTATTACAGAAAACCCTGATTCAACGAGCGGTCGTCCTTCTGAACCAACCGATATCATTGAATTCTTGGGAGAAGACTTACTCTGGCAGCAAACCATTTCTGCACAAGAGCCAGATTTGAAAGAGATTCCTGCTGATTTGCCACCTGAATTGGTTGAGGCTCTTCATGCTCAGGGGATTCACCAGTTCTACTCTCATCAACTCAAGGCTTTGCAAGCCATTCGTGCAGGCAAGAGTCTAATTCTCACCTCTCCCACTGCCAGCGGCAAAACACTCAGCACCTACCCCGGCATTCTGGAAGGTTGCATAAATGCAGGACACCGGGCATTGGCATTTTACGGACTCCGCGCACTAGCGCTGGATCAGTTTCACAAAATCTCGGAGTTGCTCTCAGCGATGCCTGTTGTCTCCCGTCCTGTATTGGCAATGATGACAGGAGATGTGAAGACCGAAGAACGGGAGCAAATTCTCGCATCCGATCCTCACATTCTGGGAGTCACGCCAGAACTGATTCATTTTCAACTCAAGCAAACCTGGAAGTCAGAGCGCTGGGCAACCTTCTACCAACATTTGCGCTATGTGTTGATCGATGAGGCACATACCCTTTCAGGTAGCTATGGAGCCAACATGGCTTGGTTGATCCGTCGCATTCGGTTAGCAGTGGATCACTATGGCGGTCGCTCCAGAGAGCTGCAATTCATCTTTCTGAGTGCAACCTGTGGCAACCCGAAACAGCTTGCCCAGAAGCTGTCCGGACTGAAACCAACTAAACGTGTTCCAAAGCCTCTCATTTGGATTCATAGGAGCGGAGCTGCGGCACCCCATCGTCAGGTAGTTCTGACTCAACCCAGCTACAACCTGACTGCGGATACAGCCCGTATTATTCAGTTCTTGTTAGTTCAGGGAAAGTCCGGGATTGTCTTTTGCAACTCGCGCCGGAGTGTCAGGGATCTAACAGGATTGCTGAAGTCAAACCAGGTGGCTGCTTTCTATGGCGGTATCAATCCAGAGCGTCGGGCTGAGGTGGTTCAACAACTCCAGTCCGGTATCATTCAATGGATTATTGCGACGGAAGCCTTAGAAGCTGGCATTGACCTACCTGAGCTGGAGTGCTGTGTTCTAAGGGGCTGGCCCGGCTCCAAGATGGCATATCAGCAGCGCAGCGGTCGAGCCGGACGTGTCAAACCGGGAATGACAGTGCTGATTCCCAATGCTCTTAATCCAATCGATCGCTACATCACAGAGCATCCAGAACTGTTGATCTCTGGCGAAGCGGAGGACGTTTTCTTCAATGATGAATATCCCATCTTTGCGGCTAAACATCTTCTCTGTGCCGCAGCAGAAACGGGCATTCCCACCAGCAAAATCAAGCATTACTTTGGGAGTGCTGCGATTGCGGTTGCAAAACTTTTAATGGCTCAAGGACATCTCAATAAAGGGCGTAATGGGCTGTGGGCGCGGGGCTACCCGCATAAAGATGTCAACTTTCGGGGAGGTGTGTCTCAAACGACCGTCAAACTGATGGATGCTGAGTCGGGCGAAGCACTGGAAGAAGTGTCAGAGGACATTGCCTATCGGGAAGTGCATCCTCATGCCATTTACAAACGACAAGATGGCGATGGGCAAATGTTGACCTATCAATGCATCTCGCTCGACTTAACCAGTAAGCAGGCAATTCTGAAACAAGTGCCGGATAGCCCCCTATTCACGGTTGCCTTCACTCAATCGGAAACCAGCAGCCTGAAGGCTTTAACCAATCCGGTCGCATTGCCTTTAGAATTTCCCCATGCGGAAGGGGTTGCTGATTTACCTGCCGTTCTAACGCTTGAACTCAGCTATGGGCAAATCAGCCATGTCACCAGCGGGTACAGTTTGATGACACAGATCTATGAACAGACCTGTCTGAACCGGCGCTGCTTGAACTACAAAGAGCCGTTACCAAGCGACCGTCGCTGTCCGCTTTGCAGCAAGCTGACTCGCAAGGCACTGATTATCAAAACCTTATCTGAGGAAAGTTTTGAGCAGCCTTATCGGACTCAGTTTTCAGCCCCTATTGTCAAAGTGGCGATCGACTCCACTGCCCAAGACTATCTTCAAACCTTTGCCAGAGAAGCAAGAACTAGCTTGAGTCGCAGTGGGCAGCCAATTCCACCCGGCTATCAGCAATTATGGGAGCATCCCAGTAGCCTGATCGCCATCCACAGCTTTGGGCATCAAATTCTGCGATCGCTGCAACTGTTTGCCAGGGTTGACCCTAGAGAAGTGAACTTTTCGGTAGTTAAGGAAGCTGGCGATCGCAACCACTATGCAGGCTATTTCTACGACACCAGTGACGGCGGAAATGGGGCTTCTGAAGCTGTGTTCAAACATATGGCTGAACTTGGGAGTGTGGCGGCTGCGATTGCTCGTAGTTGTGACTGTGATGTGGGTTGTGCTAAATGTTTGATTCAACATGGCTGTCCTGATGGCAATACCGCTTTATTGAAACAAATGGGATTAGTCTTGTTGGATGCCATTACTTCACCTGGCGTACAAACCGAAGTAGAAATAACTCCTGAATAACGCTCAGCTATCGCTGCACATTCACCGATCTTCAGCAATGGAGATCGGTTGTTCATTTTTCAAAAGCGATGGCTAACAAATTAGCAGCTAAGCAATCAAACCTCGAACGAACACTGGCAGCGATTAATCGGGAATTGGGAGATGGTTCTATCGTGCGGCTGGGAGATGCCAGTCACATGAAGGTGGAAACTTTCTCTAGTGGCTCAACTGAACTAGATTTGGCATTAGGAGGAGGATACCCTAGAGGACGCATCATTGAGATCTATGGACCAGAAAGTAGCGGTAAGACCACGCTGGCATTACAGGCGATCGCCGAGATGCAAAAGCTTGGAGGTATTGCTGCTTTTGTCGATATGGAACACGCCCTCGATCCACTTTATGCAACTGCGATCGGAGTCGATATCGATCAAATGCTGGTCAGTCAACCCCATAGCGGTGAGATGGCAATGGAACTGGTTGAACAACTGGTGCGTTCCAAGAGTGTTGATCTGATTGTGGTGGATTCTGTAGCTGCATTGGTGACAGAGGCGGAACTCCAAGCAGATATGGGTGATTTTCCGACGACTTCCATTGCCTGGTTGATGAGCAAAGCCCTCCGGCGGTTAATGAATTGCCTGCATAGTCAATGCACCGTGATTTTTCTGAATCAACTGCGTTTCAAGATTGGTGTAGTTTACGGTAATCCTGAAACAACCACAGGTGGAAATGCACTCAAATACTACGCTTCAATGCGGTTGGATACTCGCCGGATTCAGACATTGAAGCGAGGGAGTGAGGAATACGGCATTCGAGTCAAAGTTAAGGTGGCAAAGAACAAGATTGCCCCACCCTTTCGAGCGGCAGAAGTTGACATGATCTTTGGCAAAGGCATCTTCAATGTCAATGCTCTCAATAAGCTTGCTGCAACCAACGGGCAAGTAGATAGCGATTTGCTGCTGTGTCGCTAATGATTTCAACCAAAACCAGCCGCAACCCGAAACTGGACTACCACGATCTCCCACAAAAACGACAGCTTCTCGAACCACAACGTTGTGGTTCAAATTTGGAGCCAGTTAATGCTGTCTGAATTCAGACAGTACTTTTTTCTCCCCTAGCGGGGTAAATGGGCAGTTTTGATATCCCTTTCAGCAATACTTATGGAACCTGCTCAATTTCATCAACTCAGAAAAGCACTTGGCACCTTCTACTGGGACAACGGATTTGAAACTTTCTGCTATGTAACTGGATTTGATCCACAGTTTCAACATGCTCAAGAGAAGTGGCAGCAATTTTCAACTTGTGTTCAAGCGATGGGACAACTGGACGATCGCACCTGGGAAACGCTGTTAGAAGCCAGTCTGGCTGCCCAACACACCGAGCCGCTACTGCCTAGATAGAGACTGTAGCGGCGACAAACGCCGCATAGGTAGGATAGTTATCCCTTCTTACCTATGGCACTTTTTACTCTGGCTGATCTGCATCAGGTTCATCAACGTCAACAGCCTCTTTTGGGATTACGCACTCATGAATCAGAATTTGCACTTGATCGAGCAGATCCAGCTAATTTCCAGTTGTTGATGAAACAGCTATTTCTGGGACTGCCAGTACAACCTCTTTTGGATACTCACCCATTGATGGCTCGATGGGTCACTGAAGCCCAAGAACTGGTTCCAGAGCTTTTCCAGGGTAGGAAGAAACTCTGGATTGATGCGCCAATGATTGCTCCTCTGACGACTGGGGACACTCCAATTTTCATTCAAGTTCAGGTTAACTACGGTCTTCGACGAGGGATGCCCAGACTTTATGAATGGGCGATTTGCTCTGCAAAACCAACCTGGCAAGATGCTGTAAAGCTTTGGGTGATGTCTGTGCATTACACCATTCCTCCAGAGAAATTATCTCTGGTTGGTTTAGCACTGCATCCATCTCTGCCAGCTCAAAAACTCCGATTGCAGTGGGATCAAACGCAACAGGATCAGACGCAACAGTGGTTAATGCAGCTTCTGACGCAGCCTACCAAGCTTCCAATGCCTGAAATCCATACGAACACTGATTATTCGTTGCTGTTGAACTTAGATGCGATTCCAGAAGTGCCTCTGTAGCAATGAATCAGCGCTATTTCACATCCATTTCTGCATTTAAGATAATGCGAGGTGTTTACTCATGACAACGCGATCGCCTCAATCAAATGATCCTACGCGTGCAATTCCAGTCTTGCATCCAACTGTGCCAATGCCAGAATTCTCATTCTTCCAAATCGTTAAAGTTAGGACAACCAAGGAAGTTGGAACAGTTGTTGGAATGTGGTGTGTCCAAACGGAAGGGCAGTCTTATCAATGGCTTTATCGATTAGAAGGATTGACAGAGCGGAGTACAACTTGGTGGCAAGAGTTGCAGATTCGTAGTTTGGATCGTAGACAAAATCGTTGATATGTTCGTGTTGATAACAGAGCTATTACTGTAATCCTGGTGTTGTAAAAGTTCGTTTAGGGAAATGATCGAGTGCATCAGTTTCAACACCACTTTTTGATGGCGAAGCTGGTGTTTCTCCTTCATCAGGAAGTGGTAACATTCGTTCTGCTTCTTCAATCCGATCATACAAAGCTTGCGTTAATGCATCTACATTTGGCAGAATCACTTGACTCTCCAAGCCTGCTCGCACTTGCACTTCCCATAATGCCTCACTCTCCTTTGCACGTTTCTCATCTGCTTTAGAGACAGGAATAATCAACGGATAAGGAATCGATGCCTGTCCGCCTGAACTGTATCCAGGACTGGTGATCACGCATTTGCCTTGAGGAAATTTGAGAATTTCATCGGCGCTGATCACCGGCATTTTTTGCAGATTCTCACTCCAGCTAATCGAACGGCTCATTTGTCCACCGAGCGATCGCCCCGTCGTTCGATTTTTGATCAGCACTTCTTTTTCGCCGTACCGTTTTGAATAATCTTCAGCCGTTTTATGATTACCGGGATTAAACAGGACGTGGGTGCTACAGGCAGAGGCGATCGCCGCACCCATCTTATCTCCGTAAATATCATAGAGTTGATCCAAACTTTGGATGCCCAGGATAAAACAAGCGCCGTTGGAACGGTATTCGTTAATCCACTGAGGTAGGCGATCGAGTTTGATCGAGGGCAGCTCGTCTAGAGAAATAATTAGCGGATCTTTGCGAGGTGTGCTGAGATTTCCTACAATCGTCAGATGAATTGCAGCAGCTAGCAGCGGACCTACCACACTGCGACGTTCATCATCTAGTTTAAATACTACGATTTCTCGTCCTTCCAAACGAGTTGGAATCGTTGATTTGCCAATAAAGGCTCGTAGCAAGTCTGCCTGAATGAACGATGAGAAGGTGCCTGCGGCGGTTGTTAGGATACCAGAGATTGTTTTTTCAGCGTCCTTCGCACTGAGGAACTGCACAAAAGAGGTAGCGACCCATTCATCTAACTGTTTGGATTGCACCGCATAATCGATTCGATGCACCAAGTTAGGCAGGCGCAACACGGCGTAGAGCATTGCCATATCGGGATAATGGGAACCCTTGACCAGTTGCAGCAATGCCTTTGCCAGCAAGTCTCCTGCCTTGGTGAAGAACTCGTCGCTCCGCCCGCCGTCCCCCTCTCTGGCGTTGCGATTGATGACTTTACCGATCTCCCCTGCCATCACTCCATCGCGTGCATCCCGCATGTAATCCAACGGGTTAATCACGCCACTAAAGGCTTCTCCTGGTGCAAAGACTCTGACCTGATACCCATATCGCGCTGCCAGGGGTGCATGGAGGCGCATCTGATCACCCTTTTTGTCGTAGAGCAGAATGGGAAAGCCTTGCTGCATAGTACTTTCCAACATTCGATCGATTGTGGAGTAAGTTTTTCCAGAGCCAGGAGCACCGATGACCAACGTACCTCGCTCAGAACTGGGAAACCAAACTGTTGGGGAGGCTCCCAATGTTGTTTGTATTGTTGTTATCACCCCGCGCCATGATCCTTTTGCCCAATAACGAGGTGTGCCAGACCAGAGCGTTACTTTGTTGTGTTTACGTTCCCGAATCTGTTTGAGTGACAGGCTGGTTGCAGATAGTTTCTCCGCAGTGCCGCATAGCTTGCCTGTCGTAATCTTGCCCTTACCCGATCCACTGATGCGGAGCAGCAACAATACAACCAGTAATCCACCCAGCATCATCCAACCTTGAGGATTGTTGTATTGCTGAAGCATTTTGCCAAAGTCGATCGCTGCCAGTGGTTGGGAATGGGATGGCACCTGGATTAGGGCAGTGGATTTAGGGCTTTTGCTGCCGGAGAGATGATTTAAGTATGTCGGCAAGGGGAGAGGCATCGCGAATGACTAAAATCTGGCAGGAATTCTAACGATTGCAAGTCAGGTAATGGCTCAACCATCTGGACATTTTTTAGGAGGTAGGGAATGGAGTAGTGATATTCAGTGGCTCAATCGCCAAATCGTATTGTTTCTGTCTCAGGCAACTTCTCAGGCTAACGCCTCGGAGTGGGGATAATTCATTTGACTGCACTGAAATGGTTAAATCAACGAACTCCAGAAATAGCTCTACCAGCACTACCAGAACGGGTGCTAAAGTGGCGACTCCCAAACCACCAAAATCAACTGCGGCGACTGGCTCTCGCGCAACTCGAACTGAAAGGACGGAACCAGACGAGTTTGAAGTTGATCCAGATCTACTCAGCGATGCCTACAATCAGGTGCGCCGACCGCAGTTGCCCTATGGCATTGTCGTTAATGATAAGCCCGCTGGCATTCTGATTCCGATCGATCAGTTGGAAAAGGCGGGCTGGATTGCGATGCCCGATGAAGATGATCTCACGACCGTTACCTTCACTGAAGATGTCACGGGTCTTTTGATTACAGAAGCCCGGTTGCTCGTGCTGGCATTTGTGCTGGAATACATCCGTTACAAGTCGGATGTGGAAGACTTGGGCGGCACTGTGGTTGGACTCTATGACGAGTACCGCAACAGCCTTGACAAGAAATCTATGGATGTTTGTTCAGAACATGCGCTGCTGTTTCTAGATAAAGATAACCAACCGCTGCATACAATGCCGATCGTGGTGCGGTTCAAAAACGTTGCGCTTTGGAGCTTTAAATCAGCCCGCGAGGAGTTCTACCGTGCCCTGGAAAAAACGTTTGCGGACTACTTCAATGTGCCTTTTAGCGGCAAGAACGATCGATGGCGGAGTCTGGGAGTGTTGGAGGTGGAGTTCAAAGCCGTTAAAGAAGGCGAGGGTAAGAACAAGCATGACTGCTGCAAGACGGTGGCATATACCAAACCGACGATCGAAACGTTGTCTCTCCTCTATTTGGGTACTCCTACGGCAAAGGCGTTGATCTGGCAGCAGCATGATGCGATCGCAGGATTCACGGAGCCTCAATCTCTGCCTGCCTTGCCAGGTGAGGTAGAAGCGGTTGAAGTAGAAGTATTGCCGCCTCACAAGAATGGTACGGCTAACAAAGCCTCAAATGCTAAACCTTCTACAAAACTTCCAAGAAAAATCAAGCAGATCGAAGAGGATGAAGATTTCCTGGATGATCTGGAGAACTCAGATGCAGAGTTAGATGATGAGGACTTTGATTTTGAAGATGATGACTTGGATGATGACGAGGAGTAGTCTAATTTATCTCTATTAATTGTTCTGGATTAACCCCTGCTGGAGCTGAATTGGCTACAGCAGCTTTTTTGCTTGCTGCTAAAGGACTAATGTTGAAAGTCATTCAGGACGTGAAGAGTTGACTATCGGCAAGCTGGTAACGATCGCCATTAAAACAATAATTCAATTGACGTAAGCGTTCGGCTTTGCCGCCTCGGAGAGAATCGCCCTCCATCTGTAACACCTTCAAGCAGGGCAGAGCCTGACCCCGGTTTTCTCCGACTTGAAATAGCGGTTTGTTGGCTGGAAGGTTAGGGTTGAGATAGTTTTGGAACACCTCTACTGCGGATTGATTCTCTCTTAACCAGTAGCCAGCATAAAGACAACCCAAGGCTCCACATAGATTAGGAGTATTGAAATTAAACAGCGTCAGTTTGCCTGCTTTTCCGTCTACAGTCCAGGCAAGCAGGTTTTCTTTGGCTTGTGTCATATTTAGATCCGTGTTTGCTTGAATCACCTGTTCTAAAACAGGCTCAGGGACTACTGCTGTCGCTTTTTGCCAGGGAACCATTGCTGCACTGGAACTACAACCTGCCATGCCAATAAGTACCGATAACAGCAGAAAAAGGCTAAAACCGATGCGAAACCAGTATCCTACCTGCCATAACCAGTGAGGTGGTGCAGGGATGGTGGGTGTGCTCAGTTCTTGCTGAACTGGAGCCAGGTTGGAAGCCGAGCCTGTCATAGCGAGTTTCCTTCTCAACTTGCATTCACTGTTGAACCTGAACATTAGCGGGAACGGTAATACCTAACTGCCGGAGTGCCCAGACTTCCTCAGCAAACCAGGTAGGATTTTGAGTGGAGGCGGCCCCCTCGCTGACTTGTTGCTGAAAGCGATCTTTGCCAATGCGCTGAATTTCTCGCTGGAATCGTGCCAACGTCAATTGTTGAGCAACGGACTGGGGCACAACACTAGCAAAGGGAACGCGATCGCCCATCGGGTTGAAGAACACTTCCTCGCAGCGTCCATTCGTAACCGCGATGATCAGATTCGTTGGTGCTTGGCTGTTTTCGGTGTAAGTTGCCAGCAGGTAATAGTCCTTGCCCTGTAATCGACTAGAGCCGATCAATTCGCTCCGCACAATGGGCTGTCGAGTTTGTTGGGGAATACAACGACTGACGGTTTCTGGGATTCCAGTAGTTTGAGCATCAAGCGGAAGATACCCTAACCCGATAGTGAGCAACATTCCTACCGCTAAGGGTAGCCAGAAGGTTGCAGTCAAACGTCTGCCAATCGATCTCAGTGAAAGTCGCTGCTGGGGTTGCATGGTTGATTCCTCCTTAGAATTGAACCCGCTGTCTGGGATTGATGGAAGAGCCGCTGCGCCAGTTACCAGGGGTAGCGCCTTCAATCACTTCAAAGTGGAGGTGGGGTCCAGTGCCCAAGCCACTCTGCCCACTGCGGGCGATCGCCTGCCCCTGCCTTACTGGAGTACCCGCACTCACGTCCATTGAATCCAGGTGAGCATAGAGCGTCATCCTGCCATTGGCATGTTCCACAATCATGGTTCTGCCATAGCCTGATAGCCAACCTGCGTAGAGAACCTTGCCACCATCAGCCGCTCGAATCGGTGTCCCGATCGGTGTTCCGATATCAATGCCAGCGTGATTGGAGCTACAACTCGCGCAAGGGCTAGAGCGAGGACCAAACTCACTGGTGACAGGGAAGCCTGGAGCAGGGTTGGTCAGCCTACCAGTGACTTGTCCTGGTGTTCCACTGCCCTGGAATGCCTCATTGCTTTTGACTCCAGAGGAATTAGCGGTTGTCAGGGTGGCGCTGGGAGCACAGGTGAGTGTGCCATTGCCACCATTGCGATAGCGAGTCACAGCAGCGCGACCGTAATCTCGCAGGCTCAAACGACCCAAGGCATCAGAGCCTCCACCATCGACACGGCTGTAGTCGCCACCGAAATGTTTTTGGGCAACTCGTTCTAGTAAGCGATCGCCTGTGAAGGGTTGTCCGGTCGTTGGATCAATCTGTCCTCGTGTCACCTGAATTTTGTTGGCGAGGTCTGCCGTAAAGGCGCGATCCTGATCAGCAGGTGGAAAGAACTGAAACAGTTCTGCATCAGTGGGTTGGTAGCCCTGTCCAATGCGATTTAAGAATCCCTGACCCCCTGGCTTTGCAGCAATTAACTGAACTGCATAGGGGTTGTAGCTCATGAACTGGTAGCGTCCTAACCCCCGTCCACAGTTGCTTCCTCCATCCGCACAAGTATGAACTCCAACCGCCTGATAACCTCCGCTGCCAGCACTTTCGATGCTGGCGATCGCTTCTGCCAATGCATCTAAATCAATACCTTGCACAGATTGTGCCGACACAGGCTGACTACTGCCATCTAGACTACAGGGATTGTTTCCATCTTGATTGCCAGCAATAGTTTGGCTGCTTCCAGGTTCTCGGCTGGCTCCGGTGGGTTGAGATGCCACAGCAGCTCGTTGATCGCTCAAATCCCCCACAAACATCAAAGCATTGACTTTGTAGGTAAAGAACGGCACAGGACCAATGAAGTAAGGTGTGCAGCCTAATGCATCAGCACAGAAGCGGAAGAACAAGGCAGTATCTACGGTATCCGTGGTTTCATCTGGCTCCATCACCACAACTTTGAAGGCAGAGCCAAACGGCAAGCGTCCCGTAGGTTCTCGTCCATCATTCACCGATCGCAAGACACCCCAGCCACCCTGGACTTCCTGATATTTTCCTGAAATCCATTGCTTGCCTTCCAGCCTGCCACGCGCACTACGTCCGGCGTTCTCCAGATCATCCAGTTCAACATAGGCGCAATCCGTTTCAGCACAGGGGACAGAAAAGCCCTGAACATCGGAGCCAGAAATAGTGTTATTTCGCTGTGCCTCTGCTGGACCATACACCTGATCAACTCGCATGACCAGGCTACCCAGTTCAGCGATCGGGTTGGGCATTGACCCTAATGGCACCTGACCCAATCCTGGAATATCTTGCACAAAGCTGTTCATCCAGCCCTCAAACTGCTGAAGCTGAACGGCTTCCAGGTTGGGAATAGAGGTGACAGGAAAGCGAGAAAGATCAATCTCCTTTAAGGGTAGCTGTCCAATCTGGGGATTCTGTGCCAGCACTTCAGCTAGGGTTTGATCAGAGACATTAATGCCGATGGCTTTGGCAGCGAGAAGAGCCGCGACAGGGGCGATCGCCCGGACATTAGTTTGTGCTAGCCCCGGCACCACTTTTGCTAAATGGTTCAGGGTTTGATCGGCTGCCAACGTAAACGCACTCAGGGCAACTTGATTGAGATCGAGATTCGTGAGTTGGGCGATCGCCCCTGGTGAAAAGACTTCTGCCTGAAATGCTTGCGAAATGTCCCCCAGCTTCAAATACTGATCGGGAGTCATACCTGCATTCCAACGGCGGCTCAGGTCATACCCCAACGTTTGCACATAGGGTTTGCCATCGATCGAACCAGAACGGCTGATACCCGGCATCTGCGACAGAGCAATTCGGCTCCAATCGGGCAATAAAACTTGAGTTGCAGGTAGCCCAGATTGACTCCCTGCAACTTCTAGAATCCGGGTTGGTAGGCTGCCATCGTCAATGGTGCGAGCAAATGCAGGTGCATTGAACCCGCAAAGGCTGATGACAATCAAGCACAGCGAAATGAGCCATGCCAGAACACGCTGCCTTTTGAAGCCTTCTGGCATTCTCAGTGGGGTATTCATGACATCAGACCGGGTTGAGGGAATTAAAGCTCCAATTCGGGTGCGGAAAAGTTACGCTCTGTTTTCGGCTGATAAGCGGAACCCTTGCCATAGCCCTTTAGATGAGGGTTGGGGTTAGCAGCAGATTCTGAGTAGGGCGTGTCACCAAAGTTTTGCTCAAAGATGTTCTCCTGGTAGCCATCGCTGAAGTGGTCGGTTTGCCAGGGATTGTTGCCAGCTCCAGAAATTGATTGTCCGCCCCCATAGCCATCGGTTTGATAGCCTTCCGTTTGATAACCGCTATTGCTATCGGAATTGATATTGAAATCAGGGATCGGTTCAGTGTTCATCGCGCAAGCCTTCTAAACGAAACGATATACTTGTCAGCCTATAAAGCCTGCCCTAGTGATGACCTCAACCAGTTGGACAACAGTGCTCCAGCCAACTGGCTGTTTGTGGGAAACGGCTTTAGAGGAGACTTGCACTGTGGATCAATTGAGTTTTATTCCTGAAGAATTAGTCCGAACCCTTCAAAAAAATGCTGGTAATGAAGATACCCGTTGCTCATCCAGCACCCTAGAAATGTTGCGGCTTTTAGCATCCCTGGATGTTCCCAAAGAACTACTGGCTTGCATGTTGGAGATGGCAGGGTTTTCGATCCATCATGTTCGTTATTTAGCGGGACCATTAGCATTACATCGAAGTTTGTGGGGAGATGTAATTCCAACTTGGTTGAAGGCTGCCTGTATGCAGGATCGGTTTGACCTCATTCTTTCCGAATATGAACAGGATCAAGTGGGGGACTATGCTACACCGACTGAAGTATTGGCTTACATGATGCCCGCCAGTTTTGAAGCACCCATGCACAGGGACTATTCCGACCTTTACATTTGGGCAGGAAATGAGGTGATGCGGAAGCACAACAAATTACCAGAAGGGGCTGACAATTTTTATGAATTGATTGGTGGCCATGCGATTGAGTTCAAGACTGTCAAGACTGAATTTCATGATCTGAGCCGATCGATTCGTCAGAGTGTGGTGAAGCACGCAGCTCAACAAGGGTGGGGAAAACGGCGCAATCGAGCGAAAGAAGAGGCGCTCGCGGTGGTTAACCCAGTTCAAACAACCGATCAACCGAAACAGGGCAGTTTGTTTTGAATCATGAGAGCTACCGGAATGATGGGTGCTATCGCCCCTTCAGGATAGTCCTCCATCTATTTCCAGTCATGTCCGTCTCCACAACTTACCCTAATTTGAAAAATGTGACCTATCACTTGATTACATCAAGTAGAGAACTTGAAACTACACTGCGATTGCTTGAACAGTCTTCAATTCTTGGCTTGGACTGCGAAACCACTGGGTTAGATCCTCACATTCAAACCATTCGACTGATTCAGCTTGCAGCCCCCAATCAACCGGTGATTCTGATCGATTTACCCCAGATTGCTCCTTGCGATCGCTACCCACTCCGCCAATTCCTCTCCAGTCCTGCGATCAAAATTACTCATAATGGTAAATTTGACTGGCAGTTTCTTACAAAGGCAGGACTCCAGCCCAGTGTTCCTTTCTTCGACACACAACTTGCTTATCGAGTACTAACGGCAGGATTAAAAACGAGTCTCTCATTGCAAACTCTTGCTCAAAAGCTCCTGAACATAGAACTGGATAAAACCCAACAGGTGAGCGACTGGAGCAAACCGCTGACATCACAGCAGTTACAGTATGCAGCAGTGGATGCAGCCATTTTGCTGGAGCTGTATCCGATCTTGGTCAAGAAGCTAGAGCGATCGCAGCTTCTCAAAATTGCTCAACTTGAGTTTCACTGTATGCCTGCGGTGGCTCAGATGGAACTGAATGGTATGTTGCTTGACCTCTCTCGTTGGCAAACGTTAGGGGCAACGCTGGAGAGCGATCGCGATACTGCACTTCATCAAGTCAGACAGCTCCGAATTGTTGGAAATGCTCAAATGTCCTTGCTGCCAGAAATGACAGATGCAATCAACCCCAATTCTCCGCAACAGGTGCTTGCAGCACTACAAGCAGCTGGGATTCCAGTGAATTCGACTAACCAGAAGGAACTGGTGCCACTGGCGAAGCGGTACCCTGTGATCCAAGCGTTATTGGATTACAGGCACCTCTCCAAAATCACAGCTACGTTTGCCGATAGCTTGCCCAAGCACGTCCATCCTGTAACCGGAAGGATTCACCCAACGTACTATCAGCTTGGAGCTAGGTCGGGTCGGTTTTCTTGTCGTAATCCGCCTTTGCAAACCATTCCTCGCGATGCGGCTGCCCGAACTTGCTTTGTCGCTGCACCAGGTTATCAAATCGTGCGAGCGGACTATTCTCAAATTGAGCTGCGAATTGTTGCCCGCTTGAGTGGCGATGCCCGGATGCAACGAGCATATCGTAAAGGTGAAGACCTGCATCGACTGACAGCAGCTCTAGTAACTGGAAAAGCGATCGCTGATGTGAGCGAGGAAGATCGACGGCTTGCCAAAGCCATCAATTTTGGGCTGATTTACGGCATGGGTGTCACCAAACTTCAGAGCTACGCTGAGACAAAGTATGGGGTCACTCTGTCTCTGGAGCAGGCAAAGGCATTCCGAAAACGCTTCTTTGAAGCATACGCCGGAGTGGCAGAGTGGCATGAGACGATCAAGCGTAGTTACATCCGGGGAACAAAGGAGAGCCGTACCCTAGCTGGACGTCGGCGCAGGTGGGCGGATAAACCCAGGCTGGCAGAGTTGCTGAACCATCCAGTCCAAGGATTGAATGCTGACATCACGAAATTGGCGTTAGTGAAACTTAACAAAGTACTGGCAGAGACAGGAGCAAAGCTGATTTGCACAGTTCATGATGAGATCTTGCTGGAGTGTCCTGTTGCTGAGGCGAAGCATATCAGTTATCTCTTACATCGCGGCATGGTTGCAGCAGCTCGGAAGTTTCTGCATCCGATCCCGGTAGTCGTAGACTTCAAAGTTTCAGCTAGTTGGGGTGGTGATGAAGCTTAGGGAATGGTTTTGCCTTTATAACGAGTTAAGTTTTCCCTAAGCAAAAGCAGTACGGGTGAATCTGGACTTAGGGAATAAAAACAAGCTAAAGATTCCTAAGTATTCCCTAAGCAATTTTTGCGGGGTCAGGGGTGGGAGATGCCAAAGCGGAGCAAAGCAGCGCGGTTGATTCAGCAACTCCAGGATTGGAGTGATGAAGAGTTAGGGGATCTGGCTGAAATGATTCAGGGGCTATTGGAGTCACGGCAGCAGGAGGCAGAGGAGAAGAACCAGGAGACTCGTGAGGATGGCACACCGCTGGGGAAGCACGGAGGGCGAGGGCATATTGAGCTGAAGATGATTCCCGATGCTAAGACGGGTAAAACCTATGGACCTTACCGCTATCTGCGCTACTGGGGAGTAACGAAGAAGGGGACGATGGGATTGAAGAGCGTATATTTAGGCAAATTTAGCGAAAAAGGGGAAGAATGATTGGCTTCCCCAATGTATTAAGACGAGAAGTATTTTCCGATATTACTGCCCGTACCAGTCCTTCCGCCACTGCACCATCTGATCAATTTCTTGCTGCTGACTATCAATAATGTTCTGAGCTAGTTCTTTAACTTCAGGGCGATCGCTCTTCTCTAACGCTTCCTGTGCCATTGCAACTGCCCCCTCATGATGAGGAATCATAGCATTCATAAATCGCAAATCAAACTCTTCGTCCGCTTCTCCGAGATCCATCTGCATCGCCATGCTCTGTTGATGCGATGCGGTCATGGGCATCATCGATTGACTGGCTGCATCATACATTACTGGCTCTGCACTGGCGTTCGGATACCATGCTTGCCGCCATGCTCGTAACAACTCATTTTCTTCGCGACTTTGCGATTCAATAATGTTTGCGGCAAGCTGCTGAATTTCTGAGCGGCTCGTTTTTTGCTGAGCTTCTTCCGCCATCTGAATTGCGCCTCGATGATGGAGAATCATGGCATCAATGAAGCGCAGATCAAAGTTTTCATCGGCAGGTCCCAAATTCATGTTCATCATGGAGCCATGATCCATTGGCATGGGGCTATTCATGGAGCCATGATCCATCTGAGCCATCGTGGAGCTGCTAGGACGACTTTCAGCAGCTTGTTCGGAGGCTGTACCACTACAAGCAGCTAGGCTAAATGACACTAAAGGCACGATTCCGACCAACAGAAATGAGGCGAGTGTCTTTCTCATTAACGTAACCACCTAATCAAGCCTCCAGGTTTTTGGGTCAAAGCATTAACTTCTTACAAGCGTTAATGATGACAGACAAAAATAAAATCAGGATGAAATCTTAGCTGGTAAACAGCGATACAAGCCAAGACGAGTTTGTGGTAGACGCACTAAAAAATAAAATCAACATGAAATCCCTACTGTCCAAAGGTCGGAAATTATAGAAAATATCTTTACCTCAAAAGCTGGATGCACAGTATCTATACAACTTCCTACCGTACTCCTATGAGAAGAAGTTTTATCGTTTCTAGGAGAATCTAACAATGCCACATCAGCAGTATAAAACCAGTATTGATGCTGCCATTCACTGTGCTCACGAATGTGAACACTGCGCTGATACCTGTATGGGCAGCATGGCAGAGTGCGCTCGTCTCTGCCGCGATTGTGCCCAAATGTGTTGGACGATCGCTGGCTACATGAGTCGCGGGTCTCAATTCATCCCTCAGGTTGTTCGAGCTTGTATCGATATCTGCGAAGCCTGCGCCAGTGAATGCGAAAAACACAATAACGAACATTGCCAAAGCTGTGCCAAAGCTTGCCGCTCGGCAGTTGAGGAATACCGCAAGGTGGTTAGTGTTGCCACATCGCGTTAATTCGACCGAAATTTACAGTTTAAAGTATCAGGAGGTTGGCAAGCCTGCTTGATAAGCTTGCCAATTCCCTCTACAACTTCTGCGCTTATGTAAGTCGGCTATAGAAGTGACGGGAGGAGTTGAGCGAAAGCATTATTTTGAAAGGGTGGAGAAGCAACATGAATCAACAGAAAGACATGGCAGGAATGGGTTGGAACCGATTCGCAGCGATGATCGCGACCTCGACGTTCATCATGTTCTTCTTGATGTATCAGCTTATATACTCACTTGATCACGCACTGTTTAGCGTAAATCGACTGGTCGCCTCATTGGTAATGGGGTGTGTGATGACCGTTGTGATGCTTTCCTTTATGTGGTCGATGTATCGAGGAGTAGGAACCAAGATCGCAGTTCTCGGTTTAGCTACCGCGCTCGGCGTGATTCTGCTCTCCGTAAATAGAACCCAGGCACTGATCGGAGATGTCACCTTCATGAAGGCGATGATTCCCCACCACTCAATTGCCATTAACAATGCGCAGAGGGCAAGCATTAGCGATCCGCGCGTTCGTGAGCTTGCGGATGAGATCATTGCGTCGCAGGTTCGTGAAATAGCTGAGATGCAGTTGCTCCTCGATGATATTGCGGAGAACGGAGAACGAGGGGAGGTCGAGCTTCCCGCTCGATCGACCGAAATAACCCCCGAGATGGAGCGCCAGATTAGAGAAGTAGTGCAGTAAACAGACAGGTTTTCGTTGTGAATGCCTAGCGCGTATTATCAATTGAGCCAGATGGCAGCAGCAGCCAAGTAAACTAATCGTAGCTTTAGTTCCGTCACTTTAAAATAAAAAATTCTTCTAATCCTGGGAAAGGAAAAAGTTGAAGCATGGACTGGCTAGTACTCGCAGGTGGTGTTGGACTGATACTCCTGGCTCTTACAGACCTTTTCTTAACCGTTTTACATCAGCGGGCAGACGCAATTACTTCCACAATCTCTTACGTTGGACTGAAGAGAAGCGAATTGTAGCTTTTTGCTGCAATTAATCCAGCCAGAAGTAGAAGAATTATAGCCCTAGTTGGTCTGGCAATAGACTCCAGGGTTTGTTCGTTTCAACATGAGTTGAGTAGACTCGATTATTTTTTCCAGTTCCCCCTTGACTCTCTAGTGAACTAGAGACTCCAAGATAGAAGCAGTTACACATTTAGAGATTTAGAGTCATGGCTCTTCAACTGACGGTTCCCAACATGGCTTGCTCTGCCTGTAGCGACACAATTATCAAGGCGATCGAGGCGATCGATCCTAGTGCTACAGTTCAAGCTGATCCTAAAACCAAGCAAGTTAATGTTGAAACACAAGCATCTGAAGCATCGGTAAAGCAAGCGATCGCAACAGCAGGTTATCAGATAGAAACTGCTATGGAAACAGTCACAGCAACTCCAGCTGAAGATCGTGCCGAAGAGGATTTGAGCCAGGACTTAGCCCAATAGTGTTGAGGTCAAGTTAGCTCACCAAGACTGGTTATCCGGTTGCAGTAGAGAATTCAAGGGGAATTTAATGGAAAGTACAACACTTAAACTGCGCGGCATGAGTTGCGCTTCCTGTGCCAACAGTATTGAAGAAGCCATTCGGTTGGTTCCGGGTGTCCGTGAAGCAACGGTTAACTTTGGTGCAGAGCAAGCAACAGTTCACTATGACCCCAAGAAGACCGATCTACAAGCGATTCAAGCGGCGGTGGATGAAGCTGGGTATTCAGCCGCTCCCCTTGACGATCAACGGATGGTTACGGGGGAGGATGATGTTGAGAAAGCGGCCCGCCAAGCTGAATCCCGCGACCTGCGTCGCAAGATTATTGTCGGTGCCGTAATCAGCGTAGTGTTAATTATTGGATCATTGGATCACATGATTGGGGTGGATTTGCCCTTTATTCCCGCCCTATTGAAAAACACCTGGGTTCAGCTTGTTTTAACGGCTCCAGTACAGTTTTGGTGTGGCTATACCTTCTACATTAACGCTTGGAAAGCTTTCAAGCGCCATACTGCAACAATGGATACTCTGATTGCCCTGGGCACCAGTGTTGCTTACTTCTATTCCGTGTTTGCTACCCTCTCTCCTGGTTTCTTTTTGAATCAGGGACTCATGCCAGATGTCTACTATGAGGTAGCGGCTGTTGTCATTACGCTGATTCTATTAGGACAGTGGCTAGAAAATCGTGCCAAAGGACAAACCTCTGAAGCTATTCGTAAATTAATTGGGCTGCAAGCAAGGACGGCACGGCTAATTCGCAATGGGCAAGAAGTGGATGTGCCGATCGAAGAAGTCCAGCAAGGGGATGTGGTGCTAGTGCGTCCAGGTGAAAAGATTCCGGTGGATGGTGAAGTGGTAGATGGTGCCTCTACGATCGATGAATCTATGGTAACGGGTGAGAGTATTCCAGTAAAGAAGCAGCCTGGAGATGAAGTGATTGGAGCCACCATCAACAAAACGGGCAGCTTTAAGTTCCGCGCCACTCGCGTGGGTAAAGATACTGTCTTGGCTCAAATTGTTCAACTGGTGCAGCAAGCGCAAGGATCGAAAGCCCCTATTCAACGGCTTGCCGATCAGGTGACGAGGTGGTTTGTGCCAGTGGTGATAGCGATCGCCATCCTCACCTTCATCCTCTGGTTTAACATTATGGGCAACATTACGTTGGCGCTGATTACCACCGTTGGTGTGCTGATTATTGCCTGTCCCTGTGCCCTTGGTCTGGCAACGCCGACATCGATCATGGTGGGAACGGGGAAAGGTGCAGAGAATGGCATCTTGATCAAAGGTGCAGAGAGTTTAGAACTGGCTCATAAGATTAAAACCATTGTTCTGGACAAAACGGGAACCATTACGCAAGGCAAACCAACCGTCACGGATTTTGTCACAACCCAAGGCACTGCCCATCAAAACGAGTTAAACCTGATTCGATTCGCAGCATCCGTTGAACGCAATTCAGAACATCCCCTAGCGGAAGCGGTGGTCCGCTATGCCCAATCTCAACAGGTCGAATTAGCAGATGTCAGAGAATTTGAGGCGATCGCCGGCAGCGGTGTGCAAGGGGTTGTATCCATTCGCGGAGCGTCTCCGCAGGAAACTCGGTTTGTGCAAATAGGGACTCGTCGTTGGATGGAAGAACTCGGCATGGAAACTCATTCACTGCAAGCGCACCAAGAGCGGTTGGAATATTTGGGTAAAACAGTCATCTGGATTGCGGTGGATGGCGAAATTCAAGGTGTAATGGGGATCTCAGATGCCTTGAAACCCTCTTCTGTAGAAGCTATTCGTGCCTTACAACGCCTCAAACTAGAAGTCGTGATGTTGACTGGAGATAACCGCCGCACGGCTGAATCGATCGCCCGTGAAGTTGGCATTCAGCGAGTGTTTGCGGAAGTGCGACCGGATCAAAAAGCGGCAACAGTACAAAAACTTCAATCAGAGGGCAAAATTGTGGCGATGGTGGGTGATGGCATCAACGACGCACCTGCTCTGGCTCAGGCGGATGTGGGGATGGCAATTGGCACGGGAACCGATGTGGCGATCGCCGCCAGCGACATCACGCTGATCTCTGGTGACTTACATGGTATTGTCACTGCCATTCAACTCAGTCGTGCCACGATTCGCAACATTCGGCAAAACCTCTTCTTTGCCTTCATCTACAATACTGCCGGAATTCCGATCGCAGCGGGTATTCTTTTCCCTATTTTCGGATGGCTTTTGAATCCCATTATTGCTGGAGGAGCAATGGCACTCAGTTCTGTGTCTGTTGTCACGAATGCGCTACGCCTGCGGAATTTCCAAGCCCATCCTAGCCGCTAAGCCTGGCAGCAAAGACAGAACAGCAGAAGTTAAAACTAACTGATTTTGAAAAATGAATGTTTTTATTTCAGGAGGAAAGCATGGATAGTAAAGCAGCCCTTTATGGCGTAGGTGGTCTAGTTCTTGGTGTCGTTCTGACTATTCTGATTGGTGTAGCTGGTATGGCTGGCATGATGGGTGGAATGGGCAGGATGATGATGAGAAATATGTGTGGGTATCAAGGCTCTGTGGAGTCGCCTGACGCTAATTATACGGCGAACCAGCCAGAACAAGTTATCCCGTAAAACAAACCGAAGCAGCGTTTGGAAGGAGTTGATTGATGATAAGCAAAAAAAGAATGGTAGGTCGCTTAGCTGGTTTGCTCGGATTAATTCTGGTAATGGGTTCAGGCACAGCAGTGGCACAAATGCCAATGGAAATGCCCGCCACCGAAGGAGAACAACGAACTCAGTTTCGCCGGATCGATCAACCGCTAGGAGTGAAAGGGGCGGTTGCAGCCGGGGGATTAGCCCTAATTGGTTTAGAACTGTGGTGGTTCCTTTTCAGCAAACCGAAATCTCAAAAAGCTGAGAGTAGGCAAGGGATTCAGGAGGTGACAGTGATGGTTGACGGTGGCTACGATCCCAGCCGTGTGGTGGTCAATGCTGGACAGCCTGTGCGGTTGAACTTCGACCGCAAAGATCCCAGCAGTTGTTTGGAAGAGGTACGTTTCCCAGACTTCCGCATTGCTCAAGAATTACCGCTCAATCAAGTTACACCGATCGAATTCACGCCTAACAAACCTGGTCGATACGAGTTTACCTGCGGCATGAATATGTTTAGAGGGATAGTAGATGTACAAGCTGCGGAGGGAGGTACAGCAACCGCGATCGCCTCTGTTCCTCAGTCAGCGCATCCTACTGATCAGGTAACTCATCACACTGAGCATTTAACGAATTCGACATCCAGTGTTGAAGCAACAATGACATCAGCAGGAATTCAGGAAGCAACTGTTACTGTTGCTAAAGGCTATCAACCCAAGCGGGTTATTGTTGAAGCTGGATATCCCATTCACTTGCATTTCGATCGCAAGAATCTCAGTGAATGCTATGACCAATTGCTCATTCCAGAGTTTGACGTGGCTATTGATCTCAAACCTGACCAAATCACAACAGTGGAATTTACACCAGCCCAGCCCGGTGAGTATGAGTTTATGTGTGGCATGAAGATGAATTATGGAATGATCGAAGTGCGACCTGCAAAAACTTCCAGCAGTAAAAAATGGTTTTCTCAAGATTCAATCCGAGAAGCGTAAAACTTTTATGGGATGAATGAAGAGACGATCAATTCTCCAGTACCCCCTTGACTCTCTAGCCAATTGAAGAGTTTAGGCTAAAAGAGAGGAATACTCAGGATGGAGTGAGAGATATGTTAGTTCAAAATGCTCCTAAGTTGATTGGTTCAGTTGCAAAAGCAAGCGGTATTCCCATTAAAACGATTCGGTACTACGAAGAGCTAGGCTTGCTGAAGACAACTGGGAGAACGGAAGGTGGATATCGATTGTTCAACTCGGATGTTTGTGCTCGATTGAGCTTCATCAAACGTGTTCAAATTTTAGGGCTGAGCTTAGCCGAGATCAAGGATTTTCTAGATGGGCTTGATCAAGGCGACTTACCCTGCAATCACGTCAAAGTGAAGCTGGAGGATAAGCTGGACGCGATTGAACAACAAATCCAACAACTGCAAATTCTTAAACAGGAGTTAAAGGTGCTGTTATCCGGTCGGGAAACTGTTCCTGATCATCCTAAAGACAGCATTTGTCCGATTATTGGATAGGCTTAGACAAGTATTGCTCCTTGTGCTTTTTATCATCAAGCCTTAGCTCACTCAACCCAAGAACAACACTATTTTCAATTGAAATTTAAGAGGCAAAAATGGCTAAGATTGGACTCTTTTACGGAACTCAAACAAGCAACACTCAAACAGCGTCCGAACTCATTCAAAGAGAATTTGGTGGTGACAGTGTTGTAACACTACAGGATATCTCACAAACCGAACCTAACGACTTTGATGAATATCAGTATATCATCATTGCTTGCCCAACCTGGAATGTAGGTGAACTGCAAAGTGACTGGGAAAGTTTCTATGATGATGAGTTAGATAATATCGATTTCAGTGGTAAGAAAGTCGCATACTTTGGAGAAGGTGATCAAATTGGCTATCCTGATACCTTCCAGGATGCAATGGGAATATTGGAGGAAAAAATAGCTGAACTTGGTGGCGAAACAGTTGGCTACTGGTCTACTGAAGGATATGAGTTCAGTGATTCTAAAGCACTCCGAGACAGTAAATTTGTGGGGTTAGCCTTGGATGAAGATAACCAGTCTGAATTGACAGAAGAACGCATCAAAGCATGGGTTGCTCAATTAAAGGCTGAGTTTGGAGTGTAGCCCTCATCAACCGATCGCAGCGATGTCAGAGATCTGGAGATGGTAGTACGGCTCTGAGCTTCTATCTGAAGGCAGTGGTGAAATCTAGCAGACATTGAAATGGTGGAGTAATGATAATTAATGGCAATGCATCGATCGCAGCGTAGGCAAATTTTATTCAACCGTTCCAATGGTATTGCTTTAGGGATTCTCCTGCTCTGTCTGCTACTTTGCTTATGGTTGACCCAGCCTGATTTTAACCAATTCATGGTCAACCTATTTACCCCGGATGGATTTGAGCAAACAGTTCGTCGTTTAGGAAGTTGGGGAGCATTGATTTATATCGGGCTGATTACCTTATCGGTTGTCGTCAGCCCCATTCCTAGTGCACCTTTAGCGGTAATCGCAGGGGCATTGTGGGGAACTGTGCTTGCAGGTATCTACAGTGTGATCGGGGGATTTTTAGGCGGATTGATTGCATACTATCTGGGACGCACATTGGGGCGATCGGCAATTAAAGCACTGACCGGAAAAATCGTTGTTTTCTCGAAGCGGAAAGGTGAAATTTATCTCGGTTGGCTAATTTTTGGGTCTCGATTGTTGCCGGTGCTTTCGTTTGATCTGATCAGCTATGGAGCCGGAATGACTGGGCTTTCCTTGCCCATTTATGCCACAGCAACGCTATTGGGCATGATTCCTTCCACCTTCTTGTTGACCTACCTGGGAGATGCGATCGTCGTTGATTTTCCGCAGGGGATTGTCTTGTCGATCATGTTTCTGATTATCTTGGTTGGACTACCTTGGGGTATTCGGCGCTATAACTGGTTGGGATTGAGGGATACGGTTCGGATGGAGTAACGAAGGCAATATATCTAACTGGCATCGGTGTACGATCGCCGCTAGGAACCAGTACATCACGAAAACATTGTTGTTTCTGAAGGATTGTTGGGCAAGGATTCCACCGGAAGCTAGGGTGCTTGATTTAGCCTGCGGTAACAAAGAGTTTGAACGGTTATCGTTGCAAGAGAACCCTGCCCAGTCCTTCATCGGTGTAGATATTTCCGAGCGCAAGTCAGCGATCGCCCGACAAAAATGCCAAGCCTATCCCCATGTATCGTTTCACGTCTGTAGTATTCTATGTTTTATCCTTGCATTTCAATCACGCCCATCATGCCCAAATCTTCATGATCAAGAATGTGACAGTGGTAGACCGCCTTACCTGCGAAGTCTTTGAAGGGAATCCGAATCCGCACTATTTCATTTCTGGGAACCAACACGGTATCCTTCCAAGCACGATAGGGTTCAGGCTGTCCATTGCGGCTAATCACCTGGAACATATTCGTGTGCAAATGAAACGGATGATCGAAGCCCATCATCATCATGCCAGTGTTGGCAATTTCCCAATCCTCAACGGTATCTAAACGCACTTGCGTATCAATGCGATCGTGATGAAACGTCTTGCCATCGATCGTGAAGACCATGCCCTGCCCCGGTGCCATGCCATGACTGAGAGTGATCTGTCGTACTGTCTGAGGTTCAGGTAAGGCTTCGACAGGGATCAGGATTTGGGGAATGGGGAGAGGACTCACTTGCCCCCTGTAGGTAAGGGTTGCCAGGGTTTGGGAACGGTCTTCTGGCGTGTTAGCTGGCGATCGCCGCATCATGCCACCGCCCATCATCCCACCACCCATCATGCCGCCGTCCATCATGCCATCGCCACCCATCATCCCGCCCCGGTTATAGGGCAGGTTCAGCAAGCGATATTGCCCTGGTTCGCGTTCTCCTCGAACAAGTACCTCAGCGCGTTCTCCCGGAACCAGCAATAGCTCTCTCAATTCCACAGGTTCACTCAATGCACCGCCATCGGTTGCAATTAAATACAACAGATGGTCTTCCAGCATAAGCCGATAGAAGCGAGACGGTGAGGCATTTAGCAACCGCAACCGCAGCAATCCGCCTTGAGGAATAGAGAGCGTAGGGTTCACACTACCATTCACTGTGACGATCGATCCTTCTCGTCCCTGCATCCGTTGCTCCATCCGATTAGGAGCCTGGATTTGTCCATCTTCTCCCAAGGCAAAATCTTTGAAAACAAGAAACGCTTCTGAGGCGGCTTGAATTTCTGGAATCTGATCCAGTTCTCCGCGCACAATGAATAACCCGGCTAAACCTCCCCACACCTGGTCTGCTACTAGCCCATGGCGATGGGGATGATACCAGAAGGTACCGCCAGGATGATGGTTGGGGATGTCAAATTCATACGTGATGGTTTCACCGGGAGGAATCTCTAGGAAAACGTTGTCGGCTTTGTCGTTGGGAGAAACATGCAAGCCGTGATAGTGCAGATTGGTCGATTCGGATAGATTGTTCGTAAAACGGATACGAACGGTATCTCCTGGGTTTGCCTCGAAACGAGGTCCTGGAACCTGGTGATTGAAGGCGAGTAAAGTTGCCTGTCGTCCTGCTAAGCGAACTGAACCAACACTCGCACTCAAAGATACATCCAGCAGCCCATCGACACTAGTATGATGATCTGCATGGGTCGATAAGCTCTGAGACTGCCCAGAAGAGACACACCGGGTCAAGTAAAAACCACCCAGGGTGGAGGCACCCAGCGTCACTAGAAATCGCCTACGATTGAAACGGTGCGTATTCATCAGAAATTGCTTTGAAGCTTGTAGTTGTTCTCAGCCACTTCCATTATGAAGAATATGAACGAACGCCTCGGTTTCAGATTTCAGAGGGTTAGGAATGTTCTGCAAAGGTAGCCGTGCTGCCATCCTCGGTAAACGAGAAGACAGTGTAAGGTTCCACATACCCACCCGACTCCATCCCCGGAGAGCCGATCGGCATCCCAGGCACGGCAAGACCCGCCACAGCAGGCTTTTGAGCCAGTAAACGCTGGATGTCTTCTACTGGAACATGACCTTCGATGACGTAGCCTGCCACAATTGCTGTATGGCAAGTCGCCAAGTTTTCGGGAATGTCATACTGCTGTTTTACAGACTCCAGGTTCTCAGTCACATTATCTTTCACCTGAAACCCTGCTGCCTCTAAATGATCAATCCATAACCCACAACAGCCGCAGTTGGGACTGCGAAAAACGGTGATTTCATTGGTTAATGCTGCCTGTTCCCCTGATGCGTCATTGACAGCCACAGCTTTGGGAACTTGGCTCGTGACTTGGGTAGAGGGCGTATGGGCAAAAAACGACCAAGATAAGCCGATCGCCGCTACCATCGCTCCAGATCCTGCCAATATCATCCAGAATTTTTTGTTCATTGACTGACTCCTTCTACTATCTGCCAACTCTGACCCGCATCACGGCTGATCCACAGCTTGCCATCACTGCTGACGGCATAAACCTGCTGCGGATTGGACGGGTTAATCGTGACGATCGCATCCGTAATGCCTTCCTGAACAAGCTGCCAAGTTTCACCAGCATCCTCCGTCTTAAACACACCTGCTTGCATGCCCGCATATAAGGTTTTGAAGTTTTCCGGATCAGCCGCCAGACTATAAGCCCGCTGATTCTCTGGCAAGCCTGCATTGGGCAATTTATCCCAACCACAGAAGCAATCTGGGCTTTTCGTTACGCCTGTGTCTAGTCCAGCATAGAGCCAAATGCCACCCATGCCAGTAGGATACCCCACCGATGCTAGACTCCTAATTTCTTGATCTTTGGGCCCATCGCTGACCCGCTGCCACGATTCGCCCGCATCTGCACTGCGGTACAGCCCATCACTCAAGACCCAGGCATAGAGCTTATTAGAATCGTTCGTATCGATCGCTAAGGCTTCGATCGAATCGCCGCTGAGTCCTTCGGCTTTTGTTTCCCAAGTCGTACCCCCATCAGTGCTTTTAACCACTGCTAGTCCATGTCCGGTGGCATACATAACTTGTGGATTTTTAGGGTCAATGGCAATCGAGGTGACATTCGCTCGCGGTTGACTTTTCGGAATAGTGTCGATCGCCGTCCAAGTCCGACCACCATCTCGGCTGCGGTAAATTGGGCGTGCTCCCAAGAAAAGCTCGTTGGTTTCTGGGTTGATTGCCAACGCATGGACATGTCCCCCGAAAGGGCTAGCTTCCGTGTTTTCGGCTTGGCTTTCAGGTGCGATGGTTGATTCTGAGGTGACAGCCGTTGGGAGTGGAGTGGGGGACTGATTTGCTCGGATGAACCATCCGCCTAACCCACCAATGAGAAGCACACCCAGTCCGGCAGCAGTGAGTACTCCTACTTTGATTAGGTTAAATGGTTGTTGGCTTGATTTGGGCTGTTCCATAACGTTGATTTCTTTTGTCAAAGGCTATCTGGGGCAATCTGGATGACTCAGCTATCTGGATTGAGTCGTTTGGCTGTCTACTCTACTCATCATGGGATGACATCCAAAGGATGCTGATCCTGGAGAAACCCTCCATCCCAGTAGCATCACGACGATTCCACCTGCGATCGCAACTTGCTTAAGTATTTCTGAGCGTTTTCGAGCTTGAACCTGCTCAGCTTGAACCTGCTGTACCGCTTGCCGGATAAACTCTGGCGGAATATTAGCGGCGGCTCCGGCTTGAATTAATTCCTCTAACGAATACCCCTGCGCTGCTTGGGCATATAAGCGAGCAGCACGGGTAAACACCTCTGGAGCGATCGCTTCAGGAATTCGGGGATCTAAATTGTTCATAGCACACTCTGAATTCAGGAAATAATGGAAAGAATCCTGCTAAGACAAGAGTTTCCTATTGTTCTAAGGTATTGATCTGACGGGCGATCGCTTCTTGCTGCGTCTGCAACTGCTGGAGATGTTCTCGCAATTGAGCCAGTTGCTCATCCCGGCTAAGCGGTGTACTGGCAGGCAAACTGTTTACAGATCGAGGTGATGAAGCAGACATTGAATCCTTGTCCATTCGATTCATCATTACCATCATCAAAAGCATCGAAAGCGGACAGGCTGCTAGCAACAGCAGTGGTAATGCACTCAGCGTCAGTTGCGGTGCCAATAGCGCAATAGCAATGCCGACGGCTACTAGCCCCACTAACACTCTCCAGTCAAAACATATGCCAAGGACATTGACTTTTGTTTTCATCGTGTTGCTCTTGTTTGAGATAGGAATGATTTTATTGTCTTGGTAGGGAGGTCATCCTGTCCTGCTCTGAAGGGTTATTCTACTGCTCCACCATCCCAGGCATCTCATCATTACCCATCATGTTGTGCATCATGCTCATCATAGAGTTGCACTGAGCCATCATTTGCCGCATTTGTTCTTCTGTTGGGGTCGTCTGCGCTTGATCTTCATCAGAAGGCATTGCAGGCTGCCTTTGGGCAAGAGTAGAGGTTGTTTGGTTGTGCTCATGGGCGATCGCTGGAAGTACAGTGACTCCCAACAGGGCTAAACCAGCGACAATTCCACTCATGATGATTCGAGTCCGTTTCATAGGATTCATCCAATTTTTAATCAACAATTCGTCACCATCTCGATGACTATTGCCATACTAGAGTCTCTAGTTGGCTATAGAGTCAAGTCATTGGCAACATTTTCTTACATGAGCAATAGCGCCTTGAAATAATGCACCAAAGCGAGGAACGCTCCAGTCTCACTTTACTGTTGAATGATAGCCACAAGGACTTATTGAGGTGCCCTATGTCAAATTATCGAACCGTCACTCGCGCCGTTCGCTGGCTGAATTCACCTGAATGGAATGTAGCCATATTTGCATTTCTCCTATCTTTCTTTTGGGAGGTTCAGCAAATGCCGTTTTATCAAGTCCCACCAGAGCTTTCCTGCTTCGCAATGATCAGAAATTGCACATTGGCAACAGTAGGTGATGTTGGCATCATGCTTACTTCCTTTTGGGTGGTTGCAGCCGTATCAAAGTCACGACAATGGGTTCGTCAACCCGATCGCAGGCAAATCGGTATATTCACACTGATCGGTGTTCTAATTACGGTTATTTTTGAAGATTTAGCAACAAGATGGCTGGGTATTTGGACTTATGCCGATTCCATGCCAACTGTTCCAATTCTGGGCACTGGGCTACTGCCACTATTGATGTGGCTCCTAATCCCACCGTTGACAATTTGGTTCGTCAAACGCCAACTGTGTCCTGTTAGATAAGCCAGGTGATGCTCAAAAAACCTTGACTCTATAGCTGACTATAGAGTTTAAACTGGAAGTGCAGTGGGGCAATTTGCTCCAGATTCACCGGGACTACCATGAGAAGACTGAGTGAAAACCGATCGCCCGAAAAACTGCTCAAGATTGGCGAGTTAGCAGAGCAGACCGATGTGGCAGTAGGAACCATTCGCTACTATGAGACTTTAGAGTTAATTGAACCGACCCACCGAAGCGAGAGTGGCTACCGCTACTACACTCCTGATGCGGTTAGGCGCGTGCAGTTTATCAAAAAAGCGCAGTCTCTTCAGTTTTCCCTGTCTGAAATTCAGCAGATTTTGGGCGTTCGGCATCAAGGTGATCCGGCTTGCCCACTGGTGCGAGATCTATTGAATCGAAAAATTGCTGAACTGGACGCCCAACTCGATCGCATCAAAACGCTCAAGGTCGAGCTAGAAGCCTATCGCGATCGCTGGTCAGATAGACCTTTAGACAATCCTGTTAGCCAAGAGCTTTGCAGCCTGATTGAAGAAGTCGCCGGACATGCACTATCCAGCGATTACTCTAGAATCTCTTAAGCATATTCCTGTTATGGGTAGGTGTTGATATGAACAATAAGGAAATGGAAACGTTAACCCGATCACAAGCAGAATCAAAACTCCGGCAATCTCCAGCTTGGTACCAACGAATCTTTGCCTGGCTGATGGCTCACGGTACAGCGAAGTATGAGGCTGAAATGAGCGATCGTAAGCAAGCTTTGTTTGCTGACTTGCACGGCAACATCTTGGAGATTGGACCTGGTGCGGGACCTAATTTGCGTCATTATCCATCTGATATTCATTGGACTGGGGTTGAGCCAAACCCGTTTATGGACTCCTATCTCAAACAGGAAGCAGACCGACTGGAACTAACCATTGATATTTATCGAGGTACTGCTGAATGTTTGAATGTGGAAGACAATAGCATGGATGCAGTCGTTAGCACACTGGTTCTCTGCTCTGTAGATAATCTGGAGAGAACCTTGCAAGAGATTCTGAGAGTCCTTAAGCCAGGGGGACGCTTTTACTTTCTTGAACACGTGGCTGCTCCTAAAGGAACAGGGTTGCGACGAGTACAACACTGGATTCGTCCTGTTTGGAAGATTCTCGGTGATGGATGCCATCCCGATCGTGAAACCTGGATTGCTTTGGAGAAGGCAGGATTTGAACGAGTAGAGTATCAGCATTTTCGTGCTCCAATCCCCGCCATTGTCAGTCCCCAAATTATTGGTGTAGCTGTTAAGCGAAGCAATTAAGTCTACCTTCTCATCTATTCAGGATGGATTCAAATATTCTGCGATCGATGGAGGTTAACGGTTGCGTAACCGCTTGAATCACACTGCGAACATTTGTTAAACAGCAAAACCCTTGAGGGTTATTAACTTCACAACCACAGCGTTTAGCTTTGATATGAGCCGTAATCGAAGCGATCGCACGACTCTTACCCTCTCTCTCGATTTCCTCTTGAATTCGCTGGCGGCTCCAGTCAAAACAGTAACAAACGGGAACAGCATCCCTTTGATCTTTCTGAAACACAGAGACTTTCACATCAGCCGTCGTAAATTCCTGTCCCAATTCTGAAAAATAGACCATTGGACAATCAGTATGAGCACAGAAAAAATATGGCTGCTGTGGGTCTAGCTGTTCCAATGCGATAGGCTGAAGCAAGCTTTTGAGCGTAATGAGTTTAACAGGTTTCCCCTTGCTGCCATCACGAGGGCAAACCGATTGGTTAGAAGGTGTGGAAATGTCTGGAGTTGAACAACAATCGTGCATCTTACAATCCTCTATTCGTAATCGTGTTCCTGCTTTTAGCAGGAGAGAGACTCCCCCTCCTGCGTTTCTGCTCTAAGGCAAGGGGCTATTTTTGCCCAATGCCAGCCGCGACCAAGGCTTCACGAGAAATCGGCTGCTGGTTTTGGCAACACTCGGCTAGCTTCCCATTCACCACCACTGCCGGAACTCGATGAATCCCGTATTGGGTTGCTTTTTCCAGACCTTCAGGGGTTGAATTGCCTTCCCGCAAATCCCACACCTGAATATCACAGTTCTCACACGCAAGCGATCGCACCAGTTTGAGGGTTTCGTCGCATAGCGGGCAACCTGCCGTAAAGACTTCTACTAGACGTTTAGCCATTTCCAAATGTCTCCTTTTAGTGCTGGCTCTAGCGTAAACCCTATACCTGACTTCAAGGTCAAGGGGGGGACTGTAAACGGCTACTGTCAAGCGTCAGCTTTTCATTGCAATTTCATTTTTACGTATTCCATTAATCGACAGTTCTAATAGCAATGGTGTTCTATTCCTTGATGAAAGACTTGACTCTAAAGCCAACCTCAGGCTTTATGATGCAGTTCAAATGATGTGATGTGTCACTAAAACGCTTGAGTTCTATAACCTTCGGCGAACTTGGCTGAAGTAAGAAACTAACGCTGCAAACCGAGGGCTGAAGGAAGTACACATCACATTGGTTCAATCATTTCATTTAGTTTAGGAGTGTTTTTCAATGAAACGCATCATGTTTTCTAGCCTATCCATGCTAGCTATTTTTGCTATCGCTAATCCTGTGTTTGCCATGACTGAGGGATTTGAGCGCGAAGATTTATTGACTGAAAATGGGAAGGATCGAATTGACAACGTTCAGCAGGAAAACCTGAATCAACAAATCTCAACGGAAACACACCTCAACGAACGATTTAGGGAAGCGCGTCGGAGGCAATTGGATAAATAAGTCAGCTTTGGAAGTTAAGACTTAGTTGGGCAACTGTAGTGTGGGCATTCTTTCTGACATAGATAGGATGCCTAACTACAGAATCGCTAAATGTATCTTTGGCTTTGCATAACCTTGTTGAATTGAGTGTCTGTCAATCTATTGACTCTTAAGTTGACTTGAGGGTTTAGTATGTTTCTTCGGTAACTTGTCTGACTCATCATTGAGGAGTGCGAATGAAACTTTCTAAACTGGTTCTCATCGTTTTCAGCGTGACTGGGCTTACCTTCTTGGCAGCTTGCGGCAATGGGCAATCCACGGGTTCAGGCAGTCGCCCAACGGCTGCTTCAGATACGACTGGAAAAACCGAAGCATCTAGCCTCAATATTCAACCTGTGACTCAAACCGGAAATGCGCGGATGACCCTGAGCGAACTGACCATGCCACTGCCGCAGGGAAAGACCACCTTGAGGCTGGTTGTGGCTGATCCAACGGGTCAACCTCTAGCGGTTCAAGGCATTGAGGCTGAAATGACGATGTCTGAGCAAGCGATGGAAGCAATGGGGATGAAGGGGATGGGAGCAGGTTCGGCAAAAACCGAGGTGAAATCAGCTGCTTCACCCGGCACCTATGACATTGAAACGAACTTTCCATTTGGTGGAGATTGGCAGTTAACGGTGGCACTCAACGATGCTCAACCGCCTGCTCGCGCGGTCTTTGATATTCCGGTGCAACAGTAACGTCCTGAAGCAAGGAATGGTCTCACACCCACAGTTGACATAATTCTTCATGCCGCTACTCTTGACTCTATAGGTGACTTGAGAGTTTAGACTAAGGCGATTCACACGCTAAAACAGAAAATGACCAAACCTGCGATCGCTCAACTCACGACGGAATTAGGCAACCATAAACTGTTAAAAATCGGAGAACTGGCGGCTCAAACTCAGGTTGCGGTTGCCACGATTCGCTATTATGAAACCTTAGAATTATTAGCACCTACGACAAGAGCGGATAGCGGCTATCGCTATTATGACGACGAAGCGGTGCAACGGTTGCAGTTCATCAAAAAAGCGCAATCGCTGCAATTCTCCCTCTCAGAGATTCAACAAATTTTAAAGGTGCGATATCAGGGCTGTCCGGCTTGTTCGGTGGTGCGGGAATTGCTCGATCGCAAAATTGATCACTTGAACGAGCAAATTCGTCTCATGCAATCTCTGAAGGGAGAGCTAGAAACCTATCGCACTCGCTGGGCCGATCGCCCGCTTGATGATCCAGATAGCCGAGAGCTTTGCAGCCTGATTGAAGAAGTCGCTTACCAAAGCATCCCTATTTCCAAACCTTGAGGAGAGTTGAATATGCCGCCTGTCCCTAGCCTTGCTGTACTGTTAACGGCTGAATTAACGGCTGAACGGATTGCACAGGCACCGCACAGTATGGAAGAGATGCCAGAAGCAATGCCAGAAGCAATGCCGATGCAGCAAAATTCTGGCAGCCTAATGACAGCTACTGGCCTAGTTTTAGGTGCAGTAGTATTGATTGTAGGAACGGCGATCGTTACAAGAGCGATCGTCACAAAAACACTGCGATCTAAACAAAGAGTTACTTTTGATCAGAATATTAATCATATTGCTCAGGATATAGATAAGGATATAAATCAAGATATAAATCAAAGTATTGCTCAGACCCATCCGGTGAATCCGCCAGATCAGGAGTCTGCTCAGTTGACTGACAATCAGCCCCTCACCCATCAGCCCCTTACCGATCAACCCGTGAGGCGATCGATTTTATCTGTTAAAACCCTCTCGGCGCTAGGAGTTTTTGTGGTGTTGACGGGGGGAATTGCAACCGCCACCAGCTTGCTCAAACCTGCTTCTCTCATGGCAGGCATGGACGGCATGGAGGGGATGGCAGGCATGTCGATGGAGGACATGATGCGCGTGGATGGTTCCTTCAATCCCGTGCCTGTAACGGTCGAAACGGTTGAACCTAGCCTACTAGAAACCAGCGTTCGCTATACGGGGTCTGTTCGTCCTTACCTGGAAGTTGCGGTCTATCCCAGAGTGGAAGGGCAGTTGACGGAATATACCCTCTATCCAGGTGATGCCGTGGCGGCTGGTCAGGTTTTGGCGCGTCTGAATGCAGCGGAACGATCGGCAGATGTGGCGGAGATGATCGCTGAAACCCGCGTCTCTCAGGCAGAGTTGCAGGTGGCACAGGCGGAAATTACTGAGCAGCAACGGGAAGTAGAGCGGATGGCAGCCGAGTATGATTTTTTGGCGAAAGAGGTCGTGCGCGCTCAGGTTTTGGTGACACAAGGGGCGATTTCTCGTAGCGAATTTGATCGAAAAGACAGTGAAGCAACGGCTGCACGAGCCGCCTTGAGCAGTGCCCAAACCAAGCTGGAACGAATGCAGGCTCAGGTGAACGCGGCGGCAGCTAAGGTAGCTCAGACTCAGGTGAGAAGCGATCGCGCCACGATTCTGGAGAACTATACGGCCATTACTGCGCCGATTACGGGCATTGTCCAGGAACGGATGGTAGACCCTGGAGTCTTCGTCCAGCCGGGAATGGCGATTCTTAAAATTGGTGACTATCGTCGAGTGCGTCTGCAAGCGAATGTAGCGCAACAGGATGCCCTGCAAATCAAAGTGGGTTCTGCGATCGTGGCACGGCTGCCGGGAGCGGGGACGGAAACGATTCCAGGCAAAGTTACCAGCATTTTTCCAATGGCGGGGGAAGCAACCCGAACGGTGATGATCGAAGCGGTGGTTGATAATCCAGGTCAGCGACTGGCGGCAGGGCAATTTCTAGAGATGAACATCATCACCGCTCGTAAACCGGGTGCTCTCTCCGTGCCGCAATCGGCAATCACGCTGTCAGAGGAAGAATCAACCGTTTGGGTCATGGAAGATGGCATGGCGAAGCGCAGAGTTGTCACCACTGGGCTGATGAGTGGCGATCGCATTGAAGTCACTCGTGGGCTAAAACCTGGGGAATTGGTGATCACGACTGGCAGCAGCCGATTGGTTGAAAATGCCAAAGTTGTGGCGATCGATGCCTCTGGCAATCCGGTTGCGAGTCTCAATGACGCGAGCCAGGGTAGTGTGCAGATTCAGTTAATTAGCCCTGAGGGTACGGTAGCAATGGGAGACAATCAACTGATTTTGCAGGTACAAGATGCGACTACAGGTGAACCGCTCCCTGTGCGTGAATTAAACGTGAATGTTGCAATGCCCATGCCGAATATGGCTCCGATGCAAACTGAGGTGGAGGTCAAACCTGCCGATCAACCAGGTCGATTCCAGGTCAACACCTATTTTGGGATGCGCGGTACGTGGCAAGTCACCGCCAACGTTAAAGACGAAGAACAGCAAGGGCAAGCAACCTTTACGCTAGAAGCTCAATAAACTACAGCACTTGACTTCTATCCTGCTAACTCGCTCCATACTCCCGGTTTACTCCAATTCCCCCTATGAAAACGTTTCTAACTCGCTGGTCAATCAAGCATCCGGTGGTGGTGGCGGCCCTGTACATCGCGGTGGTGGTGCTCTCGATGCTGACGCTCGTGCTGCTTCCCGTGCGGATGATGCCCTATGTGGAAAGTCCGCTGGTGTCGATCGTGACGATGGCACCGGGTTCTTCGCCAACGGAGGTGGAAACCTATATCACCAAGCCGATCGAGCAGCGCCTGACGGTATTGGATGGGGTGCGGTTCATTCGCTCTAGCTCGCAGCAGGATATGTCGCTGGTGACGATTCAGTTTGCTTGGGGCGACGATATTGGCAAAGCGGTGCAGTCGGTGCAGAGCGTGATGACAGCGGCAGAGGGAGATATTGAACTCGATGGCTTTAACTCGCGTTCCTATTGGGTGTTGCCGATCGATCCGCTGAACCGTCCGGTGCTGACTTTGGCGCTGCGAGGAGAAGGCTGGGACCCCGTGCAGTTGCGGGAATTTGCCGACAATACTTTGGTGGATCGGCTGACCCAGGTGCCAGACGTGCAGGCGGTGTCAATCTTTGGCGGCTATCGACGGCAGCTTCAAGTGGTGGTCGATCGGCAAAAGTTGGCTGCCTACGGACTCTCCATTTTGCAAGTGCGGGATGCGATCGATGCCAATAACGTCAGCCAGGGGGCAGGTGTGTTGACCCAGGGCGACTCCGAAATCCTGGTGCGATCGGATAAACGGGCGTTGAGTGCTGCCGATGTAATGGACTATCCGGTGCTGGAGCAGGACGGGCAGGTGGTCTATGTGCGGGATGTGGCGATCGTCAAAGACACCGCTGAGGAACGGCGCAGCAGCTATCGTTATAACGGCGAGGCTGCCCTGGCCGTCAATGTGATTCAGCAACCCAACTCCAGTTCGCCCCAGGTGATCCGGCAGGTGCGGGCAGAATTGAAGCGAATTCAGGCGGCAAACCCTGGACTGACCTTTGAGGAAGCCTATGACAACTCCTATCTGGTCAACATTATCCTGAACAGTACGTTTCAAGAGTTGCTGATCAGCGTCTTGCTGGCGGGGCTGGTGATTCTGGTGTTTCTAGAAGATTTTCGCGCCACGGCGATCATTATGATCTCTATCCCCCTGTCGCTGGCGCTCTCAACCCTGCCCTTCATCCCCATCCAGATGTCGCTCAACTCCTCCACGCTGATTGGCATGATGATGGCGCTCGGCAAGCTGGTAGATGATTCCATTATTGTGATTGACGCGATCGATCAGAAACTGCGGGGCGGATTGCGTCCGTTACAAGCCGCCATTCAGGGCACCGGGGAAGTGTTTCTTGCCAGTGCGGCAGCGAGTTGCGTCATGATTGCGGCATTGATACCGACTATTCTGGCGGGAGGGCTGACTGGGCTGATGTTTGTGGGCATTGTTTGGCCGATGGTGTTCGCCTTTGTTGCCTCGCTGTTGGTGTCAGTGACGTTGATTCCGTTAATTGCCGCCTTTGTGCTGAAGCCGCCCCAGTCTCAGCCACGCCGAAACGGGTTGCAACGGTTGCTGCTGCCGGTTCAGGTCGGGTTTCAGCGCCTAGAGCAGGGCTATGGCTGGCTGCTCGATCGCTGCTTGAACAATCGGGAAATGACCCTGGCGATCGCTGCTGTCTCGATTGTGTTAGCCGTTGCCCTCTATCCCTTTGTGCCGCAGGAAATGATGCCCCTGGGCGATTCCGGTCAGTTCATGGCATCCCTGGAGATGGAGGCGGGCACGTCCTTTGCCAAAACCGACGAAAGTACTGCCCGCTTTGAGCAAATTCTGCTGGCGCAGCCTGACGTTGAGAAAGTCTCGTCCCAGGTTGGCTTTGAGTTCACCCGCAACAGCACCTACTTCAGCGGCTACAGCATGGATAGTGTCAACGCCGCGTCCCTGACGGTTACTCTCAAGGACAACCGCGATCGGGATATCTGGGAAATTATGGACAGCGTTGCTGCCGAAGCCCATCGCACCATTCCCGGACTGCGCCGCATTGCCCTCAAAGAAATGGGCGTTGATTTGATGTCTACCTCTGCGGCACCGATTCAGCTTGCGGTTTATGGCGAAGAGTTGGACACCTTGCACCGATTAGCGGCAGACGTGTTACGCATTGCCGAAGCCACCCCTAGCTTAGTCATGGCGCAAACCAGTTCGTCCCTAACCCAGCCCGAATATCAACTCACCGTCGATCGCCGCCGGGCTGAGGAGTTGGGCATGAATGTGCAAATGGTGGCAGAACAAGCCCGCTATGCGCTCAGTGGCGGCTTTACTCGTCGCTACTATAACCGTCCCAACCTGCGCCAAAACTCAATTCTGGTGCGCTATGATGCCGCCGATCGCGCTACGCCAGACGATTTAGCCGCTACCTACATCACCACGCCCCAGGGACAGCAAGTGCCGTTGAGTACAGTAGCTACACTGGAGCGCCGAAATGGCCCGACGTTGATTGAGCATGTGAATGGGAAACGGGTCGTGTATGTCAACGGGTACTACCGCAAGGGCGCTCCGGCTTCGATGGATTTGTCGATGGCAGTGGCGATGCGGGCAGGCACGGATCTGAATTTCCCGCCCGGTTACGGACTCGATTCGATGGGCGACATGACCGACATGATGATCGAGTTCAGTCGCTTGCTCAAGGGCTTACTGGTGTCGCTAATTTTGATCTACCTGATTCTGGTGATTCAGTTTGGCTCCTTTATTCAGCCGCTGATTATGATGGGAGCGATTCCCTTGCAATTGGTGGGGGTGTTTGGCGGTCTGATCCTGGCTCAACAAACCCTTTCGACCGTCTCGATTCTGGGCATTGTGATTCTGTCAGGATTATCGCTGTCCGCCGCGATTCTGTTGCTAGAACTGGTGTTGGCAAAGCGGGCCGAAGGAGTCCCGCGCGATATCGCCATCCGCATGGCTGGACCCGTCCGCTTAAAAGCCATCACCATGACCACCCTGACGACGATGATCGTAATTGTGCGACTCGCCTTCTTCCCCGACATTGGCATGGATGCCTACTCACCGATCGCCACCGTGATTTTAGGAGGGCTGACGATCTCAACATTGCTGACCCTGATTGTGATTCCCGTTATGTACAGCGTTGTAGACGATACGATTCAATGGTTTGTTCACCTGGAGACAAAAATAAAAAGGCATAATCATTGGACGAGAGGATAGCGCAGGAGATTTGGCAGGATATCACCTTTATTTCGGGTTTGACCGTCGGCTGACCATAATTAAATTGCTAACAATTTGGTGTTCAGTAGTTATTTCATTGAAATTTTATTTTTCCGCACTATCTATAGAGATAGAAACACTAATAACTATAGGGATTAACTGTCTAGTCAATTGGAGTGTTTAGAGTAGTAGACAGAGTACGAAAATCTCTAGCTGATCGTAATTTCAGTAAGGTTAGAAATTATTATGAAACTTCGTCGTCGTCATTTTCTGACTTTTAGTGCAGCTAGTGCGGGTGGCGTTTTACTCTCTCGTTGGGTGATTGGGCGGAATCAACCTTTACAAGCTGTAGTTCTCTCCCCCGATCTATATAAAAGCAAGGATGGCCTGCTAGAGCTAGATTTGGAAGCAGGCAACCATTCTCTGATAGTGGGCGATCGCCAAGCGCAACTTTTGAGTTTTAATGGTCAGTTTCCGGCTCCGCGATTGGAGGCAAAGCCAGGAGACACAGTACGGATTCACTTCACCAACAAACTCTCGCAGCCGACAAATCTTCACTATCACGGGCTACACATCACCCCAACTGGCAATGCAGATAACGTATTTTTGAGCATTCCGCCCAATGAACGTTTGACCTACGAATTCACCATTCCACAAGATCATCCTGCCGGAACGTTTTGGTATCACCCTCATCATCACGGGAACGTTGCAGAACAAGTGTTTGGCGGATTAGCAGGTCTCTTTATTGTGCGAGGAGATTTAGATGAAATTCCAGAGGTAAAAGCTGCTCAAGAGGAATTTCTCATTTTGAAAGACTTTGATCTCGATGCCAATGGGCGAATCAATCCTCCGAATCACATGGCATTGATGATGGGGCGGGAAGGCTCATTGATGACAGTGAATGGACAGGTTAACCCTACACTCTCCATGACTTCTGGTGGCTTATTGCGTCTGCGACTACTGAATGCCTCCCCATCTCGTTTTTATCGCTTGGCGTTAGAAGACCATCCTTTTTACCTGATTGCCACTGATGGAGGGGCGATCGCAGAACCTATTGAACTAACTGAAATTTTGCTAGCACCTGGAGAACGGGCTGAGGTTTTAGTGAAAGGCGATCGCGCTCCTGGAGAGTATCAACTGCTCAATCTTCCTTACAATCGCGGTGGTATGGGCATGATGGGGGATGGCATGATGATGCCAGGCAGGAGTGGAATGGGGGGCATGATGCATCACACGACTCAATCTCAATCATCGCAGCCGTTAGCGACCCTTACTTATCAAGGTTCTACAGATCCCCTACCCTTACCAAAAACGTTGGCTGACGTGGAAGTGTTGCCAGAATCAAATCAGATCCGTCGCATTGAGCTGTCAATGGCAATGGGCATGGGCAGTGGTATGTCATTTCTCTTCAATGGCAAAACCTTTGATCCACAGCGAATTGATGCAGACGTAAAGCTTGGTACGGTAGAAGATTGGGAATTGGTTAATGTTGATCCCGATCGGATGGATCACCCCTTTCACTTGCATGTCAATTCATTTCAGGTGATGTCTCGTAACGGTCAACCCGCACCTTATCGCGCCTGGAAAGATACTGTGCTAGTCAAAGGTGCAGAAACGGTGCGGATTCGGATTCCGTTTAGAGATTTTGTGGGAAAGACTGTCTATCATTGTCACATTCTCGATCACGAAGATTTAGGCATGATGGGGCTTTTAGAAATTGAGGCATAGCTAAAATCTTCTATTCCAACTTCACTCGCCGTAGCAACATCGCGTTGATTGCAACCACAACCGTAGAGACACTCATAAACAAAGCACCAACTGCTGGGGAAAGTAGAATTCCTAATGGATAGGCAACTCCAGCGGCAAGGGGAATACCAATGATGTTGTAGCCCGTTGCCCAAAACAAGTTCTGGATCATCTTGTTGTAAGTAGCCTTAGCTAACTTCAAGGCATAGGTTGCATCCAGCGGATTACTTTTCACCAGTACCAGATCCGCAGACTCGATCGCCACATTTGTCCCTGCACCGATCGCAATTCCCAAATCAGATTCAAACAAAGCAGGGGCATCATTAATGCCATCACCGACAAATGCGGTGGGTTGTTCTGACTTTAACCGCCGTACTAACGCCGCCTTATCTTGAGGTAGAACACGGGCATAATAGCGATCGATTCCCAGTTGCTCTGCAACCGTCTTTGCGACTGCCTCTGCATCTCCGGTAATCATCACCACCTGCACATCCATTTTTTGCAGTCGTTGTACTGCAATACGGGCTTGTTCACGAACTTGGTCAGCTAGTCCAAACAGAGCAAGAACCTGCTGGTCATTGAGCAACACAATCGCACTTTCTCCTTGTGATTCTGCTGTCTTCAGTCCTTCTCGAATTGGATTTGAGACAGTTAATCCCAATTCTTCTGCCCATTCGGGTCGCCCGACGCGGTAGCGTTTACCGTTTACCGTTCCCTCAACACCTTTGCCCGCAACCGCTTGAAACTCGCTCCCTTTTGGTAATTCCAACTGTCGTTTGTTGGCTTCCTGTACAATCGCTTGTGCCAGAGGATGCTCTGATAGGGATTCTAGGGCTGCTGCGATCGCCAAAGCCTCTGTCTCGTCAATTCCTTCGGTGAACGTGTGCTGTACGCCAAAGCGTCCCTCTGTGAGCGTGCCCGTTTTATCAAAGGCGATCGCTCGAATATTCCGCGCCCGTTCAAATGCTTCTCGTTTACGAACTAAAATGCCATGTTTGGCGGACATCGATGTGGCATTTACTAAAACTAGAGGAATTGCTAAGCCCAGTGCATGGGGACAGGTAATGACCAATACTGTCACTGCCCGATTAATCGCAAACGTGAGGGCTGGACCAACTGCCAACCAAACGACAAATGTTAATGCTCCAATTCCAATTGCAGCCAACGTGAGCCAATAGGCAAGCTGATCAGCCAAGGCTTGATACCGACTTCGAGAAGTTTGCGCCTCTTCTACCAAGCGCATAATCTGACTTAATGTAGTTTGTTCTCCAGTGCGGGTCACTCTTACAGTTAGTGCGCCTTCACCACTGACAGATCCTGCAACCACCTCATCCCCAACCTGTTTTGTCACTGGACGAGATTCTCCTGTCAAAAAGGCTTCGTTGACGCTGGAACCGCCTTCAATTACCTCACCATCTATTGGAATTTGCTCACCAGGACGAATCAAAATTGCGTCATTTTCACCCAGTTCACTCACCGAAACATCTTCAATACGTCCATTCACCAAGCGATGAGCAACAGAAGGGACTAGATCGGCTAAATGCTCTAAAGCACGACTGGCTCCTTGCACCGATGCCATCTCAATCCAATGCCCCAAGAGCATCACATCGACCAGCGTTGCCAGTTCCCAGTAGAAGGGTTCTCCCTCTAATCCGAAAGTAACCGCCACGCTGTAAACAAACGCTACGGTGATCGCTAGCGCAATCAGCGTCATCATTCCAATCTGGCTGCGTAGCTCGTACCAGGCTCCTTTGAGGAAAACCCAACCTCCATAGAAGTAGATGATGGTGCTCAGTATTGGACTAACCCAAGCAGCACCCGGAAACTCGACAGCTTGATAGCCAAACCACATTTGAAGGTGAGATGCAAAGTAAAGAATGGGCAGGGTCAGCAGCAAACAGATAAAGAAGCGACGTTTGAAGATTCCTGGGTTATGACCTGCGTGCTTATCGTGACCCATGTGGTTACCATGCCCCGCATGGTGATCTCGTGCGGATGCAAGCTGTTGCTGGTGTTCATAATGCCCAACATACTCTTCTGTCTGCTGAGGCTGATGATGCTCATGATGCCTCACGTGGGAGCTAGAATTTTGATGCCCGTGCTCGTGGTTGTGCTGCATGGAAGCCCCCTGTAAATGCTAGGAGTGTAATGCGAAACCAGATATCACTACCTGAGACGGAAGTACCTTTTGCCATAGCAATGTTTCTTCTACTTCTCAATTCGCACATAAAAGTGAAACAGGAATGAAATTTCTAGGGTTGTTTATAATTCGTTATTCTTAAATCGCTTTGTTGCTTTCATTTTGATCTGATATTCCCTTGCTGGAATAGAGGCGCTGCATCTTAGCCGAACCACTAGCAGAGGATATTTTGCGCCGAAATTTCATCCTGGTTTTATATTTACCTGCAATACTACTCCTGAAGTTTTGTTAAAACCTTCACCTGTATCATTTTCCCTGCTCTAGGAGATGCCAATGGCTCTTACTCTGAAACACGCCGGTTTGCTACCTAGCAGTCGCATAGTGGGCACATGTCTCACCCTACTGCTACTGACAACTTCGGTCAGAGTACTCGCTCATACTGGGCATGGTGATGAATTCAATCAGAACCAGTCATCTCAACCAGCAGGAGCGATCGCAGTAGACAGCACAACAGCAGAGCAGATTGGGTTGAAAGTAGAACCTGTCACTCGTCAATCTCTAGCATTTGGCGTACAGGCAACTGGACAGATTGAAGCCTCCCCCAGTCGCAGAGTAGAGGTGACAAACCCTGTAGGTGGAACGGTGGTCAAGTTGCTTGTGGAACCAGGAGACGGGGTTGAAGCAGGACAAGCTCTAGCTGTGATTACCAGTGGGGAACTGGCAGAACTGCGCGTTACAGCGCTAGAAAATTCCGCAGAGCGACAAGGGGATGTGCAACAGGCTGAAGCCAACTTGCGGTTGGCTCAACAAAGCTATGAAAGACAACAGCAAATTGCTCAAACTGCCGTTGACCAGGCAAAAACGGAACTGCGCGTTGCTCAAGAGCAGTACGATCGGGATAAAGAACTCGCAGAGCAAGGAGCCATCCCCAGACGGGAATTTTTGGAGTCAGAAGCACATTTAGCATCAGCACGACAAGCAGTGACGGAGGCTGAAAGTCGATTAGCAGTGTTGGAAGCCCGAACTGAGGTAGAACGCGCTCAAGCTGCCCTTCAGGTGGCTCAATCTCGTGCTCAACTGAGTGCAGGAACATATCAAACTCGATTACAACAACTTGGTGCAGAAGCCAATCCAGACGGCACGATTACGATTAGAGCACCGATTTCAGGGACGATCGCCGATCGTACTGTCACATTAGGACAATCGGCACAAGATGCAGGCGCAACGTTGATGTCGATTGTAGACGATCGCACTGTGCTAGCCACTGCCAACATTTACGAGAAAGATTTGAATCAGGTTTCTCAAGGTCAGCGAGTGCGGGTTACAGTGTCGAGCTTGCCGAATCAAATTTTTGAAGGACGCATCACAACAATTGGATCGGTCGTAGAAGGAGAGAACCGAGTGGTGCCTGTAAAGGCAGAGTTAGACAACGGGGATGGCATACTCAAACCGGGAATGTTTGCCGAATTAGAAGTGCTAACCGATCGCACTCCTGAACCCGTTGTTGCGATTCCTCAATCAGCGATCGTTGAGGCAAATGGTCAGCCACTTGTTTTTGTCCAAAACGGTAATACATTTCAACCCATTGAAGTAGTGCTGGGTCGTCAAGCGGGGAATTTAGTGGAGATAGAGAGTGGATTGTTTGAAGGCGATCGCGTCGTCACCCAACGCGCCAATCAACTTTATGCCCAATCCTTGCGAGGTGGCTCTGCTGAACCAGAGGAAGCAGAAGCAACAGAAGTGACAGAAGCAAGCGGCGCTGGTAGAACATTGCCCTGGTGGATTTTGCTGCCAGGGAGTGGGGCACTGGCGATCGGTACGTTTGCAGCAGGTGCTTTCTGGTCAAATCGCCGCAGCCGCAAACAACTGGCTGCAACCCTCAATTCATTAGAACACCTCGACGATCAGCACAATGGACATCACAGTGTGAGCAAAGCGAATCACGAGGCTGCTCTCCTCTCGGCAGATGCTCATCAACCAGATTCTGAGGTGTAAACGCTGTCCCAAATTTGGTAGCAGTGCCCAATTCAACAGCCTATTTGACACAAAGGATGGCTTTGAATTGACAGGGGAACTAATAGTGCCAAAGCGATTAGAGATAAACTTGGTATGCTTAACGCGATTCTAAAATGGTCGATCGTCCAACGATGGTTAGTGGTGATTGGAGCGGTAATCGTCACCGTTTTAGGCACCTACAATCTCACAAAGATGCCGCTGGATGTGTTTCCTGACTTTGCGCCACCGCAAGTCGAGATCCAAACTGAAGCTCCAGGATTGGCTCCTGAAGAAGTAGAGTCATTGATTACGCTACCCATCGAAAGTGCGGTGAATGGTACTCCTGGTGTAGAGACGGTGCGATCGTCTTCTGCGGTGAGCATCTCAGTGGTTAGGGTCATTTTCAATTGGGGAACTGATGTTTATCGCGCTAGGCAGCTAGTCACAGAACGATTGCAGCAAGTACAGGAGAAGTTACCAGAGGGAGTCGGAACCCCGCAGATTTCTCCGGTTTCATCTCCGATTGGCACGGTCTTAATGTATGCCTTTACCGCCGAAACAACTCCACTAATGGACGTGCGACGATTGGTGGATCGAGATGTAACAAACCGATTGCTGGCAGTTCCAGGGGTGTCTCAGGTGATTGCTTACGGTGGGGATGTACGGCAGTATCAAGTCTTAGTTGATCCAGCAAAGCTGACTGCTTTTAATGTCTCGTTGCAAGAGGTGACAGAAGCTGCGGAAGCCGCTAACGTCAATGCTGCTGGAGGGTTCCTGACGACTCCCGATCAGGAAATGATTATTCGAGGGGTGGGACGGCTGGAATCAATTGATCAATTGGGAGCATCGGTTGTCACCGCTCGTGATGGACAACCTGTATTGCTGCGCGATGTGGCACAGGTAAATGTGGGAGCTGCATTGAAACGGGGAGATGGTAGCTTTAATGGTCAACCCGCCATTATTGTGGTGGTGAACAAGCAGCCGATGAATGATACGCCGACGGTGACACGGGCGATCGCACGAGCAATGGAAGAGGTGAAAGCCGGACTGCCCGAAGATGTGACCGTAACCGAAACGTTTCGTCAGGAAAACTTCATTCAAGCATCAATTGAAAATGTTCTCGGTTCATTGCGTGACGGCATCATCATCGTATCCATCATCCTGCTGTTATTTTTAATGAACTGGCGAACCGCCGTTATTACCCTCAGTGCCATTCCCCTATCCATTCTGGTAGGGATGCTGATTTTGAACGCCTTTGGACAGGGTATTAATACGATGACGTTGGGTGGCTTAGCGGTGGCGATCGGGTCAGTAGTAGACGACTCGATTGTGGATATGGAAAATGCCTATCGGGGACTGCGAAAGAACCAATTAGCAGGCACTCCAGAACACCCGTTTAAGGTGGTCTACGATACCTCTGTCGAAGTACGGGTGAGCGTCATTTTCTCGACGGTGATCATTGCGGTGGTCTTTGCTCCGATTTTCAGCCTCACAGGTGTGGAAGGACGGATTTTTGCCCCAATGGGGGTTGCTTATTTGGTGTCAATTTTTGCCTCAACCTTTGTGGCGATGACCCTTTCACCTGCTTTGTGTGCCATCCTGCTAGCAAACCGTCCTCTCCCTAGTGATGAAACCTGGGTAAGTGCCTTTTCTCAGCGGCTCTATCGCCCTGCCCTCACGTTTGCGATGCGTCGCGCCAAGGTTGTGCTGATGATTGCAGGGGCTTCATTAATTGCATCCCTGATTGTGTTCTCCAGTCTGGGACGAGTGTTCTTGCCGGAATTTCAAGAGCCTTCCCTGGTAAATGCGATGTTGCTCTATCCCGGTGTTTCTTTGGAAGCAACCAATCAATCTGGGATAGCGGTGCAAAATGCGCTCAAGGATGATCCGCGCTTTGCTACTGTGCAGTTACGAGCCGGACGTGCCCCCGGAGATGCTGATGCAGGTGGGGTGAACCTGGGGCATTTAGATGTGGAACTGAGTCAGGAAGGGTTGAAAGACCGGGAAGCATCGCTGGAAAAAATCCGTGAAGAATTTGCCCGCATTCCAGGAATTGCACCGAGTGTCGGTGGTTTTATCACCCACCGAATGGATGAGGTGTTATCAGGAGTCAGGAGTGCGATCGCTATCAAGATCTTTGGTCCTGATCTGGACGAACTCCGCTCCATTGGTAGCGAAGTCGAAGCGGCAATTCGAGATGTAGAGGGCTTGGTCGATCTGCAACTGGAACCCCAAGTCCCAATTCGGCAGGTGCAGATTCAGTTCGATCGCTCAGCCGCCGCTCGATATGGTCTAACGGTGGGTCAAATTTCTGAGATAGTTGAAACAGCACTCAATGGTCGCGTTGTCTCGCAAGTATTGGAGCAACAACAGCTATTTGACCTGCTGGTCTGGTTGGAAGACGAATCTCGAAACAATCTAGATACCATTCGCAACTTGCTGATTGATACACCCACAGGTCAAAAAATTCCCCTGGCTCAAGTTGCCCAGATTGATTACGGAACAGGACCGAATACGATTAACCGTGAAAATGTCTCTCGTCTCATTGTGGTATCTGCAAACGTGGCTGGACGAGATTTAGGGTCTGTTGTGAATGAAATCCAGTCCAAGGTAAAAGAAACTATACCGCTTCCCTCTGGATACTTCATTCAGTACGGAGGTCAGTTTGAGTCAGAGCAACGGGCAAGCCAAAATTTGCTGATATTTGGTGGGTTGGCGATTGTCGTGATTTCGATCCTGATGTACTTTGCCGTGAAATCCGTTGCCGGAATGCTGATGATTATGATTAACCTCCCTCTTGCCCTAGTCGGCGGCATCTTTTCAATTGCATTAGGAGGAGGGATCGTTTCCGTTGCCTCACTCGTCGGCTTCATTACCCTGTTTGGGGTTGCCACTCGCAACGGCTTGTTGCTGGTTGACAATTACAACAATAAATTGGCGCAGGGAATACCACTTCAAGAGGTAATTGTCGAAGGTTCAATGGAGCGACTAGTAGCCATTCTGATGACAGCACTCACTTCAGCCTTGGGAATGGTTCCTTTGGTCATCGGCACGGGAGCCGGGAAGGAAATTCTGCAACCATTGGCGATCGTAGTTCTAGGTGGTTTATTTACCTCTACAGCGTTGACGTTGCTGGTGTTACCTGCCCTCTACTCGTTGTTTGGACGATATCTAATTCCAAAAGAAGCGGCAACATCTGTTTCAACCGATGTCTTTCAGGATTCTATTCCTGACGAAGTTCCGATTGCATAAGTTCAATTCCATTTCCTAAAGAAAGGTTAAACCCATGAAATTCAGTCAATCCTTTGCCACTGTCACTGTTAGTTTAGGGCTGCTGCTGGGAGCCTGTGCTAGCGGTGGAGAGCAAGCTACTTCAGAAAGCCCTGCAACAACTTCACCTGTGGCAAGTTCACCTGTCGCCGATCCCACTACATCTCCTGAAGTAACCGATCATTCTGCACCGGCTCAAGGAGGACAGGTAGTTGAAGCTGGACCATATCACTTGGAGCTAGTCACCGCATCAGAAGCTAGTGGAACTCACTTAGATCTTTTCCTACAATCTGGAGATACCCATGAAGCAATTGAAGGGGCAACCGTCACAGGTCAAGTTCAGTTGCCAGATGGCTCTCAGAAAGAGATCGATTTTGAATATGATGCTGAGGGCAAGCACTACACAGCACTGCTACCTGAAACAGCATCGGGCGAGTATCAGGTTGCTATCTTAACCGATATTAGTGGCGAAAAAGTTAATGGGCGCTTTAGCTTTACTAAGTAGATAAGTTACTGTTAAAAATTCTGACTGACAGATTCTTCAATTATTAAATGAAGCGGGAGGCATTTCTGACTTTAAAGCGGAGAATGCTTTCCGCCTCTTTAATTTGGGTAAATTTTTTATAATTAATAGTAACTCCTACTTTATTGGAAAGAAACAGTTTTTTTGATGGATGAGTTTAATATTATATTTAGCACTTTGCTAGTTATTGATTTCGACAAAAAGTGTAAATTCAATCACAAATTTCATCTTCGTTTTACTTTCTTCCGCCATACTTAAAGGGGTAAATCGAAAGGAGTACATTCATGAAAACAGTAATTTCTGCATGTCTTATTGCTGCTACTCTTGCTGTTGTAATTTTGCCTGCTAACGCTGATCCTGGAAAACATTCTTCTCAAGAAGAACATCGTAGGCATCATCGTGAACAGGTTCTTAATAACTAACAGTTTATAGCCAAGTAGCCAACTTAATAGTTTGATGCTCTACTCAATTTTTTATAAACTTTGGGTAGAGCACTTATCAATAAATATATTTAAAGATTTTTGAGCATTTTTGAGATTTAAATTTCTAGGTATAGGACAGCAATAATTGAATTCAATTGAGCAGTATATGTGCTTTATTGCTATACTTATTCTAAGGTAGTTAAATCTTCAAAGAAACTCTTGTAAATGAGGATTCTGCTTGTTGAAGATGAATATGATCTAGGTGCAGCTCTAGAGCGATCGCTCAAACGCGAAAAATACGTTGTGGATTGGGTCAAAGATGGAGCAGAAGCATGGCAATTTCTAGAAAACGGTTGGAATCAATACACCGTTGCTATCTTTGATTGGCTACTTCCAGGGTTATCTGGAATTGAGTTGTGCCAACGACTTCGAGCAAAGCAGAACCCGCTTCCAGTCTTGATGTTAACAGCACGCGATCGCATGGAAGATCGCGTCATGGGGCTGGATGCCGGAGCCGATGATTATTTGATTAAACCCTTTGGTATGGCAGAGTTGCTAGCTCGATTGCGGGCACTTCAACGGCGATCGCTTCAGATTCAACCACCCCAACTTCAGGTTGGCAATTTACTGCTAGACTACGCCACATCAGCCGTTTCGATTTCTACCCACACAGGAGAACTGCAAAATATTCCGCTCACTGCCAAAGAATTTCAGCTATTGGAATACTTTATGCAACATCCCAACCAAATTCTGTCGCGCGACCAAATCATTGGTCGTATCTGGCGGGCAGAAGCAGATTTTAATAGTAATGTGGTCGCGGCTCAAATGCGCCTGTTGCGGCGAAAGCTAACCGAGTATGGCTACGATCAGTTGATTGAAACCGTCTACGGCATGGGCTACAAACTCAATACCCATGAAACATAATCGAGTTTTTCATACAACTCGTTTGCGCTTAGCAGGGATGTATGCCGGAACGATGGGATTTATTCTCACCCTTTGTGCCGTTGGTTTCTATGAAGCGATGGCATATAGCCATGTCTCTGAGTTAAATCATCGAATTGAGTCGGTAGCAGGCACACTGCATGACGGGCTAGAAGCCTCACTGAAACAACCGGGTAAGCTAGAACCGATCGTGCAAGAGTTTATTCCATCGCTCTGTATTGCTGGAACAACTTGTGCTTACAAATCTACAGCAGCTCACTATTTAGGGGTCTTTCAAGAACATGGTTATTACATTCGCTTTGTTACTCTATCAGGGCAGTTGTTAGCCAGTGCAGGTGAGGTAACAACGGACTTACCTGTGCGCATCGAAACCGAATCCTGGCAAACATTAGAAGCTCCTGACGGAACTCGTTATAAGCAGTTGTCTCTGCTGCTGAAGACAGCTAATCAGGATGCTTGGGGATATATGCAGGTTGGGCGATCGCTCTCTGACATTAATGGACACATGGTTTGGGTAAGGCTAATTCTGCTGATTGGCTTGCCCACGGCGATGCTTCTCGTTGCGATTGCCAGTTGGTGGCTTGCTGGACAAGCGATGTTGCCCGTATACAGGTCTTACCGTCAGATGCAACAGTTCACTGCTGATGCTGCTCATGAACTCCGAACCCCATTAGCAACAATTCGAGCAAACTTAGAATCTACCCTTACACCAGATGCAACGGATGCCGATGCTTGGGATACCCTTCGTACTGTGGAGCGCCAAAACGGTCGCCTATCCCGACTTGTCCATGATTTGCTAGTTCTCTCCCGCGTGGACTTGCAGGGACTTCCTGCTAAACAAGAGTCCTGTAATCTCAATGATTTAGTGAATGACTTAGTAGAAGAGTTTTCGGCACTCGCAATTGCTTCAAACATCTCACTCACCGCAGACATTCAGACAAACACACCCATCACAGTATTCGGTAGCGAGGAGCAACTCTATCGCTTGGTCGCTAATCTCATCACAAATGCCATTCAATACACTCCTGCTAGCGGTCAAGTCATCGTTCATCTCAAGCGGGACGATCACCATGCGCTGATTCAGGTTCAAGACACAGGAATTGGTATTCCATCTAAAGAGCAAGCACGTATTTTTGATCGGTTTTATCGCGTCAACAGCGATCGCTCCCGCCATACCGGAGGAGCAGGATTGGGGTTAGCCATTGCCCAGGCGATCGCGAAGGCACACCAAGGGACCATTCAAGTAAAAAGTGAATTAGGGAAAGGCAGTACTTTTACTGTTCAGCTTCCTTTAAGAAAGGATAAGTAGTCCTAAGAATTTTAGAATTGAGCAACCAAATTTAATTACTCTAATGGAAAGAAGTTATCAACTTTTCTATTCAAACAACTCTCGACAAACGTAAGCAAACCTTGAGCGATCGTCCCCACTCGCAGGTCTTGCATAGGTTGCCAAATTCCGAATTGCCTGCATCTGTTCCGCTTCCCGCTCCATAGCTGGGGTAAACTGCTGCCGTTGCGCCAACAAATCCTCCAGTTCAATTTGCCCTGGTTTGTCCCTATAAAATGCCTCCTCTGCACAACGCCGCACTGCATTTCCTATCTCAGCAGGGGTACAAATTCGGTACTCCGTCAATAGACTGCGCCACTGGTCATCAGTCCAGGGAGATTGACCATCCCCTTGAAATGCTGAAAAGTACTTTGCTAGATGCAGGTTAAACACCTCATATCTGGCTCCCTCATGAGGCAAGTCTACGAAGAAGATGTCCTCGAACCGCCGGATCAATTCAGGTGGTAGTAGCCCTAAACGGTTGACGGTCGCGATCGTGTAGATCGGTTCCTGGTGTTCCTGCATCCAGGTTAGCAAAGCAGCTGAAAGACGACGGGCTATCCCACCATCAGCATTTGAATCCCAGCCTGCAAAGCCCTTATCAAAGTCGTCCCAATATAGAACACAAGGAGCCAGAGATGTGACTACACCAATAAACTCCTTCAAAGCGCGATCGGGATTAGAACTGCTCAAAAGAACTCCCCAATTTGCAGCCAGCAGGGGTAATCCCATCTTTTTAGCCGCTAGTTTGGCAGACAGACTTTTACCTGTGCCGGGTGGTCCCCACAACACCATGCCCGTGGGTAAGCTCAAGCCATATTGTTGAGCTTCGGGTCGAAGCAGGGCGGCGATCGCCTCCAACCGTTGCTCTAGCAAATCTAATCCGGCAGCAGTTGGCACATCTGGTTCTGCAATGTACTCTAATCCCCGTCCCCGTAGCTTATTGATCTTATGATCCAGAATCAGTTGAACCAGTTGCTCAGGGGTACTTGCAAACGTCAACAGTCTGCCCAGCACCATTTCAATCTCACCCACTGGCAACCCCTGACAAGCTGTGATCAGTTTTTGGTTAGCTTCTGGATCATCCTTGCTCAGCCAGGGATGCTGGTTACAAAACTGGGTAGCGATCGCTTGTACCTGCGGACGATCAGGCAGTGCATGAGACAGTACTGAAATAAATGGTTGCAGTTCTAGAGGCAAGTGAACGTAGGTTTCTAGCAAAACCCAGTAATGAGGCACTGAGTTCCATAGCGCCTGATGGTAAGCATTTAGGAGTTGGTAGCAACGTGGCTGACTCATCTCTGCAACCGTGCTATGCAAAACCCCTTCTAGAAGATAAATACCGGGTTTCGGCTGCTCTAACAAGAATTGCAGAATGTCTTGCTCAACCGTTTGCGTTGTGGATTGCAGAATGATTTGCTCTTGTGGTGCGACCAACTGTTGAAGCGTTGAGTAACCAGGGTTCCAGACATACACTGGTAGCGATCGCACTTTACCCCATTGATAAAACTGGCTCAACACCGCCATCCGATCGGGAATTTGATACTCTAACGCCACAATTGGAGCGTTCTGCTCAATCAGTGTTATCCAATCCTGCAACTGTCGCATGATCTGAAACTGTAGGGGTTCCCACTGGTTTTAACAAAACAAAAACGCTCCTTGCCTCGGTCAATTGGACACTTTTACCTAACACTGTGATGGAGGTTGGAGGGAAATGCCGCTAATGCGGCGAGGGGGTGAAATCCTCAAATTTGGGAGTTTATAAAATGGCAACAACCACAAAATCTCGCACCCCCAATGGCACTCGCAATGGTGCCACCTCCAAAACGGCTAAACCTAACGGTACAGCCTCAGCCACCAAAGCCAAAGCGCCGACCGTTGAGGGACCACCGGAAACTCATGCAGCGGCACTGCTTAAAGAATTGCGGAACTTGGTATTCAAGGAGTACGGCGTGAAGCTGCAACTCCGGGATGCTCGTGTCTCGACCAAAATTGGGCACGCCACTCGCGAAAAACTCGGACTTGACATTGCCGCTCAAGTGAAAAAGAAAGGCGGTAACAAAAAGTTCGATTGGCAGCGATGGAATACGAAGGTGTTCCCGCGACTGTTTGGGCAGCCGGATGCACTGAAGTATCCACCGGAAGTGGTGGCGATCGTCATGAGCCTGCTGTATGACACCATTCGGACTGATCCAGAGCAAGCTGTTGCAGACCTGGTGGAATTCAATCGGGCATCACTTGAGCGGCGCAACTCCTTCCAGGCAGAGCAGGACGACGACCTGGATGATTTGGAGGATGAGCTTGACGATGATCTCGATGACGACCTTAGTGATGAACTTGATGACGAAGCTGTCGATGAACTAGACGACGATTTAGATGATGAGCTAGACGAGGATCTGGACGAGGAGGACGAATAACATATATTCAGGCTTGCTCACTGCCTAATTGTTTGCCCTGCATTAGTTTGACTGATGCAGGCTTTCTTTTTTCCCGCCCACCTCCCTTGCACATTGAAGGGGAAATAAAATCTCAAATTGGAATAGGAAGGCATCTGTCGATGCGATCGCTATGAGAAATCCAACTCATCAATAAAGGAGCAATTCTCATGGTTACTGCAACTGCAACACGCAAATCTGCAAAACCCTCTGCACGCAAGGTACCGAAGCACACGCCCGCTTTGCAACGGGTGATTCCCTATCAAGAAAAAGTTCGATTGATGGTGATTGAAGTGCTACGGGAAGAGTCTGGACGGGAACTGGCAGCATCCGCTCGTTTCAACGGACAGGAGTTCGATTGGGAACAGCACAATGCTCAGTTTCGCCAAGACTATGCCGAAACCTCACTCCGCGATCTGCTGACCTACGCTCGCAAGCTCTATGGATTGCAAAATTTGGATGAAGTGCGCGATCGCCGTGCAGCTCACAAAGCAACTCGCACGGGGCGCTTGAATGCGCTAAACGGTTTGAGTACAACGGATGATCTGGATACGGATGAGGAGCTTGAAGTTGATCTGGAAGAAGACATCAACCTGGATGACTAATTCCTGGACAGCTTCCGCAGCTTAATATCAAACCCCGGCGATAAGTCGGGGTACTTCATTTCCCACCCACCCTCACCCTGCGAGTATAGTACAAGGTTCTAGCTGTCTATATTTTCAATATCAGCTAGAACTAGTTCTAGAGGTTCAGTGAGTAGTGCGATCGCCTGCTCTAAGGCTCCTTCCGCAATCTGAAGCTTTGTTTGGAGTTGGTGTAATCGGTTGCGGCGTTCGATGCCCAGCCGTCCTTCAGCGTTGCGTGGATCATCGTCGTGGCTGAGGTGAATGACCTTGACTTTCTCCTCTTTTTCCTCTGGCTCAAAAATTGCTTCTCTGCTAGTGAGCTTGTTATACCAGTAAGTTCCAGACGGGCGCTTGACATTGTAGCGGTGTGCCTCACAGTTATCGGGAGCGATGTAGCAGTCTTGGGTGAACTGTTCTGTACGCGATCGCAACTCTTGAAGCCGCGTCTCGATCGATGCCAATGAATCGACTACACCAAAGTCTTCCAGGGATTGTGAACAGCCTCTCTCCATCAACATCGTCACGGCTGCCCAGTGACGGCTCACCCGGATACGTTCCTGAATCCGCTCCCATTGCTGCTGCGCTTCCTGCCGTTGAACCTCTCGAACCCGAATTAGCTCCACCTCTTCTTCAGGGGTCAATTCGGAGGCAGAACCACAGGTTTCATAATTAGGGCAGTCTTTTGGCTCTAGACCTGGCTGAAGCATCATGGCAGCACAACTAAAGCCAAAGCCGCACTTCTTCCGGGACATAGGTTTATTGTTCTAGCTTTATTATTTAATATAATAAGCTAGAACCAATTGTCCAAGATCGCTTGGACAATTGATAGTCTCTCCGCCGCAGTACAGGATATGCTGGTTTCTGCCCGTCATGTAAAACGCCCAATCGCACAGTGTAGTAAGGTCTGGATGTCCCTCAGCACCATGTTCTGTAAACGAAATGGCAAGTAACCTGTCTTCAGATAGCTATGGTCGCTTTCTGGATGACCTCAAACAATGGATTCAGAGTGCTCAACTGCGGGCAGCTACCGCAGTCAACCGGGAACTCGTGACTCTGTATTGGAAAATCGGGCGTGCCATTCTCGCTAAACAACAACAGGAAGGGTGGGGAGCTAAAGTCATTGAGCGCTTATCCAAAGATCTGAAATATGCTTTTCCGGAGATGAAAGGCTTTTCTCGCTCCAATCTGCTTTATATGCGAGCCTTTGCTCAGGCTTTTCCTGATGAAACACTGATTCAGGCAGTGATGGGACAAATTACTTGGTATCACAACATTGCTTTGCTGGACAAGCTCAAAGCCAATGAGGAACGGCTGTGGTACGCCCAAAAGACGATCGAACATGGTTGGAGCCGTAGTGCCCTGGTTCACCAGATTGAAAGTGGTTTGTATCAGCGGGTTGGAAATGCAGTCAATAATTTTGACCATACGTTACCCCAAAGTCAGTCAGATCTGGCTCGTCAAATTTTGAAAAGTCCCTACAATTTTGAGTTTCTAGCCCTGGCAGAAGCCGCTCAGGAACGGGATTTTGAACGAGCATTGGTGGATCACATTCGAGATTTTTTGCTGGAACTGGGAGTGGGCTTTTCTTTTTTGGGTAGCCAGTATTCGCTTGAAGTAGGTGGCAAGGAATATAAACTCGATTTGCTCTTCTACCACGTGAAACTGCACTGCTACGTGGTCATTGATCTAAAGATGGTCGAGTTTGAGCCTGAGTTTTCCGGCAAGATGAGCTTCTACATCGCGGCTGTGGATGATTTGTTGAGGAGCGAAATGGATAATCCAACGATCGGGATTGTCTTGTGCAAGTCTAAAAACAAAGCAACGGTAGAATATGCGTTACGGTACATTCAACATCCAGTTGGCGTAGCAACCTATCGACTGAAGGACACGCTACCAGAACCGTTACAGGGGAGTTTACCCAGTATTGAGCAACTTGAGATGGAGTTGAATACGCTATCTGTGGAGGCGATCGCAGACCCTACAGAAGACGAGTAAAAAATTGTCCAAGTGCTCTTGGACAAATTGCAAAACCCCTAATTTCAGTTAGCAGGCGCAGGTTCACAACCCACTCCTCCAAAAGTCGGCACTGTAGAATCCGAGAGCGTTCCCGTCACCAATTCGTGAACGTGTTGATTAGAAAGTTGAGTTTGCGTCATTTCAATGGTCGGTGGCTCACCTCCTCGATTGACCTGAATGATCGTATCAGCCCAGTAAAACTGCTCCTGTGATGGTTGAGGATATGCTGGATAGCAGCCCTTGGAGGCGATCGCTACCTTATGCTGCACAGCCGACACGGACGGCAAGGAAACTCCAGTCTGCACCAACTTTGCCTCACCAACAGGACCCCAAAGCCGAAGCTGAGTTGAGACGCAACGTTTTCCATCTTCAAGTGGTGCAATAATGTTGCCGCATACCTCTACATCCACGTTGTATAGAGGCGGATATTCTGGAATTGAAGGATTCTGTGCTTGAGTTGCTTCATTGCCGCTCCCCGTCGTTGTGCGAGGAGTACAACCAACGGCGATTAACCCTGCCAACATCAGAACTGTCCAGAATTGGGTAGCTTTACAAATCCCCATTGGTAAATCCCCCTCAAGTTTTGGATAGATGCTTAGTTTCCTTGAATCGGTGCAAATTCACGTCGATTGGGAGGCTGAACCCAGAGTGTGCAGAATCCAGCGGTTGCTTTTCGATCAGGTAACATCTCCAGGGTGACACCTAAGCGCTCGACTTCATTGCTACAAACAAGCTGACCATTACGATCGCGGCTCAACAAATCCTGATTCCAACTCATTAAACTACGGGCAAACTTTCCCTCTGTACTGGTTGCCCATTCTAACGTCTCAGCCTGTTCCAAAGTGAGTTGCCGCAGTCCTGTAGGGTCGAGGGGACGGCTAGACTGATACCAGGACAGTCCTACAACGCCCAGCAAACCTCCCAGCCCTGCTGTAACCAGGAGCAATACCCCAGCTGCGATTAGTGAGGGAACAGAATGGATTGCTCGCTCAAACTCGGTGCGACGGATTAGGGCAGAAACGGTTTGGGCGATCGCCTTTTGGTGTCCCTTGATCGCCACCTTTTCATAGGTCTGGAGCCGATCATAGAGTTGCGTCTGCCACTGATCAAACATGGTCTCCATCTCTTGGGGACTGTCTTCTAGCAACACCTCTAGCCTGCCAGTCGCAACCAGCATCAAGAAGGCTGGATCATCCGGGTCAATTCCCGTTTGCACTACAATTTCCCACACCCTGGCTTTAAAGGAATCATCCTTACCGCGAATTGCCAGATCGAGCAGGGTCGGGTAAGGTATTCGGCTCAGCCCTTTGCCCCGGGCCGCCATAGATTCCAGGAATTGATCATCCAAATCCAAGGGTTCTTCCACTGGTCGGGGATTGGTCATGGGACTTCACCTCCCTTAGCTTGAACGTTTGCTATTGCGAGACTTAGAGCTGCTTGCTGCTGGTTCAGCCGCTTTAGTGTCGGTTTCTCCGGTTTCCACTGATGTACCATTGGCATTGATCGCAGTTGTCTTTGAAGAACTGACTTCTGACGGTGAGAGTTTCCAGATGTTTGCCTGGTCGATCGCTTGATAAGCACCTTTCAGGAACGTATGCAGTCGCTGCTTCCCCAAAACGCCCAGTTCACTACTCTCCCTGCCTTTGGAAAAAGGAATTCGTTTAGCATCCAGGTGATCACGCTCGCGATAGCTGAACTTAGGAAAATTGAGCACTGGAACTTTTTGCTTTGCCAGAAGTTGTTGCAGTTCTTCTCTGTCTTCCAGATGTGACCAGTCATCACATAATCCCCAATTGCGGACAAAGACATGTTGTACTTTGCCATCAAACCGCTTTAGGGATTCAATGAAAAGCTGCACACTGTCATAACCGCCGGTGCAGATAAACCACTTACAAATACTGACCCCATGCTGCGTCCCCATCTCCAGCACCCCGTTGCGCTCAATCCAATCGGTGACGGCTGGAAAGACTTGAGCAGGAAGATTTACAATCACTGGAGTTTTAATTGCCAGGTCAAAGATGCGATCAGCATCGTAGGCTTTACGTTCGGCTTCGCTAAAAATCGCTCGTTCACATCCTTCAGGGTAGATTTCGCCCACATCCGGATTGCTGCGATCGGCTTCTACCAGCACATAGGAAAACTGGCGATCAATGCAATATTGCACCATCACGCGAGCAAACAGAGACTTGCCCACGCCGCCTTTTTCACCATCAATAAAATGAATTGTTGCCATTGTGTTCTCCTATTGCCACATGGTTCGGGTTGCTCGATCAGCAGGTTTGCTGCTGCTATTTTGGCGATCGCCATTTGAATGTTCGATCGTTGAAGATTCGGCAGATGGAATTGGCAGTTGCAGACATTCCCGGATGTAGGCTGCCTGACGTTCCAAAGCTCGGCAGCAACTTAGCCCAAGTTGGCGTAGTTCTTCCTGACTCAACAGCCCCTCTGCCTGATGAGCAGCTACCATCCAAAAAGCCCTGGCAGACTCCAGCATCAACTCCTTGCCTTGCCTCACTCCATCTCCCCTTTTTAGAAAGGCTGTCAACACACCATCTGGAGTGTCGGTGTAGGGCGAATAGCGAAAGCTAAAATCTTCGCGTTTGCGAGAGGTCTGGGGAGTATCGTTCATGCCACCTCTGCTAGTTGCTCAACAAAATCGCAGTACATTCCGAACGCATCTACCAAGCGGAAGGATAACGCTTCAGCATCCGGACGATTCGAGCGATAATCCAGCTCTAACAATTCTTGTAATCGTCGTTGTAAATCTGTTCCCCAGTAGGTCGGAGTTCGATTGAAATATGCTTCTAATTCATCGTGCAGATAGAGAGCAGCTCCGCCAGAAATAATCACTTCTGTGACATTCGGTAACACTGTATCTAACCAATCCTGCAATCGTGACCAGTATTCCTCTTTGGCAGTCAGAATAGCAGTGACAATTTGTTCACGTTCTAGTTTTTGCTCAGTAGGCGATCGCGTTTTTACCAAATGTTGAACTTGTGCATTAGTCGGTGTAATTTCGTTGCCAATAGCATAGATCACACTGGTTAATGCATCTGCATTTTGACCCGACGTGCGGTGTAATACCTTATCTACCAGTTGATGAAAACCTAAATCAGTCGTGTTGCCGATCGCCAATTTACCCCGCTCAAACAACAATAGACTGGTGTTCCGGTGCCCAAACATCAACACAGCCAGCGTTTGTTGCTGGAACCACTCTGCCCCGTTCTGCATCACCCTTGCCATTGCCAAACCGCCCCCTTCTGGACGACACTCAAAGGCTTCTAGCTTGACCTGGAGGCGTTCACCGCGAAAGCTGTAATTCTTGAGATGCTGCTTCAGTAGTTGCTGAAGGCGTTGAGCATTTTGATATTCGCTGTAAGGTAGGAGAGCAGAGATAGCAACAGAAAACTTTCGCGGTAGATTTGTTTGTTGAGAGATCGCTCCTACGGCTGCCAGCACCTTATATAACGCCCGCTCGTATTTCACCTCATTCATTCGCACCGTTGCTAGAAACGGACGCGCTAGATAGCCAACCACCTGACACTGCTTACTGTCAACACACTGTAACCAGGCATCATCTTCAGAGCGGGTGATGCCAATATTTCCTCTGGTTTTCAGATGGGTAGTAATGGAATCCAGGCTAAGTTCAATCACTTCAGGTTCCATAAGCAGCAGCCGAGGCTTGCCGTCCGTCAAGTGATAAATAACTTTGCTAAGCGAAGAGCCTGGATCAAAGGTCAACGTGAGGTCAGACATCGTAGGTTGATCAGTAAGTTGACGCTTTCTTAACTTAGCGGGCACTTAGTGAATACTCATCATCCACATGGATAAAAAGGAAATACTTGAATTTCTTCCCGCACAGAAGTTCACGCGCTGCCACAATTTTTCTCAGCGTTCCACCTCTATCCCCTTTTACACACAGGATTGAAGTGCTGTATTTTCAATAGCTTAAGCTTATTGACAGTCAATTCCCTCAAATTTCCACAAATTTCTTACAGCCCTCCACCATTGACCCGCATTTTTGCAACAGGCTACGGTACTCGCTCAAACTTCGGGATGCAGAGCAAGCCATGTTGTAATGTATATTCATCTCCTCACTAAAAATAATTGCTCATTTTGTAACTGTAGAAGGTTATTCCATCAAGCAGCAGCTAAGAAATAACCGCCTGGTAGATATCAGATAAACGTATTAATGGCAAAGCTAGAGAAGAGCGATCGCTATCTCCCTGGTTGTTAGAATGTCACCTCAGAAACGTCCGATCAAGTTTCATATTTCGCTCAGTGCTAAAGAAAAAGAACTGGTGCGCCGCAGGGCAGCGGAAAACAACCTGACAATGGCAGAATTATTTCGTGCTAAGACATTAAAAAATCAACTTCCCCGACGTGTAACTCGGATTGCAGGTCTAACCTACTGGGAATTAACCCGAATCAGTGACAGTTTGAGCCAGATTGCAAAAGCAATCCTTGCTAACACTACTACCCCATTTGGAGAAACCCCAATCGTCATTGACCAGGAGTTGCTAAACCAAACCAGAACCCTCCTCAGTCAAGTGCGGCGAGAATTGGTGGACTTAGACTTTTTAACAGAGATTGAAGAAGAACCGTGATTGGTAAACAAATTAAAGGTCGAAGCTTCAGCAAGTTGCTCAACTATCTGTTCGGCAAGGATGGAGCTATCTTAATTGGCAGCAATATGGAGGGAACTACCCCACGTGAACTGGTAGCCGAATTCCGGTTCTCCCAGCAACTCAATCCCAGAGTGAACCGAGTGGTCTACCATGCCTCCCTGAGTTTGCCTCACACTGAGCGTCTAGAAAATGACGCCTGGCATGAAATTGCCAAAAAATATCTTCAGGCGATGGGCTTTGATATGAATCAGTACGCAGTAGTGCGGCACAGCGATCGCGACCATGATCATGCTCATATTGTTGCTAGCCGGGTTCGTCTAGATGGCACAACAGTTTCAGATAGCTGGGACTATCGTCGGAGTGAAGCAGCCATTCGCCAGTTGGAGCAAGAGTATGGATTGCGATCGCTCCAATCCAGTCACGAAAAAGACAGCCGTAGTCCCACTACTGGAGAACAACGGTTATTGGCTCAAACTGGTGAGGAGAGTATACGAGTGCAGCTTCAGCGATCGCTTGATCAAGCCACTCAATCTCCTGTCACTATGCCTCAGCTAATTGGGCAGCTACAGCAAAACGGTATCAGTGTTCGGATTTGCGATCGTCAAACTGGTGGGGTAGAAGGCATCAGCTACGAATTAAATGGTATTGCTTTCAGTGGAACTCATCTGGGCAAAGCCTACACCTTCCAAGGCTTACAGAAATACCGGAGGGTGAACTATGACTTACATCGAGATACTGAATTAATCAAGAAACTGGTAGAACAGCCCGTTAATTCATCAACTACCAGTGGAATCGACGCAGACTCGTTAGTGCAGGTATCGAATATAGAAGAGATCCAACGAGACGATAATGCAGCGAAACATCGCAAAAAATCCAGATTATCAAAACACCGACAACGAGAGTTAGAACTTTGATAGTCAGGGCAGCTAACGCCACTCCGAGAGTAACAATGCTCTTGGCTTAACTGCGATGAATGTCAATCTGCGACAAATGACGATTCAATTTCTCAGGCACATTGGCTTTGTGTCGGGTGCTAAAATCTGGTTACGAATTTCCTGGGATCTGCCTGTAGAAATCATTCCTGATAACTGGAACTGCTACTGGAAGAACAATCAACTGATCTACGGTCATTACATTTTTTGTGGCAGCATCACTCCCCAGGGCTTTACCCTCTACTGCTGCACTCAGGGTGGGCGCGATCGCCTGGGTAATACCCGCTGGCAACTCACTCCCAAACGCTATGCAGATGGATGGGCACTCGCGTTTAGATTTTCCTATCTGGGTGCAACCGTCAGCTTCTATCCCAACCAACCAGATAAAGGGATTAGCAACAACCACGTCAGGCAATGTCAGTGTCTTTTCTACGAAATTGATGATTTACCTCTGGCTGGTCAACACGATGCACTGGAACGATTTAAGCATACAACTGGGTTGGAACCAGCAGCAGTTGTGTATACCGGGGGAAAATCCCTTCACGTCTATTTCAGATGCACCATCGGGCTATCTCCAGAACGCTGGATTCGCCTGAATCGAAAACTTGCGATCGCTCAAAATGCTGACCCAGCAATCTGCAATTTAGCGCGTTCTATGCGGCTTCCAGGTATGGTTCGCAGGGAAGTAAAAAATGGGGAGTTGAGCAGTGCTAGAGCAATCACCTTGGAGGATTATTCCACGTCCCAATACAGTTTCAGGAAGCTGAATACTGCTTTGGATGCCACTGGACTGTTTCCTTATGGACTATCGGATCAGCAGTGGCGGAAGTGGGTACAACTGGTTCATCTGGCGAAAAAAAATGATTCTGTTGACCCACACTCCGCACTGACTCAACCGCCTGCTCTAAGATCCCGCTCAACTGTGCTGAAGGATCGGAGACTTGGAACAAGCCTTGCAACAAGAGATAATCACTTATCTCTCAAACATCACCGCGCTAGCGGGATCTCAATTCCGCTAACCATCTGCCTGACAAAAAGCGATCGCTCCCTCTTGAAGTACGGCGAGTTAGAAGGCAACCGTAACAACGCAGGTTACAAGCTGGCTCGAAATCTATTGGGAACCTCCGATTTATTAACCCGACACCAAATTGTTCACCACTCCGATCCCCATCAACTCTTTAAGCAATACTGCGATCGCTGTACACCCGCTTTAGATGCTGCCGAAGCAGAAACCATCTGGCAGAGTGCTAGCAAAACCCCTGCTTTTGCTAGTCGCAGCCTTGACTCAATTCTCGTAAGTGTAAGTCAATGGCGATCGCGGAGACATAAAAGGCAGCGTGCTCAGACAAGAAAAATTAGTGTTCGGTAAAGCCCATTCCTCCAATGGCTCATCACTATTGGAGGAAATACTTACTTGAATTGCCCTGCTATCGCAGCTCTACCTCCAGACCTTCACCCTGTCTGGAATCATGACTCTGGAAAAATGTTCTCTACATCATGCTGGTATCAAGCTATCCCACATCAACAAGCTTCATGAATTAGGTATCTACACCATTCTGGATCTGCTTTACTATTTTCCGCGTGATCATATCATTTGTAATTGCGTAAAGCTTGCAGAAGCAAAAGTAGGAGAAACTGTTACCATCATTGGCAAACTCAAGCAACATCGCATCTTCACTGCCAAGAATGGCAAACTCACTATTCAACAGTGGAGCATCACTAACAAATCAGGTTCCGCCAACATTACCTGTACACACTTCCATAATCACCCCTACTACCAATCAAAAAAATGGCGATCGCAGCAGTGTAATTTTTATCGAACAAACAGAATTGTCATGCTCTCCGGTAAAGTCAAGCTGGACAACTACACAGGTGGTAAAGCGATTGCTGCCTCAGAGGTTAAAGCCATTGACGTAGCTGAGATTGTCTCAGACGCAAAAAACAGCACCATTCAGCCAATCTACACCTTAACCAAGGGAATCACTGGAAATCTAATTCGGGAATGCCTTCAGCTTGCCCTTAAAAGTGTAACCTTGGCTGATCCTTTACCTAACGCATTACGGAAGCAGTACAAATTAGTGGGATTAAATCAGGCGATCGCTCATATCCACTTTCCTGCTACTCAAGCAAACCTAGAAGCTGCTCGTCGCCGACTGGTGTTCGACGAATTCTTCTATCTGCAACTGAGCTTGCTGCAACGGAGGCAGGCTCGTCGCCAAATTCAGCGGGACGCACTCCTCGCGCAAGGAATACTGTTGGAGCAGTTTTACAAAATTCTGCCTTTTCAGCTTACTCAAGCACAACAGCGAGTCACGAGCGAGATTCTGGATGACATGAGCCGAAATACGCCGATGAATCGTTTGATTCTGGGAGATGTGGGATCGGGTAAAACGGTAGTTGCGATCGCAGCAATTCTGGCAGCAATTCAGTCTGGTTATCAGGCAGCATTAATGGCACCCACAGAGGTTTTAGCGGAGCAACACTTCTGCAAAATTGCCCACTGGTTCAAACCGCTGAAATTGGCTGTGGCGCTTCTTACCGGTTCTACTTCAATGTCCAATCGCCAGGAGATACAACGCAATCTACAAACTGGCAAATTACCGCTATTAATTGGCACCCATGCGTTGATCCAGAGTTCGGTTCAATTCCATCAATTGGGATTAGTTGTCATTGATGAACAACATCGATTTGGTGTGCAGCAACGGCTCAAGCTGCAACAGAAGGGCGATTATCCCCACCTACTGACCATGACAGCAACCCCCATCCCAAGAACGCTGGCTCTAACCTTACACGGAGACTTAGATGTAGGGTGGATCGATGAACTACCACCAGGTAGACCGGGGATTATCACTCAAGTCTTAACAGAGCAACAGCGATCTCAAGCACACAACCTGATTTGGGAACAGGTGATGCAAGGGCATCAAGCCTATATTGTGCTGCCGCTGGTAGATGACTCTGACACAGTGGATTTAAAGTCTGCCATCAGCGAACACCAATTCTTACAAGACAATGTGTTTCCAGAACTTCGAGTGGGTTTGCTACACGGGCGTATGAGCAGTACAGAAAAGGAGGAGGTGATCGCCCGCTTCCGTAACTGCCAAACTCAGGTTTTGGTGTCTACGACTGTGATTGAGGTTGGAGTAGATATTCCCAATGCCACAGTCATGCTAATCGAGCACGCCGAGCGGTTTGGATTGTCTCAACTTCATCAACTTCGAGGACGAGTCGGTCGCGGCAGAGCCAAGTCCTATTGCTTGCTCATCAACACCTCTAGGTCTGAAGAAACAAACAAACGACTGAAAGTGCTGGAGCAGTCCCAGAATGGCTTCTTTATTGCCGAAATGGATTTGCGCCTGCGAGGTCCGGGAGAAGTTCTAGGCACGACCCAAGCTGGGCTGCCTAGTTTCAAACTGGCAAATTTAGTGAAAGATGCTGAGATTCTAGATCAGGCAAGGGAAGCTGCCCAAAAAATCATAGTTAGAGGCGCAAATCTCAAGTGTTGGAACAATCTAATGACAGAACTAGCAAGACGTAATAAGCACCTTCCGCGTCAAGATACTCCTCTCAATTAGCTACCGCTATTAATGAGCAAATAGTCTCTACCTAGCCTCATGCACACAATTCATACTGGACAAGCTGTTGTTGTCTTCACTTGCGGTGTCAGCATCCGAGGAATTGTTCACCAGATTCAACTTTCTCCTTGGGGCGAACCGTGCTACCAGATTCACAACCAATGGTACAGTCAGGACGTTTACCCCGATCCCAACATTAAACCGCGATCGCAATGGTTCCTTGGCAAGCTGTACACTGAGCCATCTGACCCGCCTATCCTGCTGATTAAGTACCCCTGCAATTGACTTAGGGAATAGATCTTGCTAAAACTTCAGTTTTTTATTCCCTAAGCCAACTTTAGAGCTATCGCTCCAACGCTTTCAAATCTTTAATCTCTGAGCAATATGGAGTACTATCTCAACTTCAACCTGGTCGGCGAACCGCACCGCTTTCATGTGAGTCTTCCCTGGATAAACCTCCACACCGTAAACTTCAATGCCGTTGACGCGCATCTGAAGAGCGTGATACCAGAGGCGATATACGATCGCACTCGCAAGCTTAAACCCAGCGATCGCGCACCAGAACCTGAAAGTATCGACTTTCATAATTGGCTCCGGCAAGGGCAGACTAATCAGGACATCGCTATGAATCCCTATCAACAACAACTCGCTAAGTTGATCGGTGGTCAGATCCACCAGGCTGGCTTAACTCAGGATGGCTACCCTTACCTGATCGTTAAACAACCAGATGCAGAAGCTTTCTTTTATGTCATCGCTCAAGCAAACCCGGAAGGTACGAACGTCGGGTTTCTGCACATTACCGAACGAACGGGAAACGTCATTTAAGAACCTCTAGCTCGCTTCTGCTGGCTCCTTCAGGCACTTGTCTGGAGGATTTTTTATCTCTATGCCATGATTCCTCAGCTACATCTCCTCAATTGGGGCATGGGAGTCGAGAGCACAGCAATCCTCGTGCGTTGGCTGCTGGAGCCTCAGTCTCGTCCCTTCAATGACTTCCACAATCTGATTGTGCTAGCCGCGCAAACTGGCGATGAGATGGGTGAAACCAAATCCTTGTGTGAAAATTATCTCTTCCCACTCATGCGGGACCACAAGGTTCGATTGGTGCAAGTTGCCAAAGCCTCTGCCAGTAAGCTGGATGGCTATATCATTCTCAGTGACACTCACCAGCCCTATGATCTGCACACCGAAGGATACTTTCCCCTCAGCCGTGATTTACTCCAGTCTGGAACTGTACCTCGCTTGGGACGACCTCATATTTGCGCGCAACGCTGGAAGGGAGAGGTGCTTGATGCCTGGATCTCAGACCACATCACAGAAGCCTTTGGTCCCTATTTGGGTTACAACGCCGATGAAACCAAGCGAGCAGGTAAAGCTGACGGCTATACCTGCCAGGGACACCAGTTTCTCTATCCGCTCATCGAATGGGGATGGACAAGAGACGACTGCATTGAATATCTCTACAGCACTTTGGGAGTTCTTTGGAGAAAATCTGCCTGTAGCTATTGCCCCTTTCAGCAAAAACAAGCTGCGATCGCCCGATACGATCGTGACCCAAAAGCCGCAGGATTCACACTGCTAATGGAGATGAACGCCCTGGCATTTAATCCTCGAATGCACTTATTCTCATCGGGTACTGCTTACGATCTGATGGTAAAAAGTGGTAATCAGGCTGCCTTTGATGAATTGGAGCAGCTATTACACCAGTTACAGTGGGCAATCTATCACGTGCAACGCACTTACAAACAATTGATTGGGAAGAATGGCAAGCCCTACGTCAATGCCGATCGCAACGTGGTTCTCGTTGATGAAGGCAAGAAAGCTCAGATGGAATGTAAGTTAGAAGTAATTTGCCAACGTCATCATGCCTCAACAGAAGACCTGCACGGCAAACGGTGCTATCTCCATCGGCGACAAGAAGGCATTTATCCAGCTTTCGAGGAGTTTTATGTCGTTGCTCCCAAGCTGGCAAAAAACAAATGCCGTAACCTGAAAGCCTTTGATCAGAATTGGAGAGGACTGACAGGACCCGCTAAACCTGTTCAATTGACTCTCTTTGTTCCCTAACCCAAGCACAGACAAGATAGTTGCGATCGTGATAGAGCTTCCGCTCCAGACATGTAGGCGGGCTGACAACCTTAAGCAGGTTTACATGCCCTCGCCTGTTCACCAACATGGAGCGGTCTATGTCTGAATCACTAAACTTAAATTCTCCAACTTTCGTCGTGGTTAAGGTCGATGAACCTTTACCGTGGTCAGAACAAGAGACTTTCTATCCCATTTTACCAACGGAAGAACCCCACACCTATGGTACGCTTCAGCGTGCAGTGGAGCTAGTTGCCTCGTTGATTGAGGACTTTGGGTACACCACCCAAAATACTCGGATTTATCGCCTCGTGCCTGTTGCTGATGAAGACACGTTGCCACTCATTCAAAGCGCTCTGACGACTCTACAACAAGACAGTGAGTAGCTCATGTTTTTCTACTTCAGTGGACTTTCTGAGATTAATGATGCCCTCATGTTGAAACGGGCTGGCGTGAATCAAGTTTTGGTGAATCCAACAAAAATTCATCTGAGTCAGGGTTTTCTAAAGGTAGCTTTAGATTCTAATGCTTACTATCACTTTAGGTACGGCGGTACGCTTGACGTGATTCGATACATGGAAATTGCAGTGTCAGGAAACTATGCCTGGATCAGTGCTCCAGATGTGATTGGCGATCCGGAGACGACGTATCAGAATTGGTTGACGGCTCGTCGATGGCTTAAGCAAAACTTTGAGTCTTCGCCGGTGAGAATGATTCCGGTATGGGGATGGGACACACCCAAGAAGTTCCTGAATCACTACCTGCAACATAGTCGGATTGTAGGCATTGGTGGCTTGGTGATGCTCATGCGTCAGGGCAAATCCAAAAACCCAGAGGAGCGGGCGATCGCCTACAAAATGCTGCGTCAATTGAAAGCCCTCTGCCAGCAATATCCTCAACGGTTTCACATCTATGGGTGCAATTGGACGGTCGCCCTCAATCACCTTCGGAGCTTGGCTTACAGTGCAGACAGTAGCCTTGCCTGGGATGGTGCCCGCTATGGATTGATTATTCATACCCGTAACGGTAAACTAATTCGCACACCTGCTTGGGAATTAGAGTTTGAGGGAAACCGGGAAGCTCGGTGCATTGCGTGTGCTAGAAACATTCGACGGTTTATGGCACAGAGGTAGGGCGCTATCGCGCTGGTTCATGCAGTGTGATCAAGGCTACCCTCTATGCAAACTCTAATAACCAGTTCTACTAACGACTCAACGCCACTGACAATCACTCATCTTGATCTATCTCTTGAATCCGATCAATCCTCAGAAGAAGACATTAATCCAGGCACTCTGATGATTTTGGCAGACATCGAAGCAGAACGAGACTATTACGAATCTTGCGGGAGGTGGTAATCATGACCTTCCCTCTCGCTCAACAATCTTTAGTAGGACTTTCACAAGCAGCAGCGGAACTCTGGGATCTGCTGACCCACTCCCAAACAGCCGAGGAAGAAGCTGAACTTCTTGCAGCGATATGGGAAACTCAGGAAGCGCAAGAAGATGCGATCGACCTTCACGCTGAACTCGCATTTCAACTTGATGCTGAAATTGCAGGGATCAAACAGCGGCTGGAACACCTGAAAGCAGTCCACCAAGAAGCACTCGATCGCTTGGAACGATGGCGACAGGCACTTGACCAGAGCATTCTGGAGCAAAACCTTGCCGGAGGGCTACCCGATGAAGTCGTCGGTCATTCACTCCGCATCATCATTCGTGAAAACCCTCCCAGTTGTGAGCTGCTAGTGGATGCTGAGGAATTGCCTGATGAATTCCGCAAAAAGAAAACCGCTTACTCGGCTGACAAGAAAGCGATCATCGCTGCCTGGAAGAAAGGAATTCCGGTCGATGGCACTCATATTGAACGCAGGCGGCGCGTCATTTATTCACTGACCGCCACAGCGATTCAAGATTTCAAAAACTCACTGTTGGCAGAACAGTAAACTTTATTGCTAGCCAGTAGCAAGGATTCAGTTTTGCTGCTGGCTAATTTTTAGCTTGACCTGGCTACCGCCATTTCAGCTAGACCATTAATTTGGATCTGTTATGAAATGGCTCACACCAGAAGAAGCGATTCTCAAAATGAGAGGCTCCGCCAACGTCACCGCAAACTTAACAGCAACGGCGGCTAAATTGGATGCGATCGCCAAAAGTACCAATGGCAAAAAGACGGCTGAAGAACGATTTCATTCTCTTGGGTTGTTGTTCGATCGAGAGCGATACGAAGCAGGACAACTCGACTTTTTGAAACTCTTGAATTCGGCAACTGACGAAGAAGAACAAACTGATGAAGAGGATTTAGTAGAAGCTTTTGCCGATGAGGAATCCTCAAACTCTACATCCCCTACTCAGTCAGAATCAGAACCCTATATTTTTGAGCAGTGTAAAGTTCAGGTCGTGATTACTCTGTTGCCCAACACAGGACAACCAGGAGATAGACCTGTGCTGTTAGCTGCCAGCAGTCATGGTGATTTTCCTATTGTGGCAATGCTAACTCAGGAAGAATTGGGTTCGCTCCCACCTGCGATCGCCCAACTGCTAGACGACCTGAAAGCTGATTTCCCCAACCGCCAAATTCGCCGTAACATCGCTCAGACTCAAACTGCCAAAATCCCTCCTCAACGAACAATCCAGCCTCAAGACAAAACGAGTAAAGCCGGTTCTACCACCCCTCAACCGAGCAGCAATAGTCAAACCCAAATTTCATTGTTCTAATCGCCATGACCACCAGCACAACTAACAAACGACTTGTAATCTACGAAGGGCAACAACACTGGCTACCGGACACGATCGCCCTTGACGATCAACTTTTGCGCGATGCCTTCACTCCCCTCTGCGCCGAACTAGCGAATGCAGAAATTGAACGCAAAGACGGAGAACCCATCCGTATCATCAAAAAGCCGGGTCGAAAGGGTATTTCCCCCTTGGAATCTCTGATAGCTGCACCTGAAGAGGTAAATCCAGCCGTGCAAATGTGTTATCAACTGCGGCAACACCAGCTAATGAATGGAATTGACTGGAGAAATGCAGAACAATGGGCAGCGCAAATTGAAGAGGCGATCGCCGCTGGGACAGTATTCACACAAGCAGTTAATCATTCATTAAAAGCCCTAACTTCTTGTAAGCTAGCCTCCAACGGCATTCCTGAAGGATTTTAGCCATGAGTCTTGTCCCCAGCACTCCAGCGGAAGCAATCTACAGCCTCCGCCAGTGCCAGTTAACAATCACTCCGCTTAAAGCTCTCGACTATCTGGAAGTCCAACTCAACACTTATCAAATGCTGGCACTCTACCAGCATTTTTTCCCATCTGAATGGGCAACTAGCCAGACTTCTCTTTATCTGCCTATTAATAATGAAGGCAACTCTAAAACAGTCTCCTCAGAAAATCGCCATAGCCCAAGGGAATTGGAGTTCATCACCCTAGTCTATACTCACCTATTTCCAATGTCATTTTGGGCGGTGGAGAGTGCTCACGAAGAACGCCTTCAGGCTATCTCCATCACTTCAATGGGCGTAGATTGGCAATTGGAGGAGGGAATTGAAAATTTGAGGATGGGATGGAAACTGCTGCTTCCGTTCAGTAAAGAAGGTCGCTATTGGTTAGATGATGTGGAACCGGAAGGTAGCGAATGGTTTGACAGTGAATTTGAAACTCATCACGTTTCTTACAAAGATATTCATCATCCCGATCGCATCGACAACAAACGGTTGAGGCGGCTTTGTTGTGAACTCACTACACCCTTACAGTTTCTACCTCTGGCATTGAAACTCCTGGATCATGAGACTGAAAATCTCTGGCTGGATGAGTCCCCAGACGAGATGAACTACGGGCTGTACGCCTCCTCTCTACCCTGGTCCAAATCATCTATCAATCTCCTGCACCGGAAATGGAAGCAAGCAAGCCGCATTTTGGATGCTGCATACCTGTTAATTGAGTGGTTGGAAACTGATATGAAAACTCACACACAACTTCTACTACAGCTATGGACACGCGCATTAAAACGAACCTAGCAGCTTTATCCAACCCTATTCTCTCCAGTGAAATCATCCAAGCAGTTCTCGCCGACCCTCCCAGAAAATCTTCTACCATTCAAGCCGAATTGCTGTTTCTGGATGGCTATTACATCTTTCATAGACGGGATAAAGATCTGCCAGCCGCTGACATTTACAAGTGTGTTTCCCCAACTGCACTCCGGGCTGCTTTTAGTCACGAACCCATCGATACTGGATGGATGCAGCCTGGTATCGTTCGTTATGGCACTGGAAGTACAGGCACTTACCTGATCAAATTTATCCCTCCGGCTACCCATCTACTCAACTGTGACGAGGTTGGAACTCTAAAAATTCCGCTGCCTGCAATGGTCTTCATGGGAATTGAGACAAAATATTGGGTTTGGACGCTCAAGGACAAGATATTCGATCCCAAAGCATTTGCATTTCATACCCCACTACCCAATATCTACAATTCAGGACAGGTTTGTTGGGGTGTTAACGAACCTCCTGATGCCAGTCCTCAAACCATCGATGTAGCCTGGAATCTTTTCATTTCCAGCCTCTTTACAAATCACCTGGCTACAGGGAAATCAAAATCTCATTCGGGTGATGTGCGGCAACAGCTTCTGAAACTGCATCAGCAAGGCAAGCGTTCCACGTATCCAGCTTCTGACTTGATGCCTATCGGCAACAAAAAAAGTGTCGATGCGCTTGTGCAGGAAATTCTAGATGAACGAACTTACTAAACCACTGATCGGTTATGCAACTGCGGCTGATTCCCTCCTTGATTCAGGCAGCGCTCTCACCTACCTTCTGGCTGGTAATGGCGTTTTTGCCAGCGCCGCTCGTCCTGGCATCAAAGTTCTCATGCCTGTCTGTCTGAGCGATCAGCGGATCAAAGGGCTACCTCACCTGACTCCTCATCTCACCATCACACCCCGAATTCCCAAAGAACTTTTGCTAGAAGTGTGGCGATCGAGTTGTAATGCCTGTGCTGAATCCAATGCAGAAATATTATTTCACTTCCACAAGCAAGACGCTGAATGGAAATTACAAACACCGGAGCAAACCCAAAACACAACCAGTTGTCAACCTACAGAATCAGGCAGCTACTCTTCTCATTATCACGCTGTCGTAGAGATCCATTCTCATGGAACCATGCCTGCATTCTTCTCCAGCACAGATAATGCAGACGAAACAGGCTTCCGAATCTATGGCGTATTGGGTCGGGTGAATACAACCAAACCAGAAATTCAAATGCGCGTCGGGCTATTTCAGCATTGCTGGAATATTCCGGCAAAAACCGTGTTTGATATTGAGTCTGACTTCTTCATGACTGATGTTTCAGTCATATCTGGATGTCAGTTCTACAGTACAGACTTGCCACCTACAAATGTATTGGAGAGCCTATGGAACTAAATCTTGATCTGGCAAACGCCTCTCCTGTTCTCACGATTGACTATACCGCGATCGAACTTTGGCTAGTGGGATGCGGCGGAACAGGTTCCTGGCTGGCTCCATCCATTGTTCGATTAGGTAGAGTTCTGTCCAGTAAAGGGAAGAAAGTCAAACTCTACTTTGTTGATCCAGACCACGTTGAAGAAGTTAATGTGTTACGCCAGTGCTTCTGTGATGCAGAGATCGGGCTGAACAAAGCCAAAACACTAGCATTACGCTATGCGATCGCCTGGAAAATGGAAGTAGGCGCGATCGCTCAATCCTTCGATCCAGCTTGGGTTACTCCTGGCTACAGCACCCTTGCCCTGGTTGCTGGGTGTGTTGATAATGCCAGAGCCAGACAATTGATCTCCCAGGTACTGGAAAATAACAATCACCAACTCGCCCCTCACACCTGGTATCTGGACTGTGGCAATTCCCGCCGAAGTGGGCAAGTTTTAATAGGCTCCCACCTTTCTACCAAACCAGACGATTATCAATTCAACACATTGGGATGTTTTCGGCTCCCTGCCCCAACCATTCAGCAACCCGACCTGTTGGTTCCACAACCAGAAGAAATGGAAGACAATACCCTCTCCTGCGAACAGCTTGCTCTACTGAACAGCCAATCCCTCAGCATTAATCAGCGTGTCGCGGCTGAAGCATTTGACTATCTACTGCAACTAACCACTGGCAAGCTACGACGGTTCGCCACCTATTTTGATCTGGAAAGTGGGAGTGGGCGATCGCTCTACACCACTCAAATCAGTGTCATCCAATCAATCTCTCAGCCCTCTAGCTAGTCAGCCCTCACTGCATAGTTTCCGCTATGCAAATTTTTTATTCGATCAGCCCTGCTCGCATTGCCAGTACCGCAGCTTGAGTGCGATCGCTGGCACACAGTTTACTGAGGATACTACGAATATGAACTTTAACCGTGCCAAGACTCATATAGAGTTGCTGAGCAATTTGGTTATTGGTGTAGCCCTGAACCATCAGTTCCAGCACCTCCAACTCTTTTTTCGTTAGAGGATCAGCCTCCAGAATGGTAGCTTGCTCCGAATCCAGGGCATTGATGGTTACAGTTTGAGGTTCATTCGTACTTGATGGTGGCGATGCAGATTGCCTAGCGTGCTTGAGGACAATGCGGGCGATCGCCGGATCAATCCAAGACTGTCCCTCAAAGGTCATATGGATGGCTTCCAGCAGCAATTCAAACTTAGTATTTTTGACACAATATGAATCAGCCCCTGCTGCAAAAGCCGCCAGCACCATTCTTTCCTGAGTGTAGGAAGTTAACATGATAAATCGGGTTTGAACATCTGACCCTGGAGGGAGAGCATTCCGAAACCTTTGCACGACCTCTACCCCATCAATATCTGGCAAACCGATGTCTACGATCGCCAGGTCAGGTTTCGTTTCTTGAAGTAGCTTTAACCCTGCAACCCCCGTCTCAGCATCTCCTACAACAGTGATATCCTGCTGTTCATTCAGAGAGCTGCGAATCCCGGTTCGGGTCAGGCTGTGATCCTCGACAATTGCAATTCGCATCGTTTCCACCATTCACCCGATCGTGACTACTCCTAAAGGCAGATAGATGCGAACCCTAGATAAAAAGCGGCATTGACAAGACGCAAAGTTTTGCTAAATTCGCTAGACTGATTTCTTTACATTGCTGTTCCCTCTACAGAGGTTTGCTTCTTTCTCTTGTACGTTTTTATTTCCCTGGGATGAAGGCTAAGGAAGCCTGTACCAAGCAGGCTTAGAGCAAGTTAGAAGCACAGGGGCATCGCCAGTTTGCCGTAAGTCTCACCGACAACCGACAAATAAAGCGTTGGATAAAATATGCTCTCAAAACCTTTAAACCCAACGACCAGGTTTGCTTCATCGGGAGCAAAACGCATTCTGCTGGTGAATGCCCTTCCTAATATCTTTCGTCCTATGCGATCGCTGCTCAGGAAACGGGGGTATCAAGTAGACAGCGCCCATAGCGGAGTAGACGCACTGATTCAGCTTGAACAATTTCCACCTGATTTATTACTACTGGATACAGCCACTGCTGATATAGACGGTTACGAAGTGACCCGACGAATTCGACGGAATGCTGAACTACCCTTTTTCCCAATCATGCTGGTAGCAGATCACAATCATGCCAGTGTGGTTAAGGGCTTAGCACTGGGCGCAAATGATGTCATCCGTCCTACAGTAAAAAAGCGAGAGCTATTTGCCAGAATCCAGTCGATGTTAAAACTGAAACACAGTATCGATGAGCAAATCAGGATTAATCAACAGCATGAAGACTTCATCGCTAGCCTGACTCACGATCTACGAACCCCGCTCATTGCAGCAGACCATATGCTGCATTTGTTACGTCGAGGTACTTTTGGTAAAACGTTGCCCGAAATGCGGGATTCTTTAGAGCAGGTTGTTCAAAGCAACCAAACTTTGCTAGAGATGGTAGATACTCTTCTGGAGATTTATCAGTATGAAGCAGGGTGCAAAAATCTTCACTTTCATAAGGTTGACCTCTGGGAATTAAGCCAAAGTGTTGTTAGAGAACTAACTCCTCTGGCTATGACTAAAGGCTTAGCGTTGAACCTAACCTTAGTAGGAGCCACTGACGAAACATCCTTGTGGGTGAGGGGCGATCGCTTGGAGCTTCGCCGCTTACTGACTAACTTGATCGGTAATGCCATTCGCTACACCGATGCTGGCTTAGTGGAGCTTCGCCTACGATATATGACCTGTGATTCTCCAGAAAATAGTTCTATCATCTTGGAAGTAGAAGATACAGGAATTGGTATCGCTCCAGAGGAGCAGGAGTTTCTGTTTGAGCGATTTAGACAGGGGAATCATCAACGTCGAGGAAATGGGCTGGGTCTTTATTTATCTCATCAAATCGTGGAAGCTCATCATGGAAACATCCACATTAAATCTGAGGTTGGCAAAGGAAGCTTGTTTACTATCCAAATACCAATCTTAGTTTGATAGAAAAATTATTTCTAGACCACAAGACTGCTCCAGTGTTAGAAAGTTATCTTAATGTTGCTCCCTCTACAGCAGTTTTAGTTCCTCCACCATGCCGAGTAACGCGAGGTCTAATTTGGATCTTCTGAGGGCGTTGGGTAAATCTTGGGTCAGTACTACGTTGTGCCCAAACCAGGGCTTCACCTGGAACCAGGGCAGAAACTTGATTCTCTGTGACATTATCTAACGCAGAAATCGCACCTTTGAGGTGCTTGAGCCATTGCGGAGAGGTCATACGATGGAGAACCAGGAGAGATGTCAACTCAATCACAGAACGAGGTACTGAGAGCGGATCTTGGCTAGCAATTACTACACTTGTAGCTTGATGGCGCATCTCGCGGATAATCTCTACAACTTGTCCAATCAATTCTGATTCAGTGATGTATTTGTGAGCTTCGTCAAAGACCATCATTTTGTTGAAGTCTTTCCCCATATATTTTGCTTGTGAGAATGTCTTCATGATGACTACAAATAACCCAAGGGCATCCTCTTTCTCAAGCCACTCGTCACGCAAATCAACAATTATTGTTCGTCCGGGTTTTAAAAGGTTACGAAGGTTAGCTTGATCATCGATATACGGCTCAGCAAGCCCGATTCGATCTTCAGCGAGCCGTCGTGTAGCAGGAGAGAGTTCAGCTTCTTCGATCTCTTGACGAAGCCTACCTAGTGTTAGACGATCGCGGTAGCGACGCATGATTGCAACTAGTTGTCGTACGTAAAGCGAATCATTACCAAAAGCTCCCAGAAGAAACTTCCAGCTGTCAGCTCCAAGTTCTGCTGAACTAAATTTGATGGGTTGCACTTCAATACTTGGATACTCCTGCCGACGCTGTTCTAGCTTGGACTCCGGGACAAGAAGTATAAGATCTCGTAGCCCTGCTGGTTGAGCTTGATATTCAGATTGAAGCCTTTGAACCTCACGAGTTTTGTTATTGGGGGCAATGGCGGCAAGAAATTCTGGTTCGTAAGTATCCGATTTGTGATAGTGAAAAATGACGGTTGCCAGAGGAGTCATTAGAGTATTGATTCCAGGCATAGATTGAGCACCCATTTCAGCAATAACTCCAAGAGTGTAGGATTTCCCAAATCCCTGTACTCCAAACAAACTAATCGTATTACATCCTGTTAGATCAACTGCTATACGAGCATTTGCGAACCGACCTAACAACCCGTATTGAGGAGTCATTTCTGTGCTCCCAAGCAAAATATCGGGTCGAAAACTTGAGGTTTCTGCTTCTAAATCTGGTTGAAGTACTTCGACTTGTGAAACTATTTCTGTTATGCTCAGCTCCTCTGCTACAGGAACTACTGTAGGAATTTCAGCAGCAATGCTTTCAACTGGTGAATCCGTAGAAAGTTCAAAAAATGTCTCATCTGATGTTGCCTTCACTGTAGTTAGGGGAGAAACATCTTCTCCTAGACCCGTTAAATCCTCAAGGCTATCAAATGTATTGACGCTATTTTGGGAACGATCGCGCTTAGGGGCATCAAAGAAACTACGGAGACTGTCTACTTCTGCATCTGAAAGAGTATTAGTAGATATGGAAGGCAAATCTGATCCACTATCAATTGACGATATATCTACTTCAGGCGAAGTTAGATTAGCAGCAGTTGGATTAAGCAATAGTGCTGCTGTATTGGGTCCAAAACGATGAACAGGAAAGCCAATTTCATCTTCGTCAACGTGATGACCAGATGTCTCTTGAGTGTAAACAATACCGCGAGTTCTGAAGTTAAGATGATATCCTTCTTCTAGTGACGAAATGAAGGGTTGAGCACGGATTACTTCGTCCTGAGAAAGTAGATCGTAGCGAAGTGAACGTCCAATATAAAAGCTCAGTAGCGAGAAAAATTCTTTGCATCGAATAAGGAAATCTGCTCGTGGGTGAGATAAGAAATCAGGGTCGAAAAGTCTACGTAATCTTTGAACTGTGTTATCAGATTGCTCTCGCATTTCTGCATAAAGCTGGACACGATCGCTCGCTGCAAGCGTACTTCGCAGCTTCACTTCAACAACTGTAATATCTATAGTGCGAGTAAGAGCATCTAGTGCCACAACAAGAAGATCAGCCCGACTTCGTGAAATATTCGTATCTGTTTCTGCAAACCATTCCTGATGTGCATCTATAGGAATAATGATTCGATCATTCAGAAGTTCGGCTTGCTCTAGCAGGAGTCGAGCAAGTAATAACCCCAGAACTTCTCGTGTTGCATTTAATCCACTAAATAGCCGAAGCGCTAACTTACCGGAAATGGAACGTAAAGTCTCCAGCACAAACTGTTCCTGCCCTACTGACAATTCAAGTCCTGCTACCCGAATTGCTGGTTGAACTAGAGCAATTAGCTCCTCAGTACAGCGTGTAGTAAGCAGTAGACGCTCTCCATCCCCACGAATAAATCCAGGTGAAAAGTCTAGAAGATATCCGGTATCAAGTTTAGTACTGGCACTATCAAAGTAATCCAGTCCTAAATTGCGATCGATGGTAAGCACTTGATCACTAATATCATGAATAGCACGAATAAGCCCCTGATCAATGCTGTCTAACCGAAGCGCAATGACTGGGCTACTGCTTATTCCATCACCACCGGCAACCGCTGCTTGAAGCCGCTGGCTCAAGCGAATGGTTTCGACCAAAAGGCGATCGCATGCATCAGACAAGTTTGGCATATCCGCGCGCAAGCCACGAATCCAGCCATAGGATGAACCACCAGAAGTTTCCAATTGAGTTTCTGCTTCATTAACCAGTCCATGCACAAATGAACCTCGGTCAAAACGGCTGGTTTCTCCCAAGCGACCATCTACTCGAAATTGCTCCAGTAGAATTGAGACGTGAGCCGTGAAATCGAAGGGGCGGCGCAAGAACTCTTCCAAAGTACTACGAGAAATGAGTAATTTGGGTTGCAAATGGCTGAAGGAACCGATCGTGAATTCATCGTCTTCAGCAACATGGCGCTCAGGATCGAGAAGTGCATCAAGTGCTTCCCCTGCACGATTGATATGTTCTGGCGAGGTCAGCAGATGAACGGCATAACGCAGTTCTGGCTGATATTGACGAAGACCTTTCGGTAATCCTTGTCGAAGTTTCTCTACCTCACGCAACATTTGGGCAATACGTTCACCATCGCCTGGATTGAAAACATTTATCCGCAACTGCTCAACATAGGGATGACGTTGCAGATAATCAAAAATTCGCTCAGCAAGCGTTTTGGGTTCCACTTCCCCCAATCGCATAGCAGTACGACGAATTCCAAGAAACGTCCGAACTTGCATTCGGATTAAGCTAATATCACTTCGATGTCCGTTCTGATCTGCTGGCAATAGCAGTGTCCAGAACGGAGTCAACAAGTCTTGCTCGATGTAAGGACGACCTCGATGATCGAACATTACAGAAGGCAAATTAGTCGGAAGAATACTATTTTCAAGGGTTTGCAATAGATAAACGGGATCTAGCACTTCTTGAGTGCGCTGCAAAACTGCCTCGATTGTTGATTCCCGATAGCGTGCATGTTGAAGATGCCAGAGCAAGCGAAGTGGATGGGTAGGCCCAATAATCAACCCTTTTCCTGGATCAGATGCATTAGAGTGCCAACGCAATTCTATGGTGTCAAGATGGGCAAGCAACTCAAGCCTGCCAGCTCGAGAGCGGCTATCTGGTTCTTGCAGAACTACTGCTGATAGCTGAAGAAACGCCTCAGCGTAAGCAAAGATTTCCTTTTCTATTGCTAGCAAATCACAAATTTCTACAATACCAACGCACATTTCTGGCTTACTGGCTAATCGACGTTTCTGATGTTGTTGGTTAATGCTCTGAAAAGCTGCTTCCCTTGCTACCAAGAACTTATCAAACCCAGTTAAATCGACTTGGTTATCTCTACTACGGTTCTCTACGGCAATATCAGCAACAGTACGAGCATTGCGGAGATTCAAGTGATATCCTCGAAGGTTCTGAGGATTTTCAAGAATAGTAAGCTCTATTTTTCTAAGCAATCCTGGCATTCGGACTGTTCTTCCGGCAGCCCCTGTCGTAGATAACTCAAAAAACACCTCCGATCGAGTAGCACCAGTACCAGGAGTATCCCATTCACCAGTTAATAACTCGAGTTTTGGCGATTCTTCTTTAGTTTTGCTCTGTGTAAGCAGCGCTTTACCTCGAAGCCCAAAGTAACAATCCATCAGTGAGTTTACAAATACAGCGCGCGGTTCATCGGGTGGATCAACCACAGTGCTTCCAAACACCACTAAAAAATTTTCAGATTCATTTTCTTTGCGCTCAGTGGCTTGAGATGGGTCAATATTCATTTGTTTAGTCAGCACCGCCCCATCTGCTCCATAAGCTTCAACACGAAGAAAATAAGTTCCTTCTGCCAAGACATTGCGGAGATCTGATGCTTTGATGGTTCGGTTAACCTTGGCATTCTTCTTCGGCTTTTGAAGGCTGTTTGACTCCCACAGAAGAGTAGGCACGTCATCAGTGGGTGAAAGAATTTGAAGCCGATACGTCTTCCAGGCTTCCACATCGCTGGGTCCCGGAATTGAGCGAAAGGATACCTTCAAAGTAATATTGCTGTCGAGATCCAGTACGGGTAAGGAGATGGTCTCTGCAAATCTATCAGGAGCCTGTTTAGGCAGTGCAAGCGGATCAAGAACGATGCGAACCTCGTCTGTGTTACCACTATCCTCAAAGGGCCACTGGTTAAATGACAAATCATACCAAGAGGGTTTAAGGGCAATATCCGCCATCCACATGCTTTCAATACCAACCATGCGATCGCGCAAATAGGAAAATAGTCGTGGTTGAATGCTTCCAGGCTGAAGTCGAAGTTGAGAAATACGCTCTTGTAAGGGATGGCGTAATTCTTGTAACGTGCTGACCGCTTTTTCATTACGAGTCAACCATTGAACCAATTGGGCAGAGTGGGAAAATAATCCAAAATCTGGAACCAATCCCAAGACGAATAGTGCTCCTCCAGCTGCCTCTGGTGTTCCACCATTATTGAGGACAGTCAGTAAGTAGCGCGCGACCGTGTCTTCATCCCGAATTACTCGCCGCTCTCGCAGTAGCTTCAAAGCTTCAATAACAGGTTTTCGGATTGATTCCGGCAGCTTAGCAATTAAACTGGCTACTACTTTCTCTGGAATAGCATTAAGTTGAATTTGCTGAAATGTAGCAATATCTAAAGAGTCTTCAGCAGCCGTGCGAAGTCCTGTCGGCAAAAAGACTAATAATGGACGCTCTTCACTATTACGAAGCTCAATTAGCTTCGTTGCAGAAGCCTCATAGGGATGTACGGATTGATCATTTGTGAGCGATCGCACTACCCAACGATCATTATCCTGGAGATCTGTGCAAAGGCGATGAATTACCCTTGAGGGTAAGTCTGTAACCCGCAAACGATGAAATGTGCCTGCTTGAGATAATGCATCCTGTAATACAGGTAGACATTCGTCAGCGACTAACTCATCTAGAGCAGATGGAGCAATGGGTTGAAGTGTTAGAGATAGAGTCATGGCGCAATGCGTTGGTCGATAGTATATCGAGGGCGAATAGTCTGGGCATTGAAAGCATCACTTAAATCGTCAAAGAACCCAATTTCACGTAATTGACGTTTTAATTGCCGGATATTTTCTCGGAAAGCGGAATGCTCAGCTAGGGTAGGTGAACCATCTGGATCACTTGTTCCTGCCAACACAAAGCCATACCGCTGCTCCAACCATTGAACAAAGGTATCAATCAAAATCGGCTCAGTGTAGTACTTTTTACGACCTCCTTCTTCTTCCCACTGAAGAACAGCCAGTTGGACAAAAACTTCGAGTATCCGTGCCCCAAAGTGCCATCGTCGAGGATTAGTCTTACTTTTACCTTGAACAAGAACACCATACTCGCCGTTTTTCTGAAAGAGTTTATCGAGCATCTGAATCAAATAATCTCGGTGAGCGCGATGCCGAACATGGCTAACCAATTCGATGTAGCGCTCAAAGGGAGACAATTCGAGGTTAAAAATTGCTATTTCCTCCGGTTTCATTTGCTCTTCCCCACGGGTATTTTCACTCCGGATTTGATCGAGCAGTGCTTCAAAGAAACCATCAAAGGAGGCTGGAGGATCAGCAAGAATACTCATCACCTCAGCAGGCGAATCTTTTGAGGATAAGCCTTTACTATTGGCATATCGAAGGAGTTGATTGACAACAAAAATTGAGCGAATCAATTCTGTTAACCGTCCATACTCTGCTGCTGCACTATCCTGAGCCAAACGAGCCATACGGGAGCGGAAGTCGTTTCCCATGTCCACTACAAAACGCTGATTATAAGGACACTCCCTGAATGGTTGTTTAAGGTTGCCATAAACTGGACAATTGCGGCAAGCCTCATGAGATTGTTTATCTTGAGTCCATCCAGCTAATTGACGAGCCAGCCTCAGCGTATATAGCCCTGTATGCAGTCCCAAAACCGCCTTCAGGTACTCAATCATCACCGCTCGCGGTACTACATCTCGATACACTAACAACCGCTGAACATCATCACACAAGACTCTTGCCTGACCAATGCAAACCGGCGGATATTCGGCGACTGGGTTGCCTGAAGAATGGAGATCTCCTAAATCCTCAACTAGCTTAAGAACCGTGAGAGTCTCCAGATCAAGTCGGGTTGTTTTGTCATATTGCCCGCTGCCTGGATCTCGCCCCCGATCAAGATATTCTTTTAGTTCACTGACGGTTTTTTGTTCCCCGTGAGCGAGACAGGCGTATAGGTGGTCAGCAACAAAGTAATCCCGACACCGTTGCGCAATCCGAATCTTGGCAGCATCAATATGTAACGGACGCAAAGAGGCGATCACTTCTGTATCTGCACCCTTACCCCGATTCACTACGTCGAATACATCGCTTTCCAGCCATGCCTGAGCCACAGCAGCATATTCTTCAAAACCCTGGTTATTAGGACTTTGAGCAAGCTTCTCACGGTGATGTCGAACCCGATCGAAATTTGCTGGAGGGCGAGATCGGGACGCGGGACGGGAACCATTGCATCGCAGCAGAATAAACAGGTTGACCAATACCCGATCAAGCTCCACAGCTTTAGGATCTGGATAAAACACTTTAGGGTTACGGAACTCCTGATCTTCTGTACGCAATTTCATGGCGTTCCTCCCACATTTTCAATATCACGCGGCTCAATCTGCAAGGAAACCTGACCCGAAGCAGATGAATTGGCACTAATTTGATAAAAATGCTCGTCATCCTCAGTCACAAGCACTGAGGTGTAAGGTAAGTGCAACAAGGCATTACGGAAGATGACCAGATTGACAAACAGCCCACCCATATCGTTTGTATTAGGGCGATAACCGTGTCGAACCATTTCTAGCATTTCTAATAAATCTAAGGAAAGCCGCAGTGAAACCTGACCAATTTCAGCATCGTTCGACCGGAGAGTTACTGTATCTGGGGCAACTTCTAAATAAGGCATAACCGACGATCGATCCTCTACGTGCAAAGCAAATCGAGATTTGGGAAATAGGCGAAAGCTAAGAGCAGAGGCGTTTCGTACTTGGGACGCACGAAGACAAATAAACTGCCGACGGACAATAGGATGGCGAACTCCTTCTAATAGGGAAATAGCCTCAACAATACAATCCTTGAGCCGTTCTCGTTGTTCAGTCGTTTGTGCCTGTAGATCTGCAAGGGTAACTCCTTCCAATAGTTCTAACGCTTGATAGGGCAGCATTTTACGCCAACCTTCATCCCGACGCTCGAAATAAACTCGTCGTCGCAGCGATCGCAACAATTGCCGTTGTCCATACAGGAGCGCAACTAAATCATCAGTCTCCGTCGAACTGGGGGTGCGATTTCGTAGAGCAGTAAACACCTCGTCCACGTACAGGCTTCTCCCCTCAAAGATTAGCCAGGGAACCGCAGTTTCAGGATCAAACGCCAATTTTCGATCAAGGTCAGGAGTATCGACTTGCCCAACATCTGCCTCTCGCAACAGCCGCACCAGGCGATCTTCTGTAACCTGAATTCCGGACTGGTTGAAAGCGGAGTTATCTTGCTGGGCAAAGGCTTCTGTGTAGGAAAGACGAATCAATACTTCGGTGGCATCTTCTGAACCCAGAATCCGGGCAACATCCTCACAACCGTGATCACGTAGCAGCAGATAGGACAAAGCAGAACGCAAATCTCGCATCGTAACGTGCTGTTGACGGCGGAGATGAACCACTTCAAACAACCGTCGAATTCTGGCTCTGACCAACGGACCTGAAGACGTATCACTCAAGGTGTCAGCATTTGCCTTCAAAGGACACCGCTGTTTGAGACTACACGCTTCACACGGTGCCCAAATCTCTGGTTTGAGCATCGCTTGCAATTGCTGCTCCATTAAGGAGCCTGATCCACCTGCCGCGATCGCTCTCAAATTCAAATTGACGACCAGCATTCCCTTGGGTGGATTTTGCCCATTCAGGAAAAACCCCAGTACGGCACGGCGCAATCCTTCAAACTTATTGCGGAGTGGGGAATGGTCTAGGAAATCGCGCAGGCGACCTTCGTTGATTGCAATAATACGGGCGTGCTGTTTTGACAAACCCGCCAGAGAATTTCCCTTAAAGGGCACCAAAAAATTAGCAAGTACCGCATCATTTTCGATGCTGCCTTCATCCTGCGATCCATCGTAATTAGACGCATAGGTGATGCCGTCATAAATCCATTCAGCCCCATTACCAGAGGAAAGACGGTCTAGGGTTGCACCTTCCTGTTCAAACCGGGCTTCCAACTGCTGAAGAAAAGCGGTTTTGCCATCTCCCGCATTGCCTGTCACAATGACGAGCCGGAACTGTCCATCTAAAATGGCTGGAGTCAGAGCCGTATCCAATTTAGTTTGAACGTAGGTGAGACGGGCAATATCATCTAGCCCTCTGGTGCCAGCATTGGAGCGTCGCGCCTGACTATAAAGCGTGAGCAACCGAGTCACGTAGGGATTGTAGTCGGGTCGTCCAACTTCATCCGATTCCAGGTTCAGGTCAGCAAAGTTAGTACTTGGAACAGGTAAGGTTGCTGCATGGAGGATGGGGAGTTGTTGCAGGGCTTCCCGCATCTGTGCGGCAGTCTGAAATCGTTGGTTGCGAGCGGGCTTGACAGCTTTTAGGAGAAAATCAGCAAATTCCTGGCTAATGCTAATTTCGGGTGCGATTTGCCTTGGATCGTAGGGAGTCCCATTGCCTGGTGTGTTGTTGGCATACGGGTGACGATGGGTGACTAATTCGTACAGCACTACACCCAGCGAGAAGAGATCAGCACTGGGTTCCCACTCCGGTTGTCCCCGATCGGGTGCCCAATAGCGAGGAGTGCCGCCCCGCCCGACTGCATTTTCAGCCACAACAGCAATATTAAAGTCAATCAGTTTGGGATTGCTGCGCTGATCCAGCAGGATATTTTGGGGCTTGATGTCTCGATGTAGAATGCCGCTCTGCCTGAGCAACTCCAACTCATCCGCCTCATCAGCCGTCAGCGTTTTTTTCTTAAGCTGATTAATCCGGTCAGTTTTAGGGTGGATAGCATCTAAAGCATCCAGCAAAGCCAAGACAATCCGCTGAATTTCCGAAAGCGGCAGAATTTTGGAGCCATCACAGTAAGGAGTCAGCGGCTCACCATCAATGAATTCGGAGAGAATATACGGGGTATTGTCGGGAGGTGGAAGGCGGGAGAGCCATTTAATCGCAGCAATATTTTTATGTTGAGGCAACATATCCCCTGTCCCAAACTCCTGGAACATGACTTCTGCTTGTCCCTGATCTTTCAACACCTTCATGGCGTAGTATTTGCCCTGAACGACGTGCTGTACTTTATAAACGGTTGAGAAGCTGCCTTCCCCCAGCCTAGACTCAACTTTGTAGTAGCTGGCAATAATGCTGCCTTCGGTAAAAGAAATGGGTTCTGGCTCTTGCGTCGATTCGGTGGAAGGGATGCTCACCGCTGTTGTGCCTTGCAGCACCTGATTCAGCATATCCAGTGCATCCTGAGCCGTAGGACGGGCATTAAAATCATCAACACGGAGCAGATCGAGAACCAGTTGATCAATTTCGGGGGGCACGTTGCCGCGCACATCGGATGGAAGCTGGGGCGGTACGCCTGAAGCGGCGATCGCTTCCTCAGATTTAGCAAAAGGTGGATTGCCTACGAGCAGCTCGTAGAGGAGCACCCCAAAGCAATACATATCGGACTTGGTACTGAAATCATAATCAACCGGATCTGCCAATTCGGGCGGGAGATAGGCTTCGTTGCGGGTCTTGGTGGCAGCAAAGACAGTAGCAGCGCTACCCCGTTTGAGATAAGCCCGATCGAAATCCGTCAGATGGGGTTTTAGATCAAAGCCGATCAGGATGGTTTCTGGACAGATGTTGCGATGGACAATGGTTTTTGCATGGACTGCCACCAGCGCGTTGGCAATTCCGGCGGCGATTTCCAACCGTTCCCGGACAGTCAGTTGAGGGCGAGAGGAATTATTCAAATAGCCGTGGAGGGTGCCAAATTCAGACCATTCGGTGACTTCATAAAAGCCAAATTCATTCGGCAATTCATCAAATTGCAGCACCCGCAGCAGGTTAGGATGGGAGCCAATTTGGGCAACTGCTTCTGTGGGGCGACGAATGACATTTAGTCGTTCTTTAGATTCGGCTTCTGAAAGCTGGGGCGAGAGGTTCCAGATTCGCACTCGATATTTGCTGTTGTCGGTAATCAGGGCATGGTGAGCCAGGTAGGTCTTGGCTCCGCCTTCTTCTTCGTGAAGCATGTCAACCAGGTTATAGCTGCCGACTTTTTTTCGAGGGGCACGGATGCGCTTACCCCAAGATCCCTGAATAATGCGAACCAAGGTTTGCTGATCGCTCTGGGAAAGGCTCGCGCTCGTGACCCCAATGCGTGCTGGTTCTTGCAGGAATTTAAGGGATTGGCTCAGCGTCAGGCAATGTTGTTTCCAGCCTCCGGTAATTTGAATTCGAGTGGCATCGGGCAGCACATAAAGCGGGGAAACTCTGGCTCGTTGGGCAGGTGCGCCTAGAAAGGATTTCAGAACCTTACATTTGATCTCTAGCAAATCCATTGGTTTGCCAAAGGCATGACGATCGTTGAGCAACCATTCCCAATCATCCCCCGTGAGCCGCCCGTACCATTCTTTACACTCCACCACATAAATGGCATGGGGAGCCAGCACCACAATATCCATTTCGTAGGCGTTGCGTTCTGGTCCCTGCTTCAAAATGAAGTTGGGCAAAAGATAGTATTGCTTGGGCAATTGCCGCTGAAAGGTGTCTAGCACCGATTGCTCAAACTTATTGGGTGGTGTTCCCCCTGGAGGGCTATCAATTATGCGAGCCATTCAGGTAACACCTCCTCTTCAATGATCCGAACTGCCTCTTTTTCGGCATTGGCTGCTGTGACACGAGCTTCCAGCGCATTCTTGACGTGAGTGTTGACTTGTTGTGCTATCGATGAGTCAAGTGTAGGAACTGGTAAATTCTTCACTAGGTCTAACCGCATCATAGGAATGCTATTCCCAACCGCAGAAGTTCTCAAAAGACGCAAGCCTATTGAAGTAGACAAGAAAGCATAAAGCTGAAGGGCATACTCTGGGAGTATGTGTAATCGGACTGCATCTCCAGTAATTGCAACTTTAGCCATTTCTGCTGTGGCGATGGTCACTTTGCCAAATAATGCCCCTTCAGTAAATTGACCACGGCTTGCGATCAGCAATGTATTTTCTGGTACAAGTAAGCCTGAATCTTGCTGTTTTGGTGTCGGAATTCTGAATGGTATTGGTCGGATTAAATGGAGGTCACGTTGTGACCAAAAGTCAATACCGTATGGAGGTTGACAACGAGTACGAGAAGATCTAGGACCATATAGCAATCCTCCAGGCTGAATAAAATCACCTAGCCTAGCGGTCCATCTCTTTCTCAAATAAGATAATGCCCTGCCAGTAGAAGCATAAGTCCATCCCGTCATTGTAGGCAGTTCACCATCCCAAAGAGCACAACGCGCCCTTCTCTCTTGGCACATGGCGATCGCCTCTTGCATCTCTGGCAATGCTTCTAAACACAATCGACCAAATTGAGCCTCTCGCACATATCGTTCTCGCTCATTAACAGTGATACGAATCAAGTCAGCAATTTTTTTTAACGTGGTGTCATCAGCTAAGGGTATTGGTAGAGCTAGTAATAAGTCGCTACTGATGCTAGGGACAGAAGATCCATACGCACAAGAATGAACCATCCTGATGCCAATTTTTGAACAAAGGAAAGCGTATGTGTATAGAGCTGTATCTAAATCATCAACCGGGGATAGCCGCAGAATATGTGGACTAACGATTTTACCGATTAAGCGTTCATCCGCAATGATGGAGCGTCCAAATAAATTGGTTTCTTCCATTTGACCAGCACCGGCAATAAGCACTTGCCAACGATGGATTCGATGCTCCTCTAAATTACGAATAGCTTCTCCCCGGATAAATCTTCCTTCAGGTTCAGCAGCAAATATGTCAGCTTGAGTAACTAGGGTTTGCTGAAAAAAGCAGCAAAGGTTTACAGTGCCTAGTTTTCAAGCGAGATCAAGTCTGCTAAAGTGCAAAGAAAAAGTGTAAAACCTCTCAAAAACCTTGCACGAGCTTGCCGATGTA
>NZ_JBNXVR010000074.1:0-13433 GCF_050565595.1 Leptolyngbya sp. AN02str | reverse complement strand
CCGATGGCAGCGGCAGTGGCGCGATCCTCAATGCGCCCTGGCTGCTGCTTAAGTTCTAGCGAATCCCAAGATTTAACCGTCTGTCTTCTTAAAACTCGTGAAATACTTTTTCAGCACGCCCTACTTAGGTCCCCACTCGCTGGGGAAACCAATTGAATGGAAACTGAGGGTTTCGCGTCGCGAAACCCTCAAAAATGCCCATTGTCCCCACTCGCTGGGGAAACCAATTGAATGGAAACTTCTGTTACCCCTATCTGAGGCTATTGCTTCCCCAGAATTGTCCCCACTCGCTGGGGAAACCAATTGAATGGAAACCTGCAATTCCGATATTATACGAGAACTTGTTGTTTTCTATGTCCCCACTCGCTGGGGAAACCAATTGAATGGAAACACATGAGCAATCCGACTACAAGGTGCCACTACTGTATCTGGGTCCCCACTCGCTGGGGAAACCAATTGAATGGAAACTAATAAAAGAGATTCCATCCCGTCTCTTGGTATAAAGGTCCCCACTCGCTGGGGAAACCAATTGAATGGAAACTCTATTGAACACTTAGTACAAACTTTTTCCAAATCAAAGTCCCCACTCGCTGGGGAAACCAATTGAATGGAAACATACAAATCAATTGCCGATGCGCCACAGTTCCTCCGGTAGTCCCCACTCGCTGGGGAAACCAATTGAATGGAAACTTTCATAGGGTTTGCCGGGGTCACACCAGCACAGAATCCAGTCCCCACTCGCTGGGGAAACCAATTGAATGGAAACCAGAATTACAACTGCTTTCATACTATTACCTTGAACAAGTCCCCACTCGCTGGGGAAACCAATTGAATGGAAACAACGCAGACGGATAAAGGCTACTACTTCTCCATTAGGGTTTAGTCCCCACTCGCTGGGGAAACCAATTGAATGGAAACACAATCTCGTTTAACCCAACAAGTGCCCAAAGATGGAAACGTCCCCACTCGCTGGGGAAACCAATTGAATGGAAACCTTCAAAAACCTCTAGATTTGCGTTTTTGAATTTAACATAGTCCCCACTCGCTGGGGAAACCAATTGAATGGAAACCTTCAAAACATCGCATACAGGGTGATTATATTTTCCGCCTGTCCCCACTCGCTGGGGAAACCAATTGAATGGAAACATCTTTTCCTCTGTTTCCAAAAGAGTTTCAGCGATAAGTCCCCACTCGCTGGGGAAACCAATTGAATGGAAACATGCTCTAATCCATCCAATTTCCCGAAATTTTTCATCGAGTAGGTCCCCACTCGCTGGGGAAACCAATTGAATGGAAACGCTGGAGTGAGTAGCAGCCATTCTCTTTCGCTCTTAGGCGAGTCCCCACTCGCTGGGGAAACCAATTGAATGGAAACTTTAAGTGCGATCGCGCTATTGATCTCAGTCATAGATAGGGTCCCCACTCGCTGGGGAAACCAATTGAATGGAAACAAATCAGTTAGAGGAGTTTTGGCAAAATTATCCAGAGTCCCCACTCGCTGGGGAAACCAATTGAATGGAAACCAAATGGCAGAAGAGGGCTATGATTACTACTTCGAGTCCCCACTCGCTGGGGAAACCAATTGAATGGAAACTCGTTCGGTAATTTTACATGAACTTCTCTATCGCCCCGAAGAAGTCCCCACTCGCTGGGGAAACCAATTGAATGGAAACATGATCCGGTATCTGCAACAGGGCCCCGTCGTCAGCCTCGAGTCCCCACTCGCTGGGGAAACCAATTGAATGGAAACTTTCTGAATTTGATCGCTGAATCTTCATCGTTAAACTCGGTCCCCACTCGCTGGGGAAACCAATTGAATGGAAACTCGAGACGAGTCAGGTATTGCCGTAGATCTTAGGTTGAGACAAGTCCCCACTCGCTGGGGAAACCAATTGAATGGAAACTCTGAAATTGCCACGCCTCGTCACTGGTAGGAGGGTAGTAGAGTCCCCACTCGCTGGGGAAACCAATTGAATGGAAACCCATAGGGCAATAACTGTGATACCACAAAGCAATGATCAAGTCCCCACTCGCTGGGGAAACCAATTGAATGGAAACTGAAAAACCTCTTTACCAGCTAGCCGTTTCTCAATACCTGTAGTCCCCACTCGCTGGGGAAACCAATTGAATGGAAACTTAATAGTAACAACCTTTTGAGGTTTAACGGGCTTATAAAGTCCCCACTCGCTGGGGAAACCAATTGAATGGAAACTTAAAACCCCACACAAGTATAGTGCTGCAAAATTCATAGGGTCCCCACTCGCTGGGGAAACCAATTGAATGGAAACCGGAGCTGAGTTACGTGGCGAGTAGGAGCAGCATATCCGGTCCCCACTCGCTGGGGAAACCAATTGAATGGAAACATTATTAGCTCGGTACAATGCCTTAAGAATTACTTCAGGATGTCCCCACTCGCTGGGGAAACCAATTGAATGGAAACTCGCACTTCGCCGTGAACTGCACCTGCGAAACCATCTTCTGTCCCCACTCGCTGGGGAAACCAATTGAATGGAAACTTTATCCCCCGTATAATGAACATAACTAAACGGAGTATTGTCCCCACTCGCTGGGGAAACCAATTGAATGGAAACTAAATTGGATAGGTTTAGCATATGGTTTTGGTTTAGTGGTGTCCCCACTCGCTGGGGAAACCAATTGAATGGAAACGTTTCATAATTACTGGCTAGTCCTTTTTGAACTTTTAGATTAAGTCCCCACTCGCTGGGGAAACCAATTGAATGGAAACCTTAACTGCCGATGCGAGTTCGTGCGGGAATTCAAATCCGTCCCCACTCGCTGGGGAAACCAATTGAATGGAAACCCAATAGACTCCCCGCTCCTGGTGAGCTGTAGATATTTGGGTCCCCACTCGCTGGGGAAACCAATTGAATGGAAACGATGATGGGTGTGTACAGGCCGTACGTTTCGCCAAATAGTCCCCACTCGCTGGGGAAACCAATTGAATGGAAACAGTCTCTCGAATCCAGACGTAGCTAACAGGCCATGGGGTCCCCACTCGCTGGGGAAACCAATTGAATGGAAACGCTTCATGCTTGCAAGAAGCGAATATCGATAACTGTAATGTCCCCACTCGCTGGGGAAACCAATTGAATGGAAACAATCTCTTGGCCTTTGTCGCTGTTTTCAGACAGCCAGTCCCCACTCGCTGGGGAAACCAATTGAATGGAAACTCGCCAAACTCACTGCAACAGGCAATCCACTAAACGTTAGGTCCCCACTCGCTGGGGAAACCAATTGAATGGAAACTCAAACCAGCGCTGAAGCGTAGGAACTGAATCGAAGGTCCCCACTCGCTGGGGAAACCAATTGAATGGAAACTGATGATCGTGGTTTCTGCGATCGCCACCATTTGCAGTGTCCCCACTCGCTGGGGAAACCAATTGAATGGAAACGACTTAAGAAGTTTGTATAGATATTGGTTATTTTTAGTCCCCACTCGCTGGGGAAACCAATTGAATGGAAACCATAAAAGGTAAACGTGCGATTATTAACGATTTGCGCGAGTCCCCACTCGCTGGGGAAACCAATTGAATGGAAACTATAATCGTGAATCTGCCAATGAGAATGTAATCAAGCGTCCCCACTCGCTGGGGAAACCAATTGAATGGAAACGTAGTTCTGCCACGTATACCCTTTATCACTACTTAAGTTGTCCCCACTCGCTGGGGAAACCAATTGAATGGAAACTACCAGAGGGATACCTAGATACCCCGGAAGGAAAAGCAGATAAGTCCCCACTCGCTGGGGAAACCAATTGAATGGAAACTATTTATTGGCACTGAGATTGATAACAGAGCCCGCAGCACAGTCCCCACTCGCTGGGGAAACCAATTGAATGGAAACTCAGCCAACGAGATGGCGCGATCGCGCACCTCGTCAGGCGTTAGTGGTGTCCCCACTCGCTGGAGAAACCAATTGAATGGAAACGCGATTTCAAGCTCCTCAGCAGTGTCAGGGTCGATATAGGGTCTCCACTCGCTGGGGAAACCAATTGAATGGAAACGCTTCAACTTCTCACCACTATTCGGATCAACCAGTTCGGTCTCCACTCGCTGGGGAAACCCAAGACAAGCGAACGCAAATAGGAGAACAGCAATCCATGGAGTCGTTCCCACTCGCTGAAGAAATCTATTGAATGGAAGCATAGTCTTGAACAGCCTGAAATTCAGTAATGATGATATTTCCCTGCTCGCCAAAAAATGCCATGAGGCATACACTGCCGAAGAGGTAGAAAGCCCCTTAAAAGCAAGTTACCTCTTTACCAAAGCTGGATAGTCCTGCATTACCTGCTTGGTCAGCATCCAGCCATGCTCTACGTGAAGCGTATGATGCTCACCATCTATCATCATGGCCGCGATCGCCACCCCTTGTGCCTTGGCCCAATCAAACCACTGCCGAAACCCTTGGGGGACTGCTGACTTCTCAGCAGCCACAGAGACCTGCCACCCTTGAGCGATCGCAGTGTAGAGATAGCCAATAGGGTTCTCAATCTTTCGCCGTTGCTGCTGCTGTTTGAGATATTGAATTGCCCCTTCAACTCGCTCTGGATGCTGCGCGATCGCCCGCTTTAACATGAGAGGTAACGGCTCCCTTACCGCCTCAGTCACCGCATCCACTAGTTCTGGAAACATTGCATCTTCAGTGCTTGAATTGCTCCCAGAACTGGCTGGGGAAATGACGTCCTCTTCAGCCTCTTTGACTTCTACATCAAGGGTTGAATCTCGCTCTGACACTGAAAAAATATTTTCAAGATCATGTGAAACAACAACCGTTTGTTGCTCTGAATCAGAAGTGACTGAGGAAATCTCTGAATATGACGTGTGACATGAACACGTATCGACGTGATCACTGTTCACACCTCGATGTGTGAACTGATCGCACACGTCTCTAAAAAATATTTCCAACTGCTCGTAGTCAATGCAGTAAAACATGACTCGTCTGTAGGAGGTGATCCAATGCTGAGCCGTTTGGATCAGTCCTAGCTTCTTAAGATTGGCGATCGCCCTCCTTAAACCATACTCACTCATCCAGGGAAACTGGGCTTGCCAGGACTTCAGCGAGTTGTAGACCCACTTCACTCCATCAACGATCCATCCGGCTGTTTGCGAGTTGTGCGTCCAGTAATGCAACTGCTGCAAGAATGCTCCCTCATCAAACCCGGTACCAGATCGACCCAGCCGTTGCTTGAGCAATCCCGCTAGTTGCGGTGGGATAGGGATGGAGTTGGCTTCTAAAGTTTTAGAACTCATGGTTGCTTCCACCATTGCGTTTCAACCGTCTACCAGGTGCTTGAGCCAAGCGCTTGAGTTTGGAGATCTGCTGCTCCACCTGCTGCCTCTGCTGCTCCAGCACTTCCACCTGCTGCCCTCGCGCGATCGCCCCTCGTACCTTCCCGACTGCACGACGGGAGAGGTGCTTGGTCTGCACTTTGGGTTGGCCTGATGGTTTCCGTTCTCCCGTCAGCCACCGCAGTTGGTGATACTCATACTGTTTTCCGTTCTTCGTTTTGCTATAGGTTTCAATCCAGCAATCCCGGTAGGTGTCTCCTTCTGCCAGTAGCGCGTTGATCGCTCCAGTCACGCGATCGCGCTTTTGAGTGAGAGCATTGAGCTGCATGAGGTAGGTGGAAATCCAACCGAGTTCTGGGAACTCAAGGAGATCGATCATCAGCGATGTTCCCAGAAATAGAGGCGTGTGAGGTGGCTGCTTATCGATGCGTGCAGCCACCTCTAGAGTTGAAATTTGCATCAGAAACTGACCCACAACTGCGGTGGGCTTTAAAGGGAGGCAGCAAGCGCATGAGCCCCAAAGCTCAATGCGCTTGCGTTTCGCTACTAATGGGTGAAGGCAGTATTAGAAGGGCAGTGCTGCATCATGCAGGTCTTTCGATATCAGCACAATCCATTGAGCCTCGACGTAACTCAACGAGACCGTGCCAAAGCCAAAGCACGATTGATCCTGCTCCCAACAGTGAAGCGACTGGAGTGCAGCATCCAAACTCTCATTCCTGGTGACATACTCCCGATGCTGACCGCCTAGGCGGTACAGCGCGGGCTTCTCTTCCGAGCCGAAGCTGGTTGAGCGTTTTTGAGTAAGCCGATGTCCAAGCCTACTTTTTTGATAAGAATTGCCGCGTTAGTATCCCGGTCGAGTTCAGTACCGCAATGTGGGCAAGAATGCCATCGGTCAGACAACTCTTTCGGAACACGATTTAGGCAATTTGAGCAATGCTGTGAGGTTCCTTTGGGGTTTACTTTGACTACTCTCGAACCAGCTTTTTCAGCTTTGAACGTGAGGATGTCAACGAATTGACTCCAACCTGCATCAGCAATACTCTTATTCAGTCCAGACTTTGCAGACTGACCGTTGGGAAGAAACTTACCTGTTTCGTCCTGTTTAGGTTTGGCACGTCTAGACATATTCTTCACGCTCAGATCCTCAACAAACACCACATCGGCTTTCTTGAGAACCTTTTGCGCGGTTTCGTAATGAAACTGTTTTCGTTGCCGTGCAATCTTTTGATGCAACTTGGCAACCTTGCGAACGAGCAGCTTTCGGGCACGGCTCCCTTTCTTGGCAGCCGATACCTTCTGTTGCAATCGTGCAAGCTTCTCTTCTGACTTCCTGAAGTGCTGAGGAATTGGCTCAAATTCCCCCTCTGAGTCAGCCAAAAACTTTTCAAGTCCCAGGTCTATCCCGATAGAGTTATCTGCCGTTGGCTCAACCTCTGAAGTGAATTCGGGAACAGATACATCCTCTAGCGTCAGCGTGATGTACCAACCGTCTGTTTTTTGAGTAACGATGGCAGTTTTGATCTTGAAGCCATCCGGTAAAGGACGATGCCAAATGACCTTGAATACCCCAAGTTTGGGTAGCTCGATTTTGCTGCCGTCAATCCATTCAATCGATGCTTGAGGATAGGTAAATGAGCGGTAGCGGTTCTTGCCTTTGAAACGAGGTTTGCCGCTTCGGTTGCCATTGCTATCACCACTAAGATAGCGGTCAAACGCCAACTTGACCCGCTTCACCATGTCCTGAAGCACCTGGGAGTGAATGTCTTTGTACCAGGGTCTATCCTGCTTCAGAGGAACAAGGGAGCGTTTCTGGCTGTAGTAATCGGGCTGGTCTTTCAGCTCTGGAAGATGGCAAACCAATGGACAGGCATTCACGGATGAGCGATTTTCTTCCCACCATTGAAACCGCTTCGCCAACATCCAGTTATATTGCAATCGCAACATATCAAGCCAGCGCGACATTTCAGCGCGCTGCTCAGAAGTTGGCAGTAGGCGATACTGGTAGGCAATTCGCATCAGTTCTGCTCCGACAATTGGCGCAGCCCAGCCATAGCAATCAACTTAGCCCGATTAACCGATCCCTGCTCCTCTTCAGTTGCAGGTCTGAACTCATGCCCAGTGAACGCGCCAGCAGCGCACATATGGTAGACATGGATAAATCCTTGGGGCTTGTCTGGATGCTTCCAATCAGGGTTAGCTTTGCAGTCTCTACTACAGGTGTAATAGTTGCAAGGGACAACTTTTGACTTTCTGACCATTTGAGTTCTTCCACATCCAGGGCAGGAAACAGTCACTCTTTCTGCCGTCTTATGTTTTGCCATAACAATCTAGATGATTTACACTCTTATTGTACTACCAAACGGCATCACAATGGCAAGGGAAAAGCGGTTAAATATTCGAGTTACAGATGAAGAGTGGGATAAGTTAAAAACTTATGCAGACAAAAAAGGGTTGAGCATGGCAGAGGTGATTCGCTTCTATATCAGTTCTCTGCCTGGTACCGATAGATAGTGTGTTCGTCTCGGCACTGTTGCCTTCCCTCGCTTCGCATTGGTCGGGCAACGTACCTCGACTCACGCGCCTCTCATCCCGACGCTCACCCTATCGGGTAGAGCGCGCGGCTTCCCGTCTAAAAGCTAAACACAATCATGGTGGGTTCATCTGGCAGGGAACGACACCCCTCCGCATATCCCTTTAGATAGCAAGCGTTGTCTTGAAACTGCGGATGCGGTGCGCGGCGATGCATGCCATCGCGATATCCAGCACTGAACAGCTGATCGGGCGCAAGATAGAACTTGCGTCGAGAATGTTTTGGTATCATGATGAGTAACCTACATAAGGGTTTAGTTGAAGGCGATCGCTTAGTTTTCTCAGGACACAGCGATCGCTTTCACATTGCTTCCCTCTGCATTTCTTAACCAGACTTGGGACTGGCTTCGGTTGCATTAGATGCAAGGGTATTTAGATCTTGTAAGGCTTAAAACTTTATTTGGCTCACTTAACCCAAGGTCATTAGAACGTTCAGCATTCGCATTTTGACGAGCACGTCTGGGTTGGTGATTGCTTCTTCTACAATTTCTCGAACAGGAGAGTCGGGATTATGAACCAAGTACATCTCTAAAAGAGCGTCCACTTGGGCATCTACCGATTGCATTGCTATCAGATCAACGGGTGAATTAGGGCTGCTCATCTCAAATCGGCCCTCATCTCTCTTGATCTTTGATTGATTGCAGCTGCTCAAGACGCTCTTTGATGAGAACTCGAATTTTGGCAGATAAAGGTAGCTCTGTCCATGCCACATCACTTCGGCATGTCTCAATTTCCTGCCTCAAATCACTGACATCAATAGAAATGCGATCTTTTTGTCCCACAACAGCATCAATGATTAGCTCCTGACTCATATCGTATGCCCTCCAGATAAAAAATCTTCACAAGAAGCTTATAGAAGCTTTTTGCTTCTATAAGCTTCTGATTATGCTACCATGCTTCGTAGGAACTGGGCACGAACTTCCTACCTCTTCGCCAGTTCCAGCCAAACCCCTTAAACACAGGCTTACGAATATGAGTGAATACCTTGATGTATCGACATCTCAGCCGATGACAGATGCGTTTACCCATTCGCAGGGAACCGGGGTGCAACCCCCATTAGATGCTCCCAGCGAACTCCCTGCCACTTCCCACGAAGGTGGTACGAATGTCCACCCCACCCTCTGGTGCCCCACCGAACCCCAATTCACTAAAGCGATCGCTCAGCACTATGGCGTCTCCCGTAAATCGGTGCAGCAGTGGTTCCAAAAGGTGAAAGATGCCTGCCCCTGGTTCACTGAGCGCGATCTCAAGCTCCCTGATGAGCGTTATACCTCGCTCTGCATCGAACTCATGGGCTCCTATCGCACCTCTGGCCTTCCCTTTGACGCCTGGAAAGCCCAACTCTGGGAGCAAAACCCGGATCTGGTCGCTGCTTACCAGATCGCGCAATCCCAACCTCCCGCTGCTGCTGTCACATCGGGTGCAATTACCCTTCAGCCCTCCAAAGTGCCCCTTCCAGTCCACGACATTGCCCCACTTAACCTCACGGTCCTGGACTCCACAGAGCGCTTAACCGAAGCCATTACCAGCCTCAATAGCACGCTGCAACAGTTTGTCAGCAACGACCAAGCGCTTCAGGATGCCCTCAAGCAGCATGCCGCTCAAAAGGGCTCTCGTTTGGGTACTGAGCTTGCGATCGCAGAGATAGGCAGTATGATGCAGGCTACCGACTCTGCCCGAGTGGAACTGGCAAAAAAGCTGGGACTCCTCAACGATTCACCCTGCCCCCAATCGACCTAATCGTGGGTGCGATCGCTCTGCTTGCCCTTGGGTTCTTGCTAGGTGTCTACATCCCACTCCGCAACCGCTTTATTTTGCTTGGGACTGTGGCTTTCTCTAATGAATTATTGGGGTACGGAGCGGTTCTATTCAGGCTAGCTAGACTGTGGGCAAAATATTTTGCAAATGGCTAACGCCATGATTGGCTACGCCACGATGCAATGCTCTGAAGCCTCATTGAAGGCCAGCGACAAAACACATATACTACTCAAATTATTTTCTACAAAGAGAGGTATGGCGATGGGGTGGCTTGATCACTGGCGACAAAATTCTGAGGTGAGCCAACCGGACTTGCTCACAGGGGAGATCACTCCTGTGCCGTCGAAAGATGGGCGGTATACAGGAGTCACAGCGAATAAGCGCTTAAAGGATGAGCTTAAAGCTCGTGGTGCAGAGAAACAAACCTATCGAGAAGTCAATACCATTGTGACTCAAGGAATGCTGGGGTGCTCACCTAGAGAACTTGATGAGGCGACAGGCTATGATAGCGATCGCTCTAAACTCCCTGCCGATGCTCAAGAAGCCTTGACGGTGGGGGATATAGCAGCCAGGCGTAGAATAGAGGATAATGATGCTCAAGGCCCAAGCCAGTTAAAGCAGAGTGCTTCAGAAGGCATCAGCGAGGTGAGAGGCTTGTTCTCTTGGAATCGGAAGGGGAAGGGGCGATGAAACTGAATCAACTCAAGCAAGAGACTTACAAAGCGTGGACGGTCTTTTGTGGAGTCGAAGGAACCCCTATCGTTGATAGCCTCTTTCGGGAAGAGGTGAAGAAGTTTGGCGATCGCCGCAAGAAATCCACCTGGGAAGCGGCAGCCGTTCATTTTGAGGCTCGTTCCATCATGTATGGTTTAGACGCCGTAGATATCGTTCGCTACTTCTCCGAGCCAGGAGATTTGTTCTTTGAAGAATTTCGCTTCAAAATATTTGATGTTTTAGTGTCGTACCCGAAAGGGGTACGGATGCTGAAGAAGGGCTTAGAGCAAATCTTCCAGGAAGAAAGCAGAGCGCAGTGGGAGCAGGATTTGCAAGCTCTCCGCCCTTTTTTATCGGATAACATGCAACTTGTTGAGGCAAGCTAGCTTTTGGATTCTTCTCCTGGATAAGGGGCTAATTCTCTTGGAATCGGAAGGGGCGATGAAACTGAATCAATTGAAGGAAGAAACGTACAGAGCCTGGAACGTTTTCTGTGCTGTGGAAGGAACCCCTATCGTTGATAGCCTCTTTCGGGAAGAGGTGAAGAAATTTGGCGATCGCCGCAAAAAATCCACCTGGGAAGCCGTAGCCGTTCATTTTGAAGCGCGATGGGTAATGTACGGACTAGATCCATCGGAGGTTGTTCGCTACTTCTCTGATCCAGATTCCTCCTTCTCAACAGAGTTTCGCTTTCAAGTCTTTGATGTTTTAGTGTCCTATGAAGAGGGAGTTGTGCGGCTCAAAATGGGGCTAGAGCAGATCTTCCAAGAGGAAAGCAAAGCACAGTGGGAGCAAGATTTGCAAGCCCTCCGACCCTTCTTGTCAAATAACATGCAACTCGTTGAGGCGAATTAGCCTTTCATCTTTGGGTGCCCCGTACAACTGTTCATCTCTGGTGCTTGAGCAATCGCCCTCTAAATCCAGATTCGAACTTAGATCGAGGATATCAGTTGTGAACGAGCGCGATCGCCTCAACTGGTTCTGAGTGATATTTTGAGTTCCAGTGAATTAGCGTTCACACCCGATGCCATCGCGGTTACCATCAAAACGATGCGGGTCAGGTTGCCTGACGGTGAAGCGACGATGAGGAATGTCACCACAATCGAGGTCAGGGGGTGCAGGAGGAATGCAAACCGTGGGATAAGAGGGCTCGCAATTACGGGTTGCGCGGGGAGATGGCGTGACCGAAGCCGCAGGGCGAGGTGCTGTCGGGGATGAAGCGGGTCGTGGCGGTGTGCTGGATTGGGGAGATGGACGAGTTCCTTGCCTCCAGTCCCAGGGCATGACGGGATTGGGTTGTGCCCAAAACCCACGACGAGCAGCACGAGCCTCTGCTTCAGCGGCTAATAGGTCGTTGCTGGAGTTTGGGCAGTTGGAAAGGTACTGGTGATAAACGACAGCGTGCCCCTCTCTCACCATTTGCAAATTGACCGAGCGACGATTGGCAAACACGACCCCAACCGTTCTGCCATAGCGATCGGTATCGACCGAAATCAGTTGAATGGCTTGACCGCGAGGCAGGATCTGACGCAATCGCTCAGATGCAGCTGAGCCTCCAGGCTGGTCAGATTCAGGACTGTCGATACAGGCCAAACGAACCGTAACGGTCTGCCCATTATGATTGACGCGCAGGGTGTCTCCGTCGCCTGTTGAAACGACACTGACTGAGGAGAGTTGAGCGGCAACGGGAATGGGGAGCAGGGCAATGAGCAGAGCGAAGACAATGTTTCGAGGCATGATGCAGCAGATGCGACTCTAGCTATATTTCCCAGCCTTGAATCGAAAGAGATCGTTCTGTTCAGTGGAATGTTGCAGGACATGGGACACACCGCAATAGTAATTAGACATTTAGCCTAATTGCCACTTTTCAAACCACCTCTAAGCATTTTCACTATCTGTAGAATCGGGTAGTAAGCTTCTGGCTTTCTTCATTCAATCTTGACAGCATGTATCTCTCAAATCAGTAAAGATAAATCTAGACTGCAATCAAGATGGAATTAAACATATTGTTGTGATGTGACGCGAATCCCTCATCAGGTTCACTGTCAGATACATCAACTTCCATCTTCATTAAGATGAACTAAAAAAGTGCTTCTTGGCCTTCAAAATATAGTCTTGAGAAGTCGGCAGCAAGCTATCCCTGATTGATGTAACGGCAACGGGTTGACTCACGCTAAGTATTTACTATTTACAAAGTTAATCCCATGCATATTGAAAATGCAGACAATAGCCTGCCAAATGTCCTTCAGCTAGCTCAGCAGGAAGCTTACAAGTTATTGACGATCAATGCTGCAGAGCCAGGATTCTCCAACATACTTCGTCAATCCTTTGGCTCATCTTATGATAGCCGCACAGCAGAAGCATTAATTCAGCGATGGAAGGAGGGCAACTTCCACGATCTTCCAAATGTTCAAATCCAGAACCTAGATCAGCTGGATAAGGCCAATGGAGCTTTTGCAAGTTCGACCCAGACGATTTATGTGTCTGATAATTTGCTTCAACAAGCTCAAGCTTCTTGCAATATTGCAGGAGTTGTTGGTGTTCTTTTGGAGGAGGTCGGACACTTTGTTGATGATCTGATCAATCCCGTGGACAGTGCTGGGGATGAAGGGGAAATTTTCTCGGCACTCGTTAGAGGGATTTCATTAAGCGGAAGCGAATTATCTGCTTTATATACAGATAATGATCAAGCAGTAATTAATTTGGGTGGGGAAGAAGTTACCGTTGAGATGTCACAAACGGCTCAAGCCGTTTTTAATGGCAGACTTTATCAATCACATCGTGGACAAGACAATAGAATCTATACTCGATACTCCTTGGACTCATTAGGTACGTCGTGGAGTGCTTGGGATGAAGATGGAGGCGCTACCCTTAGCGCTCCTGATTTGCAAGCTTTTAATGGCAGGCTTTATCAAGTTCACCGAGGGACGGATAATCAAATTTATCTCCGTTACTCGACAGATGCGTTAGCCACGAACTGGAGCGGTTGGCGGCAGTTTGGAGGGACAACCACTAGTGCCCCAACGCTAGAAGTCTTCAATAATCGTCTCTTCATGT
>NZ_JBNXVR010000017.1:0-116897 GCF_050565595.1 Leptolyngbya sp. AN02str | reverse complement strand
CTAGATGGGGACGCAACGCATCTCGAAGTAGAGTAACCTGATTCATGAGGGTTTCATGGACGAATGTGGTAATTCTCATGAAACCCTCTTCTACTCAAGCTTTGCAAGTTTTTGTCCTGTACTTAGGGCAGGAATATACCCCTCGGCGATCGCCCAACAGGTTTGTCCAATGGGGGACTTCATCACGCTATCCTCGTTCGTTTGAGCACATCCAGGCTAAGCAGAAGCTTTAGCAAGGAGCTAACCAATCGGCCCACACATACCCTGGAATGGGTGTTGCAATTGGAGCCCAATATTCTGTACCGCCCGTACCATCCGGCGCGATGGTGACGGGTTGTCCAAAATTCAAGATGGCCAGTGCCTCACTGTAAACAGTGGGTTCTTCCCGAACGTACAGCCCATCTTCAGCCACAACCCGGTAACATGCGTTTGGTTCTTGCGCGATTTGCAGCTCAGGTTGTCGTTCCGAACGACTCGCCTGCGGTTGACGTTGGGAAACTTGGGGCTGAGCCCTATTGGCGATCGCAGCTGCTGTAAAAGAAACTGACAAACCGCAAGACAGTAGAGCAGCCCTCACTCCAATTCGTCGCCATTGATTTTGGGATTGTGTTTGGTGTCTCATCGCAAAAATCCTGTAACTCAACTAGTCAACTAAATATGAACAAATTGATTCACTCCAATTGATTCACGAACCAATGCAAGAACATTTGATTTTTTGCTTAAGGTAATTGTTCAGTGTCTAAACCTTGATCTTGGATTGAATCGGAACTTTCTTGTAATAGAAATGTTCCTAGAACATAGGTTCCAAACAACAGTACGATTCCAGTAAATATCCAAATCACTATCTTGCTGGGTCGAGATTTCTTCATGATCTGCTTCCCAAAGCATCTAATTTTTGAGCGGTTAATGTGGCTGAATGATTCGTCGATATCGGGCTTCAATGACGGAGTAAGCGCTGTAAGCAATCAAGCCGAGCGCAACAATGCCCAATAGCCAAGCGCCAAACGGTTGCGCTGCCAAGGCAGCAAGTGCCCCACCCAAGCCTCTGACCTCGCTGGCATTGGCGTGGACCGCAGCAAGCACAACGAACAGGCCAATGATGCAAAACACAACGCCACGCGCTGCAATCCCAAACTGGCCCAGCCATGTTGCCCAATTTAATTGGGTTTGAGTCATTTGTTGCCGCTTGAAATGGCGTTGAAACTCAGCTTTGTAAGCTTGATAAAGGTACGAAATTCCAACTCCAATCACCACTAGCCCTGCCAAGCCAACCAGCCATTGCCCAAAGGGCTGAGCCATAAACCGGGCCGTCCAATCTTGTGTGGCGTTGCCGTTACTACTGCCCGTACCCATGATGAGCTTGACAGCGACTAAGATTAAACCGCCATAGGCGATCGCACTGAACCCACAACCCAGGCGTTGAGCAATCTGTTTTGCATCTGTTTCCTCACCCGCATGTTCTGGATCAAAGACTGCCTGCACAAGTCGCCACAGAGCATAACCTATCAAGCCGATTGTGACCAAAACCAACAGAAATTTTCCAAAGGGTTGATTCACAATTGTGGTTAACGCGCCACTTGTATCCGTCGTTCTGCCGCCTGTTGTAAAGGCCGCCTGTGCTGCCAATAGGCCAACAATAAAGTAGACAACGCCTTTGGCGGCATAGCCAATTCGGGCCAGCCGTTCAATCCAGGGATGGGATGCGGCTCTCTGGGCGGGGCGCTGTAAATCGGAAAAGGGGGAATTTCGGCGGCTCATAAGAATTGATCCATGATGGTGGGTGAGTGATTACGTTGCTCGTTGCAAGACGAATACCGTTAACTCAGGTGGGCAATTAAAACGAATGGGCAGATGGCTAAAACCAATGCCGCGATTAATGTACAAATGATTATTGGCATTCCCATAGCCAGGAATCCAACCAGAAACGCGCACAGTATCGCCTTGAATTTTGGAAAGCCATGACCAACTGGTTTTATCTTCAACCCATGCCATCCATGACCAATGCGGCATGAACGGAATACGGATTTGGCCGCCATGCGTATGTCCGGCTACTGCAACGGGCGCTGTCCCTGCAGGCAGTTCGGCGAAGGTGGCCGGATTGTGCATCAAAACAAAGCGTGCAGCATTGTTGGGAATCTGGGCGATCGCCTCTAATGGTTTGGCTTGATTGGGCAGATGTGCACCAATCCCAACCAAGTAAAATGGCTCGCTTCCAGACGCTGGATCGCGGTTAGGAATGGCGATCGCTTCATTTTGCAGGACTTGAACCCCGATCGATTCCAGGGCCTGCTGAATTTGATTAGCTCGTTGTTGACCTGTATTGTCTGCCGAAGCAGCAGTGCTAACCCCATAGTCATGGTTTCCCAAAATTGCATAGGTGGGAATTTGAGCAGCCGTCAGCGGACGCACCACTTCAGTTACGCGATTCAGCTCTGGTGTGAGATTTTCTCCTGGCTTGTAGACAAAATCCCCCGCAATAATGGCTGCTGCTGGACGATCTTCAACAATATGAGCGATCGCTCGTTCGGCAGTACTGATATTGGCCATCCACATGCCAAACTGAAAATCTGAAACAACGGCAATGTGTTTTCCTTGCCAGGACTGCGGTAGTGATGGCACCTCTGCAGCGACCATTTCCTGGTCAAGGGTATAAGGTTCTATCACGCTCCATAGCAGCAGCGCCAACAGGAAACCGGCTACGCCTAGTAATAAGTATTTAATTCGTCGCCACAGATGTTGATTCATCACTCCGTTACTCCTCTGTGATGAGCATCTATCCTCATTCTCCAGTACTCAACTGGCGTAAGGAGATGTGTTTACACAAGCTTTCAATCGCCAAAGCCAGCGATCGCATCAGCTCCGATTCCTCGCGATAGTCTGCAGAAGCCAAATTCATGACCCGCTGGCTTTCCGTTACTTCAACCTGTTGTCTCCATTCCGCTGCCGTGTCTCCTTTAAACACCCCTAAAGTAACGCCGCCTTCGTCATTCAATACTGAAAAACAAGGAACGTCTGATGCACCATCGCCAACATAGATCATTTGGGCCAGGGGAATGCGGAGTTCTGCTTCTGATATATCGCGATAGGCAAACGATCGCCCATCTCCATCGACTTGATCCTGTCCGCTAGCAATGTGCATCAAATAGCGAGTTTTTTCAGTGTGGCTAATACTTCGTTTTAGAAACTCAATTTCACCGTTCTCTGCATAGTGAAATTCACAGCCCCACATCTTTGTAAAATACGGCGCAATACAGGTATGACGCACAACTTCGGCAAATCCCCCTGTGATCAAATAAAACTCAAGTTCGATCTCTGGATTTAGTTCGCCAACCTGTTGATGCAGGCGGTCGAACATTTCAGTGACCCCATCAAAAGGCTGTAGCTCGCGTCCAAACTGAATCAAATAATCTTTTGTGATTTTCTCTTTGCGCCGTTTGGATTCTTGAATTAAGCAATAAAACCGTGCAGCAACATGGTCCCATCCAGCATCTTTGAGTGGCTTGTACCGCTGTTGACGAAACTCCCTAACGTCCAGCCTCAAACGGTGGATTAACTCATCAAAGGTATCTGGGGCCAAGGTGTCATCAAAGTCAAAAACGATTGCAATACGGTTGCAAACCGGTTTGGTTGCTTGGTCTCTTTTAAAGTCCGATTGTGCAGTTTTTGACATACATCACCTCGTTTCAATATTCCCAAGGACTCGGCTTAGAAGTCCCCTTAGGCCATGTTCTAGGAACTGACTGCAATTGAATATTCCGCAGCCTTTTTAACGCACGGTTTAGCGTTTTTGCTTCTTTCTGCGCTGCTTGCGTTTCATAATCCAAACACCCGCAAAAATCAGCAATCCAACCAATACAATTCCAGAAATCGGCCCCAAGAACTTCTCAATTAGCTGATAGTTTTGCCCTAGTAGAATGCCCGCATAGGTGAGTAGGATATTCCACGCAACGGTTCCCACCAGGGAGTATAGTAAGAACTTGGCCCAGGGCATTTCTTCAAATCCCGCAGGAACCGAGATCAGTGTGCGAATACCGGGTACAAGACGGCCAAACAACACAACGACACCACCGTATTGGTCAAACCATCGTTTTGATTTGTCAATATCTTCCCCAGAAAGGGCGAGCCATTTGCCGTGTCGGTCTACCCATCTCTGTAACCGCTGTTCACCCACACGCCGACCAATGTAGAACCAGGGAAAGGCTCCCAAAATTGAACCTACCGTGCCTGCCACAATGACCCACACAAAGTTTAATTTGCCTTGGGTAACAGTAAAGCCTGCTAGAGGCATGATGAGTTCTGAAGGAATGGGCGGGAAAATATTTTCCAGCAGCATCAACAGAGCAATTCCCCAGTAGTTGAAGGTCGCGATGGTGGTTGTGATCCAGTCGAGCATGGTTTAGCTAGCGGCTCCTCGCTCATACAACTGGCGTCCTGCTTCAAGCTGGGGAAGAATCTGCTGGCGATCGCCCACAAACTCGTACTGTTCGTTGAAGACTCCGCTAGGGCGATCGCCCACAATATAGTGACGCACAGGCAAAGCAGGAGCATTCAGAACAATGCGATCGGAAACTCGAGTGATGGCTTGTGGTACATTCGCTTCAACCTCTTCTAGACGAGAGATAATCCACAACTCGTTGTTCACGGCATAAACATCTTGGATCTCAAGGTTGTACCCAGCGGAAGGAACTTCCACTTCAGCCGTGATCGTACGTTCTTCCCGCTCGGCTCCTGGGACATCAATATCAATGTACGGAACCTCAACGGTTTCCTCTTCTTCAACCACCACCACCCTGGGCACCGTTACCGTACGCTCTGCGACACCAACATTAACATCAGGACCTTGGATATCGTACTCCGGAAACTGCCCTGGCTCTACGCTTACATCAACATCAGGCAGTTCAGCTGCTCTTTCCTGCTCAACTCGACATGCAGCCAAAGGCAGAAGAGACACAATCAGCGCAACCGACAGAAACTTTTTGGAATTGAAAAATGTGGACTTCATAACATAATCCTCTAACTAACAGGGAAGGAAACATTTCAAGATATTGGAATACGTAACGCAGAACTAACCACTGCCACTGCTTAGAACCCCCGTCAACTGCAACAGGTAAATGATGGCAAACACTCCAAAGAACAACCCAGCAATCACAGTTCCCAAAAAGGTGGGTCCAGAAGGACGTAACTTGTCAGGCAACATGTGATGGTTCAGAAATAAGGTGAGCCCCGCAACAATCGGGATGTGAGCGGCTTCGATCGCACCAGCCGTTTGCAGCAATCCAACGGGTTCACCGAAAAAGAGATAAATGGTGATCGGTAGAATCGCCAGTAGCACTGCAATGTAAAACTTCCGCAGAAACTTTTCGTTGGTCCAACGGCTTCGGCGAATGCCAAACCCCTGCAGGAGTATCTGAGTTCCATCCGCAAACATGCGACCAAACCCATCTTGCACAGCTGCAAAAGGTAATGAACACGATCGCAATCATGAACCAGAACCCAAAAGGTCCCCAAATATTACCCAGCAAGTTGCCCAACGTTTCCGCGACTTGGTTCTCTTGGGGAACGAGCCCTTCTGGACGCAGCAACTCGCCTCCCAAAACCAGGAATGCTAGCGCTGCTAGTAATGCTCCCACCACGGCCAGTGTATTGGAGAACGTCATCAGTTGTACCCAGCCCTGCAAACGGTTTTGCTGGTCTGAATCCAGTTGCTTCACTGCGATCGGCTCCTCTTGCTTGAGTGCCGTTGCTCCATACCCTCGTGCATCTACCCAGTAGGAGTACCACATCATGCCAGCTGCACCCGCCAGCATAAACCCTAACCAGGGCAAGACTTCCTGATATTGGACATCCTGGGGAATTTGCGGCACTAAACCGGAGGCTAAATCCTGAACACTAGGAAACACCAAAATTGCTGCAATCACCACCGCAAGCGTACGAGCAATACCAACGTAAGATGAGAACGTTTCCACCACGTTGTATTGGCCTAAAAACACGATTGCAGCCGTCACTACGATAATAATCACAGTCCAGAGTTGAACGGTTCCACCCGTTACAAGAATGAGCGCTGTTGCAGCGGCTCCTGCCATCCCGGCCACTGTAGAAATAGCAACCGCAAATTGGGGCACAAGAATTAACCAAACGGCCCAGTTTTTAGGTCCGGGAAGCTGCTTAAATCCCTCTAAAATCGTTGCGCCTGTGCAAACGGTAAACCGTCCAACCTCACGGTTAATAAACCACTTGAGAATCACTGCCGCAAGTAGAGCCCATAACAGCGCATACCCATATAGGGCCGCTACTCGCGGTGTAAACAGGAGTTCTCCAGAGCCCGCCGCAGATAACATCCAAATAAAACTGGGCCCAAGCCACTTTAGCCGTTGCCCTCCCTGCGGCGGTTGCGGGATCTGTTGGGCTGTTGAAGTGGAGTGTGATGATTGAGTTGAGGATTGGGCTTGGTGATGTTGCTTCATCTGGAGGGTACTTCTGAATTCTGTAAAACCTCTTACATAAATCGTTTTAGGAAAACGGTTGCAGGAATGAGTTGCGCGACCATGGCAACAAGTTATGCAAGATGTCTATTGATCGTCATCTGGAATTGCAGAGGGATACACATTATCGGCAACTAACACGGGTCGGTCGCGATATTCAGCTTCTAACTGCTCCTGAATCCCTGCTTCCCAGTTGAATTCGTAGTCACGTTCCAGTTCAGCGACAATAAATGGTCGCAGTTCACCTGTTACGGCAACGGTTTCTCCATCTTCGATCGCAGGCTCGGCAGCAGTGGTTGGGTTAGCCCGCAGAACCAGCAAGTCCTGTCCACCAAACAATTGATCCTCGTCTAATGTAAAAACATTGGCACTTTGAAACTCCTCAATTTCGCCTGTCACAGCAAGCTGCTCACCATAGTACTGCTCTGGGTTACTGGCCAATTCACCTGGCTCTGGAGCGATCGCAATGGATTGAGCAATAAGGGCCGGTTGATTTTCGTAGGTTGCGTAGTCATCGGCTTCCAAGCCCAGGTTGTACTCACGCTCAATATCCAGAGCAACAAAGTTACGGACTTCCCCTGTCACTTGAACATCGGTTCCGGCTTCTGGAAAGACGAAGAGTTCGCCTGTGGCATTAACAACCAGAATTGGCTCACTACCGAAAAACTCTTCATCCTCCATGGTGAATGTACTTGGGCCAATTTCAGCAACCGGTTCGCTCCGCACGGTTACAACTTGACCGATATATTTGTTTGGGTTGTCAACCAATTCTTCAGTGGTAACATTTTGATCTTCAGGGACTGTCGTTTGTTGCTCAGGAGTTTGACATCCTGCCAGCAAAACGGTCGTTAACATCACAGCTATGGTGCTGCGTACTACCCATCCTTTCGCAAAAGAATGTTCAAATTCATGGAGTTTTGTTGTTTCAAATTTCATGGATATTCATCTCCTAAACCACTAAACAACGAACAGATTAAGCGAACGAATTAATCGTCCTCTTCAGCTTCTTCACGTTCACCAATTCCCTGTTCTCCCACAGTTTCTTCTCGTTCGCCCTCCTCGCCGACTTCGCCTTCATAGCCCGCTCCACATCCTGCAATGCCTAAAGTAAATACTCCAGCAAGTAGGCTGAAAATAAGGGTTTGAATAATATTCCTGGATATAGGCCTTGCCATAATTTGCACCTCAATCAAAACAAAATTTGTCTAAAGTTTCATCGAAGATTTTTATTGACAGTAGAGTAAAGCGGGCGAAATGAATTTCGCCCGATAATTTGGAACTTTGGAGAAGTTACAGATGAGTTGGAAGCGACGTATAGATGTGGATCTGCGATCGCACACTCGCTATCCAAGGGCTGGAACGCCAAGTTATTCTGCTGAACTGATGTGAGTAAACTTGACGTACAGCAGCGCATTTCTGATTTAGAAATAGGCTGAACTAACTACGTTGTTTCTCAAAAAGCCAGCAGAACAACTGATGATTTCACCATAAAGAACAAAGGTGGAGAACTGGTGGAGAATTAGCAAAGTGAGAAGGTTTCTGCCGCTAGATATACGCCTATTGGTGGAAAGGATATTAAAATTTGTCAACTTACCCATCATCCTGCCCCTAACCCTGAATGGTGGAGCTTACTCTTGATCCTTCCAGCCTATGGTTGAGCAATTTCTCAATCTGCTCAGCGAGCTGTGTGAAATCAAAAGGTTTTTGATTATTCCTCAACCATTTCAAATTGAAGCTTGAAGAACGAGGAGTAACATTCCTCGAAAACTGCTTACGGTTGAAAGATTGGTAGAAGCGATGCAAGTCTAGAATTTGACTAAATCTACACAATGCTGGATGAGTGGTGAAAGATTTTGGAGGAAAGTGGCGGTAGATTTTCTCGCAAGGGAATTGCGATCGCAAACTCTGTGCCCTGACCTGGAATGGAATAACACGTTAACTGTCCTCCGTGCAGTTCCACGACAATTTGATAGCTGATCGACAATCCCAATCCAGTTCCCTTGCCCACTGGTTTTGTTGTAAAAAAGGGATCGAACAGTCGTTGCTTAACCGTCTCCGGCATTCCCAGACCGTTATCAGCAATGCGAATCATAATCCAATCGGCATCGATCTGCTCTGTTTGAATCGTGATGGTTGGTAGGCAACAAGCAAAACTCATCGCAGAACTTGAAATTTCACTGGTTTGGGAAACCGGAGCTGAGCGATCGTGGTGCTTAGCCTGACGATGGTTTGCAACATTCATTAAATCGTGAAGCCATTTTTCCTCCAATGCGTCGATTGCATTACTGAGGATATTCATAAACACCTGGTTCAATTGACCTGCATAACAATCAACCAGGGGCAGGTTGGCGTATACCTTGTTCACCACAGTGGCTGGAAAATCGGGTCGAGCTTTCAACCGATTCTGCAAGATTAACAAGGTGTTATCAATGCCTTCGTGAATATTCACGGGCTTTTTCGCGGCTTCATCCAACCGCGAAAAATTTCGCAAGGAGAGGACAATCTGACAAATGCGATCAGCCCCAGCCTGCATAGAATTGAGCAACTTGGGCAAGTCTTTGTATAGAAACTGCAAATCCATATTCGCCAAAGCTTCCTCAATCACCGGAGCAGGCTGCGAGTATTCCTGTTGATACAGGGTTAGCAGATGCAATAAATCCTGAGCATACTGACTGGCATAGGTGACATTACCAGAAATGAAATTCACAGGATTGTTGATCTCATGGGCAACCCCAGCCACAAGTTGCCCCAGACTCGACATTTTTTCAGAATGCACTAACTGTGCCTGGGTTTCTTGCAATTGTTGTAAGGCTTGCTGTAATTGCTGTGTCTGTTGTCGCAACTGGGCTTCAGATTGGCGTAGTCCGGCTTCAGCCTGCTTTCGCTCTACAATTTCATGCCGCAGTAACCGATTCGCTTCCAGCAATTCAGCGGTACGCTCCTGAACCCGCTTTTCCAGCTCATCATATGCCTTTTGGAGTGCGGCTTCTGCGCGTTTTCGCTCGGTAATATCGCGGGTAACTTTCGCAAACCCTCGTAATTGTCCATTTTTATCATGCAGAGCCGTAACAATCGCATGGGCAAGAAATTGAGAACCATCCTGCCGAACTCGGCAGCTTTCATCCTCAAAGCGACCAATCGTTGCGGCGACATGCAATTCATACTCCGGTTTGCCTAACCGAATGGCATCGGAAGGATAAAACAGGGCAACAGATCGTCCAATAATTTCCGCTTCAGTGTAGCCATTAATTCGCTCTGCGCCTTGGTTCCAACTGATGACATTGCCTTCCGGATCTAGCATGTAAATGGCATAGTCTTTGACGTTTTCAACGAGATGCCGAAATCGTTCTTCACTTTCCCTCAAGGCTTGCCGGGACTGCTTGCGTTCTGTAATATCTCGAACGACGGCGTAAACCACTTGCTGTTCAGAACAAAAACTGGCATTCCACAAAAACCACTTGTAGCTTCCATCCTGACAACAATAGCGATTTTCAAATTGCACATTTTGAGTGGAGCGATCGCCCGTGAACAGCGCCGTTGCCAGCATTGTGAGAGCGGCGGCTTGATCCTCTGAGTGCATGAAAGTTGTCCAGGGGTGCGCCAGCAGCTCCGCCGTTGTCAACCCCAACGTTTCTTCCCAACGAGCATTCAAGTACTGAAAATGCCCATCTTGACCAATCAGGCAAACCATATCCAGAGAAAGGTTCAGAATGCGATTGCTATCAATGGGTTTCGAGGGCATTTGGGATGTGCTCAATTCCGTGGGTGAAGTCGTCTTTGTCATATGGGTTGCAGGCACGCGTCAGTCGATCAATCCTTCAATCAAAAACTAGAACTACCTCAAACTGCTGGGACTCCGTCTAGTAAACTTATGTTCACTTTAAGCTTTTTTTTACGTTCCTTGAAGGCGCTTTGATAGGTATTCGTAGTCTCTTTAATTGAACTTAATTATCAAAAGAACCGACTACACCCATCCAATTGAGGAAATCGCAGATCTTCAACGCCGTCCTATATTTAACTATTTAACTCGAAATACATTCGGGGTTTCCTCTTCATCCATTGCACCAAGCATTCAAGAATTCGGTGTAGTGCATCTGCTGAGCACAGTACGATAACAGTTTGTGGCACTCACGCAGCTGCGCTGTCAGTTGAACGCACATTGAAAGGTCAACGTCTGCGAACAAGATGCTTAGTTGAGAAACAATATGGCTGAGTTGACTCTCTAATGCAACTGTTTTTAAGTCTTCAACAACTCGTTTATGATGAGTTGAATACTCTTCGTTTAACAAAAGTTGCAACAAGCAGTGGATCGCTGCCGGATGCCCAGGTTGGAGGGTGGCTAGTCGATAAGCAATTCGTCGTTGATTTGCCCAGTCTTTTGCGGTTAATAATCGTTGTTCCAATGTATCGATGAGTTGATTGAGATCTTGCTGATTGGTTCGTTGATGTTGAGATTTTTGACGTGGCTTCTCTTTCTTCTTCCCAGGCTGGAGTACAGCATTTGCCACATCATTTTGCGGATCAAGCGCGATGAGATTCTCTGCGGCTTGCAGTTGCAATGTGGAGTTTTTGTTTGAGTGAATGATCTGCTCCAGGGTAGCGATCGCTCTCAAATTACCGAGATGAATTTTTCCCAAACTGTAGGCGGCTCTGCGGCGAATGTTGTCCTCCTGGGTTGATTCCAGAATTTCTTCCAGGGAACGAACCACAATTGGATGATCTGGCGCGATTCTGCCCAGGCTTTCAACCACCTGCAATTTCAGAGCTTCACTATGTAGTGTGGCAATGAGTTGAACAAAGGCAGCGATCGCAATTGAATTACCCGGATCAAGCGTTTTACCCAGCGTGTAGGCTGCCTGCCAACCAGCAAAGGGATTTTCGGCAACCTGAACAAACTCCTCTAAAGCCGCAGTTGCAAGCTGGCGATCGGTTTGCAGCAGTGCAACTCTGGCTCCTTCACCAAGAGACGCAGGAGACACCCCAAACCGCCATTGGAGAAGCTGAGCCAGGATGGTCTGAGCATGCCCAGATTGGGGAAACTCCGCCAACCCTGCCGCCGCTAAACAGTAAGCGTGATGGGAATAAAAACCACCACAGCGATCGTCAAAGCTCATGAGTTCGGCAACAAAGCTCTCTTTCTCTGCCATGGAAACATCTGGCCTGCCCAACCAGAGCAGAATCACCTCCCGCCAGGAAGGATGAAAGACGGGAAAATCGTGAGTCGGGTCAAAGAAGAACTGCCAATCTGAAATAGCTTGTGCGGCAAAATATTCTTGAAACGTGGAGTGATAAAAAGCATAAATCTTCTCGCCTGTGGTCGCTGAAATGCCAACCTGATTCAGCCAACCCAGTTGTAAGGCCAGGGTCATAAGATCTAACGATTGAGCAAACGCAGCTTGAGCGAAGGAATCGGACATCCGAAATCGTGTTTCTTTCTGCAGAAGTGCTCGTAGTGCGACCTGTCCTAATGCCTCGTTGAGTTGTTGCCGCTGGGCGATCGCAGTGGGAAAGCGATCCTGCTTCCATTCATAAATCGTTTCAACAAATTGCCGATAGAGCAGGGATTTTGTGTGCGGTAAAGTTCCTTGTGCCAGTGACCAAGAGCGGCAAAGCAAAGCCAACCGAAGAGGATTTTTGACGGCATCTCTGATCCGCTTGCGCTGGGGGTTGTTCAATTCCTGTCGCAAGCGATCGCCCAACTCTGGATGGTTCTGAAACCAGCGATCAATGAACTGCCTGACCTGATCTCCATCAGTTCCACCTCGATAACTGAAACTGCGGTTGCAATAAGCCGTAAACCCATCGAGCACATTTTTGCCGCTATCCCAAACATTAGATCGGCAAGTCAGCACGATATGAGCATTGGCAAGCCATCCCCGCAATTGACGGGCAAGACTGGTCAGAGCCGTTGCTCCATCCATCGCCATCTCATCAATCGCATCCAGCAATAGCCAAACCCGTCCCTGCTCAACCTGTTGGGCAAATGCTTCCTGAAGCTCTAATGGAACACTGATCTTCCCAGTTGCCTGCTTCAACCAATCCTCTAAGAGATAGCTCTCCAGTGTCGCTCCCTGCAAATCTGCCAATGAAATCCAGACGGGGAGTGCCCGTTGCTCCAAAAGCCAAAACGCGATCTTTTGCAGGAGCGTTGTTTTACCTGCACCCGGTTCCCCCACAATCGCCACTTGTTGCTTTTGGGGCGATCGCAGACGGTCAAAAAATTCCTCTAAGGTCAGGGTGGCTTCTGGCTCGTCTCCGTCCTCAACGGGTGAACCGACTGATGAACGATCGGTTTCGCGATGCCGCTGCTTGCGTTCGAGCAAGCCCAGGGGAAGATAGAGTTCATCCAGGTTGAAGGTCATGCCATCGCTGACCGTCAATGGATTAATCGTCAACCGCTCGTATTGATGTAGCTCCAGACTGTTACGGCAAAGTTGCCACCAGTTGGGGTGGTGAGTAGATGGGTAGATGGGTGGATGAGTGGATGGGCTGTTGTCATCTCCCTCCCACTCTCCCACTCTCCCACTCTCTCCTGTAACTTGTTTGGATCTCTGGGGACGGCGTTTTTCCCATTCCTGCTCAAATTGACGCAGGTTCGCGGTGCGATCGCTGCGCCTGTGCCACAGGTTGAGGGTAAAATGCCACACCTCCGATCCACCCTTGTTGGGGCGATTGTCGTCCAGGATCTCTAGAAAATCCTCAAATCGCCGCAATGCCTCCTTGATTTGTTCGCCATTCAAAGGAGACTCCGCCAGTTTCGTCAAAGCTTCTAAGAATCGAACTTTTGTTCGCACCACTAACCGTTGCTCGGTTTGCCAATGAGTCTGAATCTGCGATCGCAACCCATCCAAAGCCACCTCATCACAATCCAACTCGTCGTTCGCGTAGTCGAGCAGGGTTGTGAACAGGTAGAGCGATCGCTTTTTGGCTTCCGGTCCATAACTGGGACGAGCCATAGATCATCTGGTCTGAGGGAACGCTTCTATCCTGACTCAAGCAAGGGCGAATGACAAAATGTTGAGAGACAGTCTTTGAGGTAAAACCACTTTTGAGAAGTGCCTGCCTCAACGCTCATCCTGGCACAGCGGGCACTTCTCGAAGCAAGTCGGGTTCATTGTGGATAAAGGTAATTTGCAGGGTTCCGGCTAGCTCTGATTGCTTGTGTATTGATGCGTTATCAGGTGTAAGCTGATCGATGCTCTCCTGGCTCAATTGGAGACCTGTTGCTTGCAACGTTGCTGCGAGTCTACTTAGGTCTCCAAGTGAAACCTCAAAGTTGATGCAGATTAAAACATTCGAGTACTGGTGAAAGTCAGTGATCCAGGCTCCCGATTGGTTAATCGCTTCACTCACACGATGAGTCATCTCAAGCCGTTCTGCTTTGGTAAACCCAGAAAGGCGTAGAAACCGATGCTCAGACATAGTTTCACCTCCTAGAACAATTCACTCCAAATCATAGGAGAGTGGCGAGTAGTTTGTCCTCCTCCCGCAGCGTCACCAACCTGGCTGAGAGCAAGCTCGCTGGAAAAGCTGAGGGCGTACCCTTAGTTAAGACATTCCCCTAACTTCAAAACCGTTGTAGCACAGGCATTGCAGACGTTTTTGCTCCCATTCGCCTGGGGGAAGTTGTCCTTCCTATTCTTAGAACATCAAACAAACGAAAAAGAAGGACACGAAACCATGCCTTACGAAAAGTTAGACCTCTCTACCGCCAAGCCTGTGCTCTCCTGGGCAAACCATGAACTGGGTAAAGATGAAACCAAAATGGCAAAGAACGTGGCATCCCTACCCTTTGTCTTCAAGCACGTTGCCCTGATGCCCGATGTTCACTTAGGTAAGGGTGCCCTAGTCGGTTCGGTTGTAGCGACGAAAGCGGCGATCGTACCTGCGGCGGTGGGAGTCGATATTGGTTGCGGCATGTGCGCGATCAAAACGCCGTTTGTAGCAGGCCAACTGGACGGCAAACTGCACCAGATTCGGCAAGACATTGAAGCCCTAATTCCCGTTGGCTTCAACGAAAATGACGCAGCAGACGCACAAGTGCTGAACTGGCAAGGCTGGCAGGACTTCAAGCATCTGCACTCTGGCGCACAGAATCTACAAGCCAAAGCTCTGAAACAGATGGGATCGCTGGGGGGTGGAAACCACTTCATCGAGGTCTGCGTGGATGAGCAAAATCAGGTTTGGTTGATGCTGCACTCTGGTTCTCGTCATATTGGCAATGTGCTGGCACAGCGCCATATCGAGACGGCGAAGGAGTTAGCAAAGCTGGCAGGCGAAAAATTGCCTGACCCTGACCTGGCCCACTTCGTTCAGGGAACTCCAGAGTTTGAGGCGTACTGGCGTGATTTGCAGTGGGCACAAAACTATGCCCGTGTGAATCGGGAGGTGATGATGGCGCGATCCAAGCGAGTGCTAGAAAAGCATTTGGCAAATGGTCAGCCTTTCACCCCTTGCCTGAACGTCAACTGCCACCACAACTATGCTGAGCGAGAAGTGCATTTCGGCGAAGAAGTGTATGTAACTCGTAAAGGCGCGGTGCGTGCACAGGCAGATGACTACGGCATCATTCCCGGTTCCATGGGAGCCAAGTCCTACATTGTGAAGGGAAAGGGCAACGCAGCAAGCTACTGCTCTTGCTCTCACGGAGCAGGACGGTTAATGTCCCGAAACAAGGCAAAGCTCAACTTCACGCTGGAAGACCTGATCCAGCAAACGCAGGGAGTGGAGTGCCGTAAGGATGAAGGCGTACTGGATGAAATTCCCGCAGCTTACAAGCCGATCGACCAGGTGATGGCAAACCAGTCTGACCTGGTAGAGGTAGTGGCAACCCTGAAGCAACTCGTTTGCGTAAAGGGTTAGGGATGGATGGCAGTCACAAAGCTAGGGGAGTCCCCCAGGTCTTGAACCTCCCCTGGCTCCTGAACTCCAGTAATCACAAGCTTTTCAGCCTTCCATACTCAATTCGCCTGGGGGAAGATGAACCGCCTATTCTGGATTCATCAAAGGGAAGGGAGATGAGAGAACGCTCCTCACCTCTTACCCCCCAACGTTTAACCATGTGGCGGCTAGCTCAACAGTAGAGCGCCAACCATTGCCCGCAAGGGGCGCAGATTGTAGCTTGCTTCCGCGTAGCGGTGGGTTATCGCTTTGGACGACTCTCCCCTTAATCGCGGGAGATGCGGGTGCAACTCCCGCGCCGCTACACCAAACACTGGCAGGTAGTTTAACAGTAGAACGCCTAACACATCCTTGTTCACACCTTGCCCGAAAGGGCCGACGAATGAGGGTTATCGCCTTCCAAGCGGGTGATGTGGGTGCAACTCCCACTCTGCCAATTTCCAAACATTGCCCTAACGGGCTGGAGGTTGTGATGACTTACAAGTTTTTCGTACAGAACAAAACACAAACACCCCAAAGCCAGCCGATTCCTGGACGAGAAGCAGACATGATTCAAGGACGCTCTGGTGGTTGGATGTTCGAAGCTGACATCTGGAGTGTGCTACGTCGCTGCCTGTTGATTGGAACGGCTCAAGGAGCTTATTACGCAGGCAAGCAGGAGTTGACGGATGAATTCGTCGAAGTCTTGAAACAGGCGATCGCCCTCAACCCCGATCGCGTTGCCTCAGAAATCCTGTATGCCAGTGATGGACGGGCAATCAATAACAGTGCGCCACTGCTGGCACTGGTGTTGCTATCGATGGGTGAGATGGTGGAAGCCAAGCACGCGTTTCAGGCTATCTTTCCCAAAGTCGTGCGAACGGGAAGCCATTTCTACGAGTGGTTGAGCTATACCAAAGCCATACGCGGGTTTGGCAAGATTATTCGCGAGGCGGGTAAGTCCTGGTTATCGAATCCGGATGCGAAAGGCTTGGCTTATCAACTGCTGAAATATCAGCAGCGTCAAGGGTTTTCTCATCGGGATGCGCTGCGGCTGTTTCACGTTAAACCGCTAACGGAAGATCACAACCAGTTGTTTCAGTGGGTGACTCAGGGGTGGGAAGGCCTGCCGCAGGAAATTCCTTCGGATGCCTTGGCTCAAATCTGGTGGTATGAGTGGCTGAAGCGCAATCCAGAGCAAACCCATGAGGCGATCGCCCAAGGTCGGTTAACTCATGAAATGGCAGCTCCTGTAGGCAAAATGGACAAGCAGGCATGGCAACTGCTGTTCAACGATATGCCAATCGGCGCTTTGCTGCGAAATTTGGGATCGTTAACTGAGTTGGGTGTGCTAGCGGCTGATAACCCTGACAACCTGAAGCGAGTTGCGCAAGTCCTTAACAGCGCAGAACATCTGCGAAAAGGACGCATTCACCCGATCGATGTTTTGAAAGCTCTCAAGACCTATCAATCTGGTGGGCTGTTGGGACGCAGCCAGAAAACCTGGCAACCCGTTCCCCGCATTGTGGATATTCTGGAGCAAGCTCTGGAACTTTCTTTTGATGTCATACAGCCAACGGGCAAGGTGTTTCTGCACGCGATCGATGTTTCCGGTTCCATGTCCTCTTACAGCGTAAGTTCGATTGGGCTGACTTGCTGTGAGATTGCAACCACGATGGCATTGGCAACAGCAAAAGCCGAACCGCACTATGTCATTCGCGGATTTGCCAACGATTTCCGTGACCTGAAAATTACAGCGCGGGATTTGTTTAGCGATGCGATCGCCAAAGCCAGCAACCAAAACTTTGGGGGAACGGATGCGTCTGTTGCCTATGACTGGGCAATCCAGCACAAGTTCAAGGCAGACGTGTTCTGCTTCTGGACGGACTGTGAAAGCTGGGCAGGGCGCAAGCATCCGAGCCAAGCGTTAGCCGAGTACCGCCGTAAGGTAAATCCTGGGGCAAAAGCCGTTTACATAACCCTGGCTCCCTACAATATCTCGCTGGTTGATCCACAAGATTCAATGTCGTGGGATATTGCCGGGTTTGATCCAGGAACACCTCGGTTGATCCAACTGATCGCCACAGGTGAACTGTGATTCGTTCAACGGGTGGGACTGTCTTCAGATGAAGCATAGTCCCACCCCAAAGCACATGAGCGAATTAGTCAAGTTCTTCTGATGCGCTGATCAATCCAAATCCTTGGGTTACTAATGCTGATAATCGTTTGATAAAACGAGCCACTGGCGCACCATCGATGACATCATGGTCAAACAGTACTGTGAGTCCCACATACTCACGAATCAGAATTTGATCGTGAACGACCCCAGGACGTTTGGCGATCGCTCCAATAGAAACAATGAGCGGATGAATGCCAATGGGAATTCCCCAACTCATTCCACGTTGCCCTACCATGCCAAGAGACGTAACCGAAACGGTTCCCATCATGCGTTTGAACAGAAAAGGATTACGAAACAAAGGCCGCCAAAAGAACCAATCACGCAAGAACTTGGGCACCCTAGTTGAGAGTTTTGTTACCCAGGGTGCATGAGTTGAATTAATTTGCACCTCTCCTAGGGCTACGGAATGTTGCTGGGCTGCGCGGATTTCTGAAGAGATGTCAGCCACACTTTTTTGATTCGCTTGTCGAATCATGTAGGGCATTGGTAATGTTTCGTGGCTGTCTGTTGACCCAACAGCCCTCTCTACAATGACCGTCACATCTACATCATCAAAAATGATCAGTTGGTCCCCTTGCCGTAGCGCATGAACCGCCTTATGTTCGCTGACGGCTTGAGCAATACACTTTACAAACCAGCCGGTGAAACTCAAGTGTTTCCCCTGCTGCTTTTGGTGGTCAATTGCCTCCCGTGCTGCGGTCACATCAACCTCAAGCAACATCGGAATGTGATGCCGCTGACGGCCCCAAATGAGAATATCAATCGTGGGATTACGAAACGATGAAAACTTCCGTTTTTCATAACTCCCAATTAAATCTGGTGATTGCATGTTGGGTTTCTCCAAAGTGTGGCTTTGTCGCTTAACCGGGCGATCGCATTTCAAATTTCAGTAAGTGACACGCATAGGATCGAGATTGGTCACCAGGACACAGGCTTACCATCTCGAAAGAAACCACCTGTTGGCCCCTGGTCAGGCAACATGGCAGCCCAAACAACGCTGGCCGCGCCATCTTCTACAGGTCGCCCACCAGTCCCTCCCATATCGGTTGCCACCCAGCCAGGGCAAATAGCATTCACCAAAATTCCTGCACTCTTCAGTTCAGCCGCCAAAGAGCGCGTGAAAGCATTGAGCGCTGCTTTGGAAACGCTATAAGCAGGGGTGCTGTTATCCATCGTGGCGATCGCTCCAGCGCCACTGGAAACATTCACAATACGGCCATGTTGACTCCGTCGCAGCAAGGGAACCAACGCCTTGCACATTCGCCACGGCCCCAATGTATTTGTGTTAATTGCCTCCTGCACAATCTCAAAATCTGCTGTACTGGGCTGCTGCCAAGTATCGTAGAGAATACCAGCATTGTTGATCAAAATATCCAAGCGTCCGTACTCTTGCTCGATGTGCGCTGCTAGCTGAGTAACACTTTGCGGATCGGTAACATCCAGTTGATGCAGCACAACCTTTAACCCTGCGTTGAGCATATCTGCGGTGGCCAGTTTCCCTTTTTCCAGATCTCGCGCACCGAGAATGACGGTCATCCCTTTGTGAGCAAGTTGCCGCACTACTTCCAGCCCAATTCCACGATTTGCACCTGTCACAATGGCAATGCATTCTGCTGATAGCATGGGCGATCGCTCCATTTACATAACGGAAAAAGATTCTAGGGAAGCATCTATTTCAATCTCGGAAGCAGGTGCTCCGATCGCCCCTACCCCAGGTTCCAAACTCATACACTAGACCTCTTGTGCAAATAATGATTGAGGCATGAATCCCAAGTCGTTTCAACCAGGTGGCGCTCACTGACGTACCCATCTTCGTTAAGGCATCCTAGCGTGTCGTAGCGCCTAGCTTGCCCGATCGAAACAAACATTCGTTTTTTCAGGGATTTTCTAAGGGTTGCACGGTGCGCGACCCTCAGAAAATCCGATTGTTGCGCACGCAACACGCACGCAACAATCGATGCTTTGACTTATTCAACTCTTATTCAACTAAGGTGAAACACCTGAGAAAGCAGAAATCGGGCACAATGAAGATATTCTTTAGCTGCGACAGGTTATGAGAAAATCAATGTCTTCTGTCAGGCTACTGGATTACGCGCAAGACAAAGCATCGGATCACATTGTTCCTCAACCTGCCGTTTTACGGAGTGTGGGTTGGCATGGGCTTCATCTAGAACTACACCAGCAACCAACCTTTGCCACAGACGAACACCATCACTCCATGCATGTATTGGCTTGTGGGTTTGCTGACTCATCGAATCATTATGCACCGGGGATGCGATCGCTCGATGGCAAGCGATCGCGCGAAAGACGAGAGCCGGGAGACATTGCCATCATTCCAGCAGGGATAGCTCATTCCTGTAGTTGGGATACTCCCGCCCAGTTTATGGTGCTGGCTGTTGAGCCGACTCTTCTCAAACAGATTGGGCAAGACTGGGTTAACTCTGACCAGATCGAATTACAACCCCAGTTTATGAGCAAGTCCGATCCCTTAATCCACAACCTCCTTTTAACTCTCAGGCAAGAAGCTGAGATTGGAGGAATGGGCAGCCATTTGCTAGTTGACAGCTTAAAAACGGCCTTAGCGATTCATCTATTGCGACATTATTGTGTGACTCGACCCAAGCTTTTTAGTCACGCTCATGGTTTACCCCCAGCAACGTTGGCGCTGGTACGGGAGTATATCCACACGCATCTCCATCAGACTTTGAAGTTGGATGAGATCGCAGCGATCGCCCAAATCAGTCCCTATCATTTCCTACGCCTGTTTAAGCAGAGCATGGGAATTACCCCTCACCAGTATGTTTTACAGTGTCGGCTAAATCAGGCAAAACACCTCTTGCAACATAGCAATCTAAGTATTGTTGAAATCGCAACTCAAACAGGTTTTTGTGACCAAAGCCATTTAACGCGCCACTTCAAGCGCATCATTGGCGTTACCCCTAAGCAACTTCTGCAATCGCAATCGACTTCCAACAGATCGCAATAATATTCCAAATTTGTGCAACTTTTTTCTAGAGTCTTGCTGTGCCTACTTTTTACAGTAGGAGAAGATGCTACAGGAGAAAGAAGATGCAACTTGAACATCATCTAGGGCTGGCGATCGCTCAACCGTTATCGATTCAACCCATGACCATTCCACTGTGGGGATTAGTCCTATTTATTCTTTGGGTGATTGCCGTTGTCATTCTCTTAATTGTTGTCAGAATTCGACATTTAGCGATCGGCGGCAGCCCCGAAGATTTTGCAGTGGTTGATGACAAAAACCTGATGTGGCGACTGTTTCGAGTCCAAGCGAATTTGATTGAAAACCTTCCCTTGTATTTAGGAATCGTTTTTCTCTTGACGATACGGGGAGTGTTCGGTGGCGGGGTGAATCTGCTAATTAGTATTTACATCACGTTTCGGCTCTTGCACTCCATCATTCATATTGTGGGTGCTGATCCAAGGTTGCGAATAGCGAGCTTAGCAGTTCAATTCAGTTGCTTACTCGGTCTGATAGGTTTGGCAATTGTCGAGTAACCCATCACAGTTGACAACGAGTAGCTAAAATTCCTGGAGATACAACCCAGTCTACGGAGGCATCTCAGCACTGTCCACACCGATGCCGCACTCCATGATGCCGCACTCCATGATGCCGCACTCCATGATGCCGCAGCAGTGCGGCATCATGGAGTGGTCACCCTTTTACGATGAGGGAGTATCATCATGACCGAGCAACACCCTTTGTTGATTCGAGCCGAACAGATTCTGTCAAACCTGCACAGCTTTTCCCATCCCTGGAACCCAAACTCAGAGCTAGCAGGCGCTCAACTTGGAAAGATGGTTGGGCTTCAGCGCGCAGGAATTAACTTCATCAGGGTCCCACCAGGCAAGGAATCATTCATCTTCCATTCTCACCATCGAGAAGAGGAATGGATTTATATCCTATCGGGCCATGGCGTAGCAGAAATTGATGACGCAGAATTTGAGGTGCATCCAGGAGACTTCATGGGCTTTCCTACGCCTTCAGTCGCTCACCATTTGAGAAATACTGGGAATGAGGATCTGGTCTATTTGTCAGGTGGAGAAAATCTGGATATTGAAATTGCCGAATTTCCACGTTTGAAGAAGCGCATGATTCGGCAGGAGGGTGCGATCGATATCTATGATTTCTCCGATGCGAAACCCTTTGGGCCTCTAGAGACATAAGCTCGTGGCAACCTCATCGGTAGCCAGTAGCATCAGCGGGTTTACCCATCTCTGTTACTTCCTGAATGTAGCGCCAAGCATCCGGTTGCGAACCATCCAGATCGGTAAACCCATAAATTTTGGCAAGCTGGCCACTGGAAAGAGACTGACCATTCCAACGAGCCACATCTGGATCGCTCGCCAAATGGGCAACGGCACGCCCAACATAATGGGGCGTCTCGGAAATAATGAAATGAGGTTCTTTGGCGATCGCATCTTGCCAGTTGGCTTCGCCCACCCCAAAACCATCGAGCATCATTTCTGAGCGCAGCCAACCTGGAGTTAGACACACCGCCGTACAATAATGCGGTTGAAGCTCCTGCGCCAACGCCCACGCCATGCGAATAATTGCATTCTTCGCGAGGTCATACATTACCGCTTGGCGATAGTGCCCATGGTTATAATCTGCTGTTCCATCGGTGAGTTCAACAACGAGGCCCCCAGGTTTTTGAATTAGCAGCGGTAGAGCGAAGTGGCTGGTAATGAGATGCGTATCAATCGCCAACCGTAATAGACGCAATCCTCGCTCTAAATCAACGTCCCAAATAGGTTTATCAAACTCTGCGAAGTGTTCTGCTCCAATATCATTGACCAAAATATCCAACGTCCCTTGTTCTTGCTCAACCCGAGTAATGAGCGATCGCACCTGTTCTGGGTCTAAATGATCCACTTGAACCGCAATACCCTGCCCACCAGCTTGAGTCACCAGCTCTGCGGTTTCTTCGATCGTTTCTGGACGGTTGTAGTCTGACTGTTGAGTGCGAGTTGTGCGTCCTGTCACGTAGACCGTTGCTCCAGCTGCACCTAGTTCGGTTGCAATGCCTCGACCTGCTCCACGAGTGCCTCCCGCAACGATCGCAATCTTATCCTTCAAGGGTTGCATTACGGTTCTTCTCCCATGGCATAAGCACAACATCTAAGCACAACATCGAGGCAACTGCACAACATGAACTGGAATCATTTCAGTGAGAGAAGAACACAAACCCACACTAGGTTCTCTCTCTATTGAAAAGAAACCAAACAAGCCATTTTTGCGAACGATAAAGTGATGGACAGTACAGGAATCGAATTAAAAAGTTTAAACGCATTAAATATAGGCAATACTTTCTCAAATCGCTCTCACAATTGACTTCACCCAACGAGGTGAGAACGCAATTTCTCTATCTATTGATAGATTTTTGCGTGAATCACTTCAGCAACAGATCTCAAGAATGTGGTATTGGCGCAAGAATCAGATAGCGAGGAGATAGAGATTTTCCTCATCTAAAAATATCTCAAGCAATCAACCTGTGACTTAGGAGGAACAGATGGCCCAGGCACGCCACATGAATGCCAGTCTGCGCAGAAAGCGGTCTCATTCTTATCGCATGGCTCGTGAGTTTACCCAGCAGTGGCAGCAGCTTAGCAGGGTCGAGCCCATACTTGTCACACGATCAATAAGCGAGCCGCTGAATGCATAGTGTTACACCATCTATTTAGAACTACATCTGAACTTACGCATTGGTGTTATGGGTAGGGTGCGAAGCACCCTACCCATAACACCAAAACACCAGATTTAGTGGGCTTGCGTAAGTCCTGTACATATTGAAGGAGGATCATATGGCTGAGTTAACCATGACCGCGTTTCTATCACTGGATGGTGTGATGCAAGCACCAGGAGGCCCCGAAGAAGATACGTCTGGCAATTTTCCCTACGGAGGTTGGCTTGTTCCCCATGCAGATGAGGATATGGGGCAAGTCATGGACAAAATATTTGAGAAGGCACAGGCATTTTTATTCGGGCGAGTTACCTACGACATTTTTGCAGCCTACTGGCCCAATTTCCCCGACCCAGAGGATCTGGTTGCCAGTAAGCTAAACTCATTGCCCAAATTTGTTGCCTCTCGCTCCAAAACATCATTTGACTGGAAGGGAACTTCACTGATTCAAGATGTTGCAAAAGAGGTTGCCGAGCTCAAACAGCAGTTCTCGGGTGAAATTCAGGTACATGGAAGCTGTAACCTGGCGCAAACGTTGATGAATCATAATTTGATTGATGAATATCGCTTCTTAATTTTTCCAGTCATTCTAGGCACGGGAAAGCGGCTGTTCGACAATGTTGAGGTGCCCTTTACTCTGCGCCTCATTCGCTCCAGCACGACCAGTCAAGGTACTGTCGTTTGCGTATACCGTCCTGCGGGTTCCCTGGAAACAGGTTCGTTTGCGCTGGAATAATCTCTACTCAACCTAAAACTGGGTGATGGTCATGTTTGAACTGCTCAATTTCCCGTTAAAACTGATTGCAGCCCTTGGCTGTGGGTTAATTGCTGGGGTGTTTTTTGCCTTCTCAACCTTTGTCATGAAGGCTCTGGCTCAACAGCCTCCGGCACAAGGAATTGCCACAATGCAATCCATCAACGTTACAGTGATTAACCTCTGGTTTATGCTTGCATTTTTGGGTACGAGTGTTGTTTGTCTAGTTTTCATGGTTTCTTCACTGTTTCAATGGCAGCAATCCGGTAGTGCTTATTTGCTTGTGGGTGCTTTGTTCTACTTGCTGGGGTGTTTTGGCGTGACAATGGTATTTAATGTTCCGCTTAATAATGCACTCGCTGTTGCCGATCCCAATAGTACGGAGGGTGCAAATCTTTGGGCTAGATACCTGACGGACTGGACGTTTTGGAATCATATTCGGGCGATCGCCGCATTCATTGCAGCAGCTTTATTGACAGTGGCACTCAATCCTCCATCCAAACTATAGAGTTTAATGAGGCAACATCATTCAATGGAAAACAACTTAATTGAAGAGATGGAAGAGAGATTACGACAAGCAATGCTCAACAGTGATATTGCTGTGTTGGATGATCTGATTGCGGATGATTTAGTCTGGACAATGCACACAGGGTTTGTGAGCAACAAAGAACACGATCTGGAAGCCCATCGTTCTGGAATCTTTCGATTTACAAAGTTGGATATTCGCGATCGCCAAATTCATTCTTTTAGCCAGGATTGTGTTGTCGTTGTCTTAAAAGCAGACATTGAGGGAACCCTAAATGATCAAGTCTTTTCTGAAGTTTATCGATTCACTCGCGTCTGGTTACAGCGCAACCATCGTTGGCAAATTGTTGCAGGGCATGTCAGCCAAATTGTCCCCCTTTGATCCTCTGTCATAAACATTCTTACAATCGGGGCAACAAGTTTTGTTGGTTCCCATGTTACTCGTCAATTAATCGAACAAGGGCATCAAGTTGCCCTATTTCACCGAGGCAAGACCTCTAACAGTGATTTAGATTCACTCGTTCATTTCTACAGCACACACGACCAATTAAGTACCTCGACACCATTAAAAACTAGGCTCTAAAACCCTGTACTGCCCACATAGCAAGCGATACAGGATTTTAGGATTTTAGGCTAGTTCCTTAGATGTTTGGATCTCTACAGGCCATTGCCAATGATGATGAAGGACGACCAATAGTAGGGATGGGCCAATGCTGACGTTTCAATTTGCTGCTGTACAGATGGATCCTCTACTAGCACTGTTGCACTCCGGCTGTCGTCATTTTGCAGGGCAGAATCACCCTGTAATAGCCGTAGTTGAGCTTGTTGCAGGGCTTGGGCGATCGCAACTGACTCTTCCTGGTTATCATGCGCCAGTGCCTGATAAAACTGCTGCATTAATGTGCTAGTTGCAGCATCATTTACTTGCCATAGCGACGCTACAACCGTATTCGCTCCCGCATCCACAAATGCTTGCGCAATGCTTGAGACTTCTCGTCCATCTGGCAGTTCTACGCCATTAGCTTGAGCATCAATCATTGACCAGTCATCTTGTCCCAATCCAGTTTCGCAAGCCGAAAGTACCACCAAACTCACATCGGCAAAGAGTTGGCGATCGAGCCGCAGATTAGAAATTCGCCACGGTTCTTTCGTTCCCAAAATCAAGAAAGAGGCATCCAGGCTGACCGGATCAAACTTGCCGTGGGTCGCAATGTGCAAAATTTGGTGGCCTGGTGCATTCAAGATAGCCGATTCATTAAACTGCCGATTGAGTCGGGTGGAGCCCGGGTAAATGCCCTGAACCGTCCGTCCATCTGCTTGTTGCACAATGCTGCTGATTTCGTCGGGCACATGATCTAGCGCCGAAAACCCAGGAAGGCCGGCTGCAGGATTTGCTGGCACCGCCTCGGAAAGTCCCAATGCCAGCACTGAAATCTCTTCTGGATTTGCAGAAAGGGGGCGATCGCGATTGGTGAGACTCGCGCCATTGATGGTGGAAACGGTGTAGTTTTCAATCAAGTAATTTTGACCATCAAACAGGGCAGCCATGGAAATGTAGCGCAGCGATTGATCCAGAGCAAACACCAAATTTTGGGTTTGGTTGTTGCGTAGCTCGGCCTCCAGCAAATCGGGAAATAGCCAGTTGTAGAGCCGCTGCGATACGGTTTGAATCGCAGCAATATCGGCCTCAGTTCGGCATGATCTTTGCTCACACTGCCGCATCAGGCGGCGAAACTCCAGCACCGCCGCATCAATATCTGCTTTGCCAACGGGCACCTCAATCGAATTAGCAATGCCTGCTTCGGTAATCCACAGTATCCACAGTTTGTCTTGCAACACAACGGGATAGATCAACACAGTGCTGGGTTGAGCATTCACAATATCCTGCCCAATATTGGTGAGTTGTCGCACGTCTACAATGGAGTCGCCATTCGCAATCCGGCGGCGCACTTCTGCCGAAAACTCGGCTACTTTGGCATCGAACTCGATGGTTAATGCCCGACGCTGAGTTTGCAAATCTTGCCAGCGAGGGCTTTGGCGACAGGTTGCATCTTGCTGGCAATCGTTGACCTGTTGGCCGAAGGCGATAATGCTGTCGTACTGCTGCACAATTTCGGCTTCGAGCGGGCTCAGGGTTACTTGGCGGGTGGTGGCATCGAGCACTTGCCCACGAGTATATTCTCGAATTTCCTGAACTTTTAGCAGTTCCAAGACTTGTTCTGCTTCTAGCAATCGCCCTTGAGCCAGCAGCAAATCGGCCAGACGGCGATAGGTGCCAGCTATGGTATCCGTGTAGGAGTTTTGCAACTCGCGATCGAGCGCAGTTAGTTGACCGCGAATTGACTCATACATATTCACAGCCTGCTTTAAGAACGTAATGGCCAACTCTGGCTGATCTTGAGCACCGAGGACATCACCCAGATTTCCAAGAACCATAGCCTCGCCAGCGCGATCGCCAATTTCACGCAAAATGACTAGGGCTTGCTGATAATAGTCTGCGGCCTGCGGGTAATTGCCCAAGTAGCGGTGGGCTCCGCCAGCATTGTTCAGCGTGTTGCCTTCCCCATTGCGATCGCCAATTTCACGTCGAATGCTTAAGGCTTGCTGATAATAGACCAATGCCTGCGAGTAATCGCCCAGGTAGTGGTAGACTAGGCCGATGTTGTTGAGCGTGTTGCTTTCACCACTGCGATCGCCAATTTCACGTCGAATACTCAAGGCTTGCTGATAATAGCTCAATGCCTGCGAGTAATCCCCCAATTTTCTGTATACCAATCCAATATTATTGAGCGTAGTCCCCTCCCCATTGCGATCGCCAATTTCCGAGAAGATCCTCAATGCTTGCTGATACCAGGTCAATGACTGTGAAAAATCACCCAGATAGTTATAGGTCAAGCCAATGTTGTTCAGCGTGGTTCCTTCCCCATTGCGATCGTTAATTTGCTGGAGAATGACCAGAGCTTGCTGATAATAGTCCAATGCCTGTGGATAGTTATCCAAGTAATAGTAGACTAAGCCTATATTATTGAGCGTAATGCCCTCACCATTGCGATCGCCCATTTCGCGGCGGATGCTTAAGGCTTGTTGATAATAGTTCGATGCCTGCGAGTAATCTCCCTGGCTGCGGTAAACGACGCCAATGTTGTTGAGCGTGACACCTTCACCGCGGCGATCGCCAACCTCACGCCGAATCAGGAGGGATTGCTGATAGTAGTTTAATGCTTGTGGATAATCTCCCTGATCGCCATAAACTAAGCCAATGTTGTTGAGCGTGACACCTTCACCACGTCGATCGCCAACCTCACGCTGAATTAGGAGGGATTGCTGATAGTAGTTTAGGGCTTGCGGATAATCTCCCTGCTTGCTGTAAACCTCGCCAATATTGTTCAGCGCGATTCCTTCACTATTGCGATCGCCCACCTCACGGAAGCTGACGAGAGCTTGATGGTGGCCGTCTAATGCTTGCGGATAATTTCCCAATTGATAGTAGAGCATGCTCATGTTGTTGAGCGTTACGCCTTCACCACGGCGATCGCCAATTTCACGGCGAATGTTTAAGGCTTGTTGATAGTGATTTAAGGCTTGTTGGTAATCTTCTAAATCTGTATAAACGGAGCCCATGTTGTTGAAGGTAATCCCTTCACCCCGGCGATTACCAATTGCACGATGACGACTTAAGGCTTGTTGATAATAGTTCAAGGCTTGCGCGTAATTTCTTAAGCCAGAGTAGGCTAAACCCATGTTATTGAACGTCGTCCCTTCACCACGGCGATCGCCAATTTCTTGGTAAATGGCCACTGCTTGTTCGTATAGTCTTAATGCAGACTGGTATTCCCCACGATTGGCTTGCTGACGGCCCTGTTGATATAGCGACCTTGCTTGGGCTTGGCGCTGTGCCACATCACTAAACCTAGGCTCAGTGCCTTGCAACACCGTTAACATATACTTGCCGTTGCTTTGGGCGCTGGAGGCACCTGCTGCAATGGCGTATGTTCCAGTGGTCGGAAGCGTGATGGTCATCACAGCATTCCCATTCCCATCCCCAAAAGTGTGATCGTCGTCATTCTGACCCATTCGCTCTATTTGCGGATTCAGCAGCGTTAAATTGGGATCAAATTCCAAACTTTCCATCACAATGGTAACGGTTTGCCCCGATTGCCCTTCAAATTGGTGGATGTCGTACAGACTGTTGTTGTCTGGAAATCTTAAATCACCGTCTTCTAATACGCCTTCTACCTGCAACAGCGGAGCGGCGGTTTGTGCTGAGGCGGCTTGTGCCAGCAGTAAAGAAGGCTCTGCAATCGCAGATTGGGGACGCAGTGCAGCAGCAGAGACAAGAACAGTGCTTGTAAACAAGCAAAGCAATTTAACCGGGTAATGCATAGGGGCTTGGGGGTGAATGTAGGGGCAACATCAGTCTGTAGTTGGGATTAGACCGAGCTGATGCATGGTCGAGAGAGTTTAGATTTAAGCCAGGTGGATTTACCAGCGGGGCATGAGTAAAAGCTGATATTCTCCGCGATCCTGGGCAGTTGCAGCCTGTACCCGAATGAGGTAGTTTCCAGGTTGAGACAATGTGATTGCTTCGGTCAACTTGCCCTCACTGCTCGTCCAGGTTTGGATGAGTTCTGCTGGCTCGGTAGAAGTGGGATCGGTGGGCGATCGCAGGATGGAAATTTGGGTGCCAAAGGATGGATTTTGCACTTCAATTTCCAGCGATTGGGCCTGATCGAGCGTGAAGCTGTGATCCCGATAGGGTTTGCCATCGGCAGTTGTTGTGGAGTGGCTAGACGAGAAAAATCCAGCCGTGTTGATCAACGGACAAACAGATCCAATCGTGTTGCTTTGAAACTGATTCCAATCCCTCCCCGATAGGGCACTGAGCGATCGCAGCTCTTGCCAAAACTCTGACCACAGTTGCTGACCCGCAAAATAGTTGGCGCGTTGGGTTGTCACAGCCTCACTGGTGATGTCTCCAGGCGCGATCGCTGCTTCGAGCTGCTGCAACTCAGCCGCAATGCGATCGCGCTCTGGCGCATCCATTACCCAAAAGCGAACAATATTGGGGCTGAAGTCTCCATAAAAAACCCACATCTCATAAGTGGCTCCGGGCTGAAGCGGCTCCGATACCTGTACCTGATATACCGGACTCTTGCCAACGGTATCTAGATTGGCAATTTGCTGTTGGGCAGTGATAGATTGCTGCCATACGGGTTGGCGTGACCCGACAGAATACACGTGCACCTGGGTGGCGACTCCCTGCCATACCAACGTTGGTTGCGTGCTCCACACCCAATTCGTTCCCGTATCGGTCGTAGCCAAGGGAGCGATCGCACAAAAGTCATCGCCTCTGGATGTGGCATCTTTAGGAGGGCGTGGCGGCGGGCTGCGAAATCGGCCCTGCCAAAACGATGCCTGAGCGGGCTGAGTTAGTGCGCCCCAAGTGAGGGCAAGAGCTAGCACCATCCCCCCTGAAATCATCCCCCCTGAAATCATCACCCCTGAAACCATCACCCCTGACGCCATAGCCCCCGAAAGCATTCGCTTGGCAGGTTGATGCAGCAAGCAAAACCAATTTTTAGAATGCAAATTTACCATCACAGACCTCATCACGAATCAAGTTTGAACACACTAAAGTGATATCGAAAAGTGCGAATTCCACCAAATGGCGATCGCATTACAGATCACACCGCGTACAAAAAATCGACAACTTCAAGTAAACCTTTGAGCCTTACCAACACATGAATGGTGGCATCAATGAAGATTCATCGAATATTTTTCATCGGATATTTTCTAGAACTCGTTTAAGAACGTTTTTGGGATAGGAGCCACGGAGTTGCGTAAAGCCACATCGTAACCATGGGCAGCAGGATCGGTAATGCAATTGCTGCTGAAGAAACAAACAGCTGAAAGCTGACCAGAGTATATAGAAGATTGCCACCCAGGAGGATAAAGCAACCCTGGCGCCGACTGGTCATCCGCCATTCCAACATGCTCAGGGCATACTTGGTGGCAATCGCCACTGCCAAAATCATCCACGCATCGGGAATTGGCGTCACAAAGCGTCCCTTCCAAAAGTGATGAAACATATAGGCATGTAGTTCACCAGCCGGCAACGTTTCTCGCAAATCGGGTGGATCTTGCTGATTGCGCCAGTAGCGCAGAGCCGCAGGCAGCTTTAAATTATCCTCACCCTCTCCTTCGACGCCAGCCTGGGCATAGCCACCGGGTACGATCATGACAGCCCAAGTGGGTGCATAATTCAGTACATCCGGCAGGTTCGCAACATTCAGTAACTGCCAGGCAGAAACCTTGCGAAAGACGCGCCCAGGCGGCAGCGAAAAATCCACAATTGGATGCAACCACATTTGCTGGAAACTGTAGCTGAGTTGGGTTACGAAGCCAAGCCGGATGGGCTCCGCAGGTTGAATTTCTGGATTAATTTGCTGCCGATAAAGCTGGGCAACTTGATAGGAAAACGGCTGGATTGCCTCAGTTTTTTGGTCCTCTTCCTCGGGCATGCTCACCGGAGCATGATAGGTTTGCGAGTTGGCACCGCCATAGAACCGCACATCTCCTGATAGGCTCCCTACAATGTTGCGAAACGGTGCGATCGCTTGTAGCCATTGAGAGGAGTGACTATCTTCGCGAATACTGGCAAATACAAAGCGTGTTTTGGCTGTGATAGCAGCCTCCTGCAAAGCAGCCGCCAACTCAGCATCATCCATCGGTTGTGGGCGATCGAGCAAATAATCGATCCCAATCACCGCTGCGTTGGAGGCCGAGAGTTGCCTCACCAGTTGCGCCAAATACGTGCGATCCATCGGCCAGGGATTGTCGATTTGCGCCCGCCGAATGGACTCGGGATCAACTTGCACCATCAGCACTGGAGGGGCTTCGGTTGCGTCTTGCCGAGTCAGATTGCGATATTGAGCCTGCAGCAGCAAGCGCTGCCCCAGTAGCCAATCTTGCACCCCCAAGGGCCAGCTCAAGGCAATAAGGGCCGCTACCGTTGCCACTTCGTGTAGCTTGGGCTTGAGCCTGGGTGGCATCGGCAGAACAAAGGGTTGGGCCTCTGGATGGCAGAAAAAAGAAGGCACCAGATAGGCCGAAGGGTAGGTGATATCTTTTTCCACCTTCAGGTAGTTCGACGCTTGCACCAGAGCCTGGTGAACATTGTGACGGGATTCTAGCGCCTGCAAAAACTGCACCAAAAATTCCTGTGCAACCCGGTTGTGGATGGGTTCGCGCATAATGGCAACCTGGCTAAAGCCGAGGTCGATCAGGGCTTCTGCGATGTCGAGGCCCTTGCAGGAGTTGAATAGGGCAAACTGGAGCCCCCGTTCGATGGCGATCGCTAGCTGGGGTGCAATTTGGCTAATTTGAATTGAAGCTTTGGGCGCAATGATTAGCTCACCGCCTGCCAGCGGAGCTTCGTTGCTGTGGCCTGCAAAAAACAAGACATCCCAGCCACGGGAATCGGTGAGTGCTTGTTTAATCTCTGTTTCCAGCACTTCTAGGGATGAGCCTTCCCGCCAACCAATGACGCGAAAATCATCTTTACGAAAGTGCGATCGCAACAACTGCTCATCGGTTTGCAAGTCCAGCTTCTCGTCATGCCCCACAACGATCAAAATGCGGGCACGGCGGCGCGGCTTGTGAGCCACCCGGGAGCGGCGAATGGTAGACGCCGTACGAATGACGCGAATTTTGCGGGTTGCAAATTCTAGATCGAGGCTCCATGTTTCCCAAGGCAATCGCGCCAAATCCAACGGATCGCAGGTAATGAACAAATTCACAGGTGCCGCATTCACAGAATTGGATACGTTGGATGATTTGGCCACTTGGGCGATCGCCATTCGAATGTCGTACAGTTCCTCTTGCCGTAGCCAGCGGTGAAACCCATCCACAAGCTGTCGTTCACTTTTACCCAACTCCGATTGCCAATTGGTGGGGGGTGCAGATACATTGCCGCTACCCCCACCCTTGCCCCGAAACGAAGTCTGCTCCACAATCGGCGATATGGATGGCGCTATGGGGACTGGCCCGCTAGTGGTGCTCTGCCCGCTCTGCCCGACTGCACTCTGCCTATCAATCATCGTCCCGGTTTTCTTAAGCGGTACATGAATGGTGCGATAGAAGTTGAGATAATGGTTTTGCCATGTGGTGTACAGTTGCTTCAGCTCTGGCGGAAACTGAATTGTTGCTGCCACGCGCTGCCCCTGTCCCCACGACAGTTCAAACAAGCAGGATTGCTCGATCTGTTGTACTCGCAGGTAAATCTTCGTTTCCAAGATGCTTACTCCCGCTCAAAGCTGAAGGGCGGCAACGTGGTTGAAGCTCCATTGGGGAGCTGCAATGTTGCCCAAAATTGCTCATGAAGTTCTCCAATCACACAAGCATACAGGTAATCCTGAGATGGCTCCGAGAGGGATGTTGATTCTAAAACTTGGTCTGCATCACGCACCGTAAGCTGAATTCCCGGTGGCAACATCGCAGTAGCCTGAGCCCCTAAAAATAACAGGAGACACCAAGTTGGTGTGTTGTCTGTTACTTCTTCCCAGGCCACAACATACATGCGCAATGGCAGGGCATCCCATTGAAAATCGCGGTAGGCACCACGGGCATGGGCCGGTAGCTCAATTTTTTTCTGCTGAATAAATGTGGTTAATAGGGCATCAAACTGTTCTACGGGCGATGCGTTGCTAAATCGATCGGAAAGTAAGCCTGGGTTGAGCGATGGCGCTGGCAGCAGCACCCAAGATAGTTCCTGCGCAACATGATCCAGTTGGTTATTCAGCCATGCACCAACGTTCATGGCCTGCTGTGCCAAGTTTTGAACGAGAGAAGAAGCGGTTTGGGTTGGGGTAGATTGTGCTTGACTGGGTAGGGCGATCGCTCCCGGATGGGCACAGCGCAAGAGCAATAACAGCGACTCGGGCGCTGGGTCAAACCAGCTCAACGGCACGAGGTAATTCTGCTCCTCATCAACGTCTAACGCTGAAACCTGCTGGTGCTGAAGTAGCTGATCGTGTCGCAAATACCCATACACCCGAACCTCATTGAATTCTTCCATCACTTCCATCAACACAAAGATGTGAGGTGGAGAATTCGATCCTGTTGATGCGTTTAGGATGGATTGAGGAATGGCGATCGCACCATCATCCACGATCTCAATCATGGTTAAACACACTTGAAAATCATCAACCTGAACACGCTGCAAAGATGTTACGGCATCTGCAATGGGGATGCTCAGGGTAGGCAACGGTTCAACGCCTGAAAGCCAATCGCTATGGAGATTGAGATCTGGTGAGTTTTTTTTCAGCCATTGTGCAAAACCAATGAGTGCCAGGGCATTTAGGTAGGTTTGCCAACGCTGGGCCTCGGTCGGAGCAGATTGGCCAAGGGCAACTGCCCAATCGACCTGAGCGGGTGTAAGGCTAAGGCCATCCGGTTCCAAAAAACCAATGAGATCTGAGTCTTGATCAAGAATGTAGTGTGCCACAGTGCTTACTCTGAATAGGGATGAAGGTAATTACAAAGGCGATCGGCAAAGATCGTTTTGGGCGTGGATGAGGGGATACAGGGATCGGTCAGATTTGGTGGCGCGCTGCTGGGGGTGCGCTTGCCATAATTTGCAGCCTGGTCTGCTTCCAAAATTTTGTCGATCTCCTGCCCCAGCAATTCTTCAAGTTGCTGGTCAAGGGTGTGTAGCCGAGTCACCAAACCGGCATCCGTTTGTACCAATTCATGCAGGCGATCGCCCAACGATTGCAACATCCGGTGCCGTACAGTTGCCCGCAGCGATTTCAAATTCAGTAGCCGTGCCACTTGAAATTGCTGTTTTAGCTCCACCAGCGGCGCAATTTTTCCCATCGCAATCTGCTGGCAATAGAACAAGCACAATGCTTTGAGAAATGCCGCATCAGTTGGCTTGCGGCGCTGGCGATGATACTCCAATTGGCTGTGAATACTGTGATGTAGAGCCTCTTCCAGACACGTTTGAAAAACCTGACGGTAATCCTTTAGGAATGTTTGCATTCGCCGATAGGTGTCACCTTCTTCGAGTTCGGGCCTGGAAAGGGCACCACTATTCCTAGCAATTTCGTAATCGAGCTGATCGGGCATCTCTGACTGATTGATCGAAACCATTTTGGGAAAGTAGGCATGACGGACGACTTGAGCCAGGTCTTTCAGCATTTTGAGGACGGCATCGCAGGGGCGAGCTGTTGCCGATTCTGGGGATAGGTAACTGGCGATTTCCGTTAACTGTTGCGGTGTTGGGGGCAGGCAGCGTACGCGGGAGCCGCCGCGCTTTTGAGATAGGCGATCGCGCCGATACACCGTATGAAACGCTTCCAGCAACTCACAAGCCGATTGCACCGCAGGCGCAGTGGTTGGCAAGTTATAGACACCGCTGAGCAGTTTGGCAAGACGCTGAGCCGTGAGTCTGTTGTCATTGAGCAGTGCCCAATCACTCATTAATCGCACACCACAGCTCAACAGAAATTGGTTCACGTCTGGATGAGACACGACTTTGCGCCGAGTCCAGGTACTCAGCTCTGCCTTGGCTGGGTCAAAACTTTGCACAATTTTGCTCGCAAAAGGATGATAGCCACTGGCCGGCTCTGTTAAACCAAACGGAATTAATTGTCCTTGCCGATCTGTTGCAACATCATCCATCACTAGCACCAGCAAGTCGTGACGGCCAAACCCTGCACGTCCACCAAAATTAGTGGCGAGATTGGCACAAACTAAATCAATTTGATGAGAAACAAAGCACCGCAAGCAACTTTCGGCTAACGTTGCCGCTTCGGGGTTGAGCTTGTCTTGCATCACTTGCATCAAATACCGCTGAATCACCGCATTGGGTGCATCTGGCTCTTGTTCAAGCAGTTGATCTTTGAGAAATGTCTTTGCGGAGGCAATTTCAACAATTTGGCGATCGCCGCGCATGGTCAGTCGCACTTGGGTCCAATAACGCTCAAGATTTGACATGGCTACCTCATGCAAGAGGACAGAAGGGCAGAGGGGCAGTGACCCTGATTCACAAGCATGAACCTCCTGGGTAATTCAGCAACAAGGGCTTAAGGGGGCAGGCGATCGCAACCATCGGCCAAACACGACTTCGGTTTCGCATCACCAAGCTCACATAATCCGCCGCGCGACGAGATATGCACAACGGTTATGCACAAGGGGCATCATAGACCCTCAAGATCACAAACCCTCCATCAGTTCCCACTCACCCGAAAACACAAACGACGCCCAATAGTATGGATCGCGAAACGCATTGGTTTGCAATAGCTCTAGCTGCACATTCCGTAGAGCCTCGCTGCGCCCCTCACCACGCTTCAGCCGTTCGTAATACATCGTCATCAGTTGAGCCGTGCCAGAATCACTTACCTTCCACAGGCTCATCATCTGGCTTTCGGCTCCAGCAATAGCAAAGGCCCGCCGCAGCCCGTATACACCCTCACCATTGACCACCGCGCCCACGCCAGTCTCGCAGGCACTCATCACCACCAGTTGGGTGCCACGCAGCCGCAGTTGTGCCACCTCAGCTGCCGTCAGCACGCCATCTTCGCCTGCACTCTGGCGATTGTTGAACCCGGCCAAAGCCAGCCCAGAGCGCAACAGCGGATTTTCGAGATTACGGGCAGTGGGACGGCAGACCCGGGTGATGGGCAGTGTGGACTCCACCTGCACCGTCGCGCCGCGTGTGTCTGGGGCGGCGGCGCATTCCACGTCCTCTAGAAAAAAGCCATGGGTAGCAATGTGCAGCAGGTTGGGGCCATTTGCCTGCTTGAGGGCGTTTTCAGTAGCGGCGGATTCGGTGAGCACGATGGCGCGACTGAACAGGGGCGAAATGGCCCGCAGCTCGTCTGCAGTACCCGGCAGTGGGTCATATTTCAGGTCAAAATCAACTGAGCGCTGGGAGGTGCCGCGAGTGGCGCTGGCAACCTGTGTGGCAGCCGTGGCATCCGCTGTGTTGTAGTTAGGATTGCCAAACAGCAGCGGCGGCTGTCGGCTGGGGGCAGTGTTTTGCAACCGCAGAAGATCGCGCCCGCTGCTGAGATGCGTCAGCAGGTAGCGTTCCACCAAATATTTCCCCTGCTCATCCACCAGAGCGGCAAAGGGAATGAGGTTGAGCTGGCTATCGGGTGACAGCAGCAGGTGCGTCGCCTGCCCAAGCAGCGGACGGATAGGCTGCATCAGCTGGGTATCAAGGGCGCGCCCCAAGTCTTGAACATCGGCATTGCGCGATCGCAGCGCTTCCCGAAACCGCACCGCCAGCTCATCCATGGCGGCAGCCTCGCCCAGGTCTACCCACTGTGGCTCTCCCTGAGAATGCAGCACATAGGCAGCATAGCGCCAGTTGCCCCACTGCTCACCCGGTTCCGCCGCTGCATGAAACAGTTGATAGCGCACCAGTTCCACTAGTGCGGCATCGTTCGGAATCTGCGCCTGCACCGCAGCAATTTCCACGGGCTGGGTTTCGACCCGAAACTCAGCGCTGCGGCGAGCGAGCTGGCTTTCTAACTCTGTTGCCCGCTGCTCCAGCGCATCCAAGTTGGTGCGATATTGCTCTGGTGTTTGATTGTCCAGGCTGCCATAGAGCAAGGTTGCCCGTTGGCTCTGCACACTGGAAAACTCATCCAGCAAGGCTTGATCTGGCGGCGTCAGGTTTTCCCGCAGCCGTTGGAAGGAATCAGTAACTGCATCCAGCACGCGGCCCTTGCGCCGCAGAACCGTGGTGAGGGCAAGGTGAGCCGCCTCAGGGTTTGTCGGCGCAGATTGCAGATGTAGAGAGAGCGCAAAATCTGTCGTACCTGAGATAGTCGCAACGTAGGCTTGCTTTTGTGCCTCCGAGCCAATCGCCAGATTCAGCTCCAGATTGGTTTCCTGAATTGTCATGCTGCGTTGAAGTGATGCGAGGCTTTGAGGTAAGTTGCCCTGTGCTTGATGAAGCACTGCCAGATTGTTGAGGTTGGAGGCAATGGTGGGATGATTCGCAGGTAGGGACTGTTCATAAATAGCCAGCGATCGCCCATAAGTTTCTTCTGCGTCAGCGTAACGCCTCTGGTCTTGATACAGCACTGCCAAACCGTTAAGGCTGTTAGCAATATGAGGATGATTCGCAGGTAAGGATTGCTCTCGGATGGCGATCGCTCGCGTGAAGTGTTCTTCTGCTTCACCGTGGCGTCCTTGCAAGCGATACAACTCTGCCAGGTTGTTAAGGCTGGTGGCAATATCAGGGTGGTTCGCAGGTAGGGACTGTTCAGAAATAGCAAGCGATCGCCGATAGTTCTCTTCCGCGTCAGCGTAACGACTCTGGACTCGATACAGCGATGCCAGGTTATGCAGGCTGGTGGCCACAAAGGGATGATTGGAAGGCAAAGTCTGCTCTAAAATGGCAAGCGATCGCCTGAAGTTTTCTTCCGCTTCCCTGTAGCGTCCCTGCAACAGATACAGTTCTGCCAGGCTACCAAGACCGACACCAATACGAAAATGATTTGCAGGTAAAGTCTGCTCAAAAATAGCAAGCGATCGTCGATACAAAGGTTCCGCTTCATCGTAATATCCCTGCTCTCTATACAGAGATGCCAGGTTATTGAGGCTGGTGGCAATATCAGAATGATTTGCCGGTAAGAACTGCTCTCGAATGGCAAGCGATCGTTGCGCTAAGGGTAGGGCTTCTGCATACCGTCCATCCCGCAATGCCTGCAATACTTGCTGATTGAGTTGGGTCGCTTCCGATAGAATTGCTACCCGGCGAATGTTTTCGGCTGTTGCCTCGCGGCGGCTAAGCGTGTAGTCGCCCGTTGCACTCGCACCCCAGGAATTGGCCAAAATCTCATAGGTTCCAGTAGCAGGCAAAGTCAGCACCAGTTGAGCGTTGCTGCCGCTGCTGCCATTATCGTTTTCTGCAATTTTGTTGCCCAATGGATCGAACAAGATCAGATATGTATCGAAATCTGGGCTGACCATTTCAATCAGCACATTCTGCCCTGCCACTCCCTCGAACGTGTGGACGTTGTAGTAGCTGCCGTCTTCCATCGTTTGGCTGCGCTCGTCCAGCCGAGCATGAACCGTCGTGGGCTGGGAGTTGTCTATCGTCGGCGAGGCGGCAAGGGGCACGGAAGCAGACAAGCAGGGCGATGCAGGTGCTGCCAGTGCAAACGCTGTAAGAGCGGTTACGACAAGCAGTTTCGGCGTTGGGGAGCGCATGGTTTGACCAGAGAACGGTGAATGCCTCTCCATAATGCTCAGGCTGCACTCGATATGCAAGCTCTGGCTGCTACCGCTTCCTTCCTTAAAAACCTTGGTCAACTACAAAAATGGGGAAGTTCTGGGTCGTCCATCCTCAAAGTTTCGAAGTAGACGAGGTTATCAGGTTTTTTAGAATCAGCATCGCCATCAAGCAGTCCAATGCTCAGCGTAACGCCAAGCTAGATTTGGTTAGAGCAGGAACAATGCGATCGCTCACAGCCCTTGCCCCTGATAAATTCCTCGCTGTTGGACCAACTTGCAACGCCGCCAAACCACCCATGATAAATAACTCGCAGCGTTGCCAGCGCAGATGCTCATCCACCACCGGCAACCCCTTCACTACTTCAATAGAGTAAGTCTCTAAAATATCTTTCAACAGCGGGTGCTTCGTAGCATTTAACTGGCTACCCGTCGCCAGCCAAATGCGGTCGATCGTTTGATCTTGAAGGCATTGATGCACCGCTGCATGATCACAACAAACCTGCCAGTGTTCTCCGCTCCATCTCGCACTACGCACCTGGCACTGCTCATAGAACACAATCTTCCCATCCCGTTGCAATCGACGTAATTGCGTCAGAACGGCAGGAGTCATCGATCCGCCGTTTCGTGCCTGCTGAATCATTTGCCAGCGGGTGCTCCAATCTGGTTCTGCCCAAAAGTCCTTGAGATACTTTGGCCCCAGCCAACCAGGATCAGCATCAAACAGTTTTTCGTATACCCTTCTTCTGGCCATGAGAAAAACCTGCGCGCCACGCTCGATCGCACCAATGGCTAAATGACCGCTGGTTAACCCACCGCCAATGATCAGCACTCGTTCTCCTTGCAGTTGCAGCCCTCGCAAGTCAACTCGCCCCGAATGTAAAAGGCGATCGGCTGGATACGGAGTTGCCACCTGTTCAACCCACTCTGGCATCTGTGGAATGCTACCCCCATTTGCCACGACAACTCTGCGGGCAATTAGTGTTTGACCATTAGATAGCTCCAAAAGAAAGCGAGAACGACGACAGTGGCTAAATGGCATCATTCGCGTCACTTGAGCCGGGTACACACAGGTCTGTAGCTTCCAGCGACGGATCACGTCCTGGCAAAAGTCCTGAAACAGGCGAGTTCCGGGTAAATCGTAGGGTGGAAACAATTCATGAGAGCGACCTTCAGCAAAGGTGCGGAGGGCATGAGGATCAGGATCGGGTTGATGCACAGCGGGCGATCGCAGATGAGGAATCTCAAAGGCGGCAAATTGGTGGTTCCATTGGCTCATCCAAACACCGCTGGGATCGAAGACGAGAAACCGCCCGCGCATCGACTTTTTCTTTTGCAATAGATGCGTCACCAGCGTCAGGGCATGGGGTCCGGCTCCAACGATCGCCAGATCAATGGAAGCAGGCAAAGCAACCGAAACATCAACCATAAATCAATTCTAAAATATGAGAATGATTATCATTTCAGTTGTATCATGGTCTGATGTTCGCTGCAAAGCAGATGAACCCCAGCCAGAGATGAGGAGTCAGTTAAAACTCAATGCAAACGTTGGATATTACCCTGGTCGCTGGTCCATCTGGTGCAGGCAAAACCACCTGGATACAGCAGCAGGCTCATGCGATCGCTGATACCGCAATCTATCTCAGCTTAGGAGCCGATGAAACACTGATTGATGCCGCCTACCTGGCAGCAGAGGTTCCTGGACTCACGGTATTACCTGTCATCCAGCTAACGGATTTTTTGGAGCGCCCTACAGATGGAGGTTCTATTTACCTGGAATTAGGGTTTCACCTTGATCTGACTTCACTGATTTTGCCTGACCAAATAACAGCCTGCCGTCGAGTGGCTGTCCTGCCACCCGAAACTCGTCACACCGAATGGCAAGACTGGGCAGATCTGATGGTGACGGGTGCTGAGGCGAAATTTACGTTACAACACTCTCATCTTTGGCGATCGGTGTTGTCTGGGCAGGTGCTTGATCCTGCCAGCCTCAATACCTTTTGGTATGAATTGACACAGGGGGCTTATGGCACGGTTCAACGCGCCAAAGGCATTTTTGATGTGGCAGATGGGCGATCGCTCTATTTCGACTTTGTGGCAGGACTCTCTGAGACGACCTATCTAGAACTGAATCTACCGCTTTGGTTGAACGGCAGGCCCGATCGGTTCAGCGGCATTGAACTTGTGGGTGAAACATTAGAGCAGGAAGCGATCGCGCAAACCCTTAAAGAGTGCTGCTTAGAAGACCATGTGATTGCGTACTACCAGAAGCAAATCAAAGATTCACCAGAACCAGGAGATGAGGTGGCATGAAAATCGCGGTGATGTCTTGCATTCATGGCAACTATGAAGCGTTGAATGCTGTGCTATCGGATATTGATAATCACAATGTCGATAAGATTTACTGTCTCGGTGATTTAGTGGGATACGGCCCTCATCCTAATGCGGTGGTAGAAATGATTCGGTCTCTGGATATTCCAACCTGTCAGGGGTGTTGGGATGAAGATATTGTGGAAGGATTGAAAGCTTGTGAATGTAGTTATCCATCAGTATTAGCAGAAAAACGCGGTAAGTTAGCGCATGAGTGGACGAACCAAGTCATCCACCCTGAAGTGCGGGAATATCTGGCACTGCTACCCCTGAGCTTGCGCGATGGCAACCTGTGTTTTGTGCATGGCAGCCCCCATAACCAGCATGAATATCTGTTGCCAGAAGTCGATGCCTTTGTGGCAATGGAGCGAGTGTTGTCAACGGGTGCTGATATTTTGTTTTGTGGTCATACCCATGTGCCGTATGTGCGATCGCTCGATGCGGGACAACTGCAAATCCGAGTCAAATCGACTCACAAATCAGAGCAGAGTATGAGTTTTTCTGCACCACTCAAACGAATCGTGAATGCCGGATCAGTTGGAGAACCGCGTCATGGTAGACCCAATGCAACCTATGTAATTTATGACGCAGATACGGATCAGATTACGCTGCGTGAGGTGGAATACGACTATCAAAAAACCTGTGCTGCCATTATTGAAAAAGGTCTACCGCCGATCTTTGCGTGGCGATTAGCCAGAGGGATGGAATTTGCCGAACGCGCCGATGACCCAACTCATGTGTGTGAGCGATAGCGATGAGCGAAAACCCGTTTGATTTTGATCGGAATCCTAATTTGCCAACGACTGATTATGACATTGCAGTACGGCAAAGTATTCCGGGCTATGATGCGATGCTCATCATGCTGACGGCTTTATTCCAACTCTATTTGATGGATGAGGCTCATATTCTTGTGGTTGGAGCAGGCGGTGGCAATGAAATCAGTGCTTTGATCCAAACGCATCCAACCTGGCAATTCACGGGTGTTGATCCTTCTGAAAAAATGTTGGCAATTGCTCAAGCCAAGTTTGCATCTTTGGGAATTGAGGATCGTGTCACTCTCCATCAGGGCGTTGTGCAAGACCTGCCACAGTTTCCATTCAATGCAGCAACCAGCCTACTTGTGATGCATTTTCTACCCGATGATGGCACCAAGCTGGATTATCTCAAGGCGATCGCGGCTCGGCTTCAACCCGGTAGCCTGTTTGTGTTAGTGGATTCACATGGAGATAAGCAATCAGAGGTGTTTAAGCGTTTGATTGATGGATGGCAAAAACGAGCACAAATGGCAGGGATGGAATCACAACGGTTGAGCGAACTTGCTGACGGCGTGTGGCAAAACATCCAATGTATTTCAGAAGAACGAACCCTGGAATTATTAGCTCAAGCTGGTTTCACCAAAGTAACTCGTTTTTATACTGGCTTTATTTTCGCAGGTTGGTTTGCGTTTGCAGAATAGGTGACCATTTCCAAATTACAAAGGCGTGTAGCATCAGATGACCTGTTGGGCAATTTTAAGTGGCATTGAAGGGAATTTAGCAGCTTACGAAGCGGTGTTGGCAGATATCAAGCGGCAACGACACCCGATAGAAGAACTGTATATCCTGGGCGATGTGATTGCAGCAACTCCTGCCAGCATCAAAGTGATTCAACGAATTCAGTCTCCTCGTGCCAATGAGCCTGTGCCCCAGGTGTGTCAGGGCTGGTGGGAAGAACAGTTACTGATCTTGCATGGCTTAGGACGAACCGGAGAACCCACTGAATTGATTGAGCGATATGGTGTGGAAATGGTGAAAACCTTGTGGGATGCGATTCCGCGAGAAATGGTGGAGTGGGCGCGATCGCTTGACTTCGGTTTCTTTGAACTTGACTGTTTGTTAATTCACGGGAGTAGCGTCAGTGTGAGTGATGAGCTAACACCGGATACACCGCCAATTCAGATGCTCGATCGCCTCATGCGAATGGATGCTAACACCTTATTTTGCGGTCGTTCTGGATTGACGTTTCAGTATCAAATTCAGCAAGGTACTGTGACATCCAGTGTTACGACGTTAGATCAAACGGTTTCACCACAAGCAACCCAGGTGAAACCTCGGCAGATCGTTGGCGTTGGCAATGTTGGCCGCATTCCTGGACAGGCAACCTATACACTCTACAACCCTGCATCTAATCAAGTGCAATCTAAGACAGTACGATACGGTTCTGGCAAGGGTTTTCAGATTTCCTGCGATTAGATTGTGTTAACAGACGGGTGATCGTCCAATGGGCAAGTCCGAGTGCGATCGCCCACAGCATTTCTTGACTAAACAGTGCGCTGAAAGTCACGAGATCTAGCCCATATCCTCCAAACAAATTCCAGAAAACTGCTATCATCCCTTCAAAAATCAAAAAGCCAATCCCCATCGAGATTGCTATCCATTGCCAATGTCCAGCAAAAGACTGTTGAGCAAATTGTGGGCGCAAGGTCGATATACCTGTCACAATCAATAACGCTAGACCCATGCAACATCCCCACAGTCCTAAAGTCATGAAGGATGCTTCGCTATGAATTCCACCCACTAATCCATCATGAAATAGCCAGAGCAAGAGTGTAGCAGCGATCGCTTTATGGGGTTGCAAGGTTATACCAGCAATGACAGCAAAAGCGACCCAAGGCATGTAAATGTCGAGTGAATGGCTGAGACTACCGAGTAGGATCAAGCCAAACCACCAAAACCAACTGCGAGCTGTTGTTTGCCAGGAGTTTGCCCACTGAACCCTCTGAAGCATCACAGCTTGAGGATATGCAATGGGAGAGGTCAGTGTTGATGGATTCAGCGCCATAATTTTCTCGCAAAAACTTTCTCATCATCGTGAGCAATCCCATTCGCTGCGTCAAACGACATGGGGTCATAGATTGCGGAAGATTGCGCTGAAATTACAAATAAAAAGGACCTTAAACTTTTAAGTGCAAACAGATTTACAATTCGTCTTCAAGCAGCTAAGTACCTTTGGTATCGGCACAGGGAGTACACAAACCGAAAAACTCCAGAGTGTGGTAGTAAACCTTGAACGGAACTGAAGGTTGCAAGTGAGTTTCTAACTCTTGTACCGGGCAGTGATCGAGCAGGAAGGATTGACCGCATTGCAAACAGGTCAGATAGTGCTGATCGGGCGTAACGAGACTGTAGAACGCTTCACCGTTTGCACCCATCCGACTTTTGATTAATCCGTGCAATTTCAGTGTTTCTAATGCCCGATACACGGTTGCCAGCCCGATCGTCTGTCGTTCAAGCAGTAGACTGTACAACTCTTGGGCAGATAGGGCATCTGCTTGCTGGCGCATCACATCGAGTACTGCTTGCTGGTTGCGAGTCAGACGGGGTGAATGGGTTGCACTTTCTTGAGAGGATGAGTCACTTTTCACGGCGAGTGCTGTAGAATAAGCGAATGATAATCATTCTCATTCTACTATGAGCCTGACTGAAACCTCAACGCCTGCACTCCAAACCCCGCAGACAGAAACTGATCCCACTGATTCTGGAAGCCAAGCCAAATCCACTGTGCCAGCGCTTACCCATCGTCCTCGGCGGTTACGGCGAACGGAAACCCTGCGTCGCATGGTGCGGGAGAATGTTTTGCGGGTCGAGGATTTGATCTATCCGCTGTTTGTGATGGAAGGAGAGGGGCAGCGGGAGGAAGTGCCATCGATGCCCGGTTGCTACCGCTATACGCTGGATTTGCTGCTGGATGAGGTCAAGCAGGTGGATGAGTTGGGAATTGGGGCGATCGCCCTATTTCCCCTGATTCCCTACGAGCAGAAGGACAACGCCGGAACTGAGAGCTATAACCCGGATGGCTTAGTTCCGCGTGCGGTGCGAGCCATTAAACAAGCTGTTCCCAATATTTTGGTCATTACCGATGTGGCCCTCGATCCCTACAGCAGCGAGGGACATGATGGCATTGTGCAGGATGGCAAAATCCTCAACGATGAAACCGTTGCCGTGTTGGTAAAGCAAGCTCTGGTGCAGGCAGAAGCCGGAGCCGATTTTGTGGCTCCTTCAGACATGATGGACGGTCGCGTCGGCGCGATTCGCAAGGCACTGGATGCAGAAGGTTGGATCAATGTGGGCATCCTTGCCTACTCTGCCAAATATGCCTCTGCCTACTATGGTCCGTTCCGGGATGCATTGGATTCTGCACCCAAGTTTGGTGATAAGAAGACCTATCAAATGGATGCTGCCAATGCAAGGGAAGCCATGAAGGAAGTGGCTCTCGATATTGCAGAGGGGGCAGACATTGTGATGGTGAAGCCTGCGCTGGCGTATCTAGATATTATTTGCCAGATCAAACAGCACACCCATTTACCCGTCGCCGCATACAACGTCAGTGGTGAATACGCCATGATCAAAGCCGCTGCGGAACAGGGTTGGATTGATGAGAAAAAAGTGATTTTAGAAACGCTGACGAGTATGAAGCGTGCTGGGGCGGATTTGATTTTGACTTACTTTGCGAAAGATGTGGCGGTGATGTTGCAGGGGTGAGGGGAATAGGGAGTGGGGAGTGAAGAGACCTATCTACTCATCCGCCCATTCACCCATCCACTCATCCACCCATCCACTCACCCAATTAACCCATTCGTTAAGAGGATATTTCACATGATTCATTCAGAAACAAGATTACAACCATCCAGCAATTTCGTTCGTCGGTTGTCTATTGCTGTGATGTCTGCGATCGCACTCAGTCTTGGAAGTTGTGCAACGAATGCGCCGACCACCAGTTCTGAGTCGCCTCAATCCGATGCGTCACCAGCAGCAACGGATGAGTTACAGGTGGTGACAACCTTCCTGCCCATTACGCAATTTACGAAAGCCGTGGCGGGCGATCGCGCCGAAGTCACCCAACTTTTGCCAACCAACGTGGGACCGCATGACTACCAGGCAAAACCCGGTGATGCTCAGGCACTCTCCACGGCTGATGTGCTGGTTCAAAACGGGTTGGAAATGGAGTACTTCCTGGATGACATGATCGCGAACGCTGAAAATGCGGATCTGGTCATCATCGACTCTAGCGAAGGCATTGCTACCCTCGCCAGTGACGAGCACAGTCATGATCATAGCCATGCTGAGGGAGAAGCCCACGATCATGACCATGACCATGCTGAAGGCGAGGAGCACACCCATGCCGAAGGTGAAGCTCACGATCACGCTGAAGGTGAAGCCCATGCCGAAGGTGAAGCTCACGGGCACACTCATGGTGAATATAATCCCCATGTTTGGTTAGACCCCAAGCGGGCGATCGCGCAGGTGGAAAATATTCGCGATGGGCTGATTGCGGCTGATCCAGAAGGTGAAGCAGAGTACACTGCCAACGCCGCTGCCTTTATTGCCGAACTGGAAGCCCTGGATGCCGAGATTACTGAAAAACTGGCTCCCTTTGCAGGACAAACCTTTGTGGTGTTCCATGATGTTGCACCTTACTTTGCCGAAAGCTATGGGCTGCAATCCGAGACGTTTGTAGGCATTCCTGAAGAGAATCCCTCGCCTGAAGATGTGAAGCGGGTGATGGAAACGGTGCAGGCGGAGGGGCTGAAAACGATCTTGACTGAACCTCAAGCCGGTCAGGAATCCTTTGAGGCGATCGCTAACGACCTCAACATTAAGGTCAGCGTGTTTGACCCCCTCGAAACCGGGCCTGCCGAAGCGGTGCAGCCCGACTATTATCTGACCACAATGCGTCAGAATGCCGAAAATTTAGTAAACAGCTTTGAGGCATCGAACCAGGCATGGCTTCCTCTCTGGGTGCCCCAACCTGTGGCGGTCGTGCCCCAACGGGTAGGTCTGCGGTTTTGATACCCGTTCAGTTTGAGTTTTGAGTTGAACCCTGGGAATCCGCGAGGAACTCAGGGTTTGAGGCTGTAGACTAACCTGGAGAATCTGTATTTAGCGGTCAATTTTTTGTGGAGTAAGGGGGCGGTAGTTGAGCGATTCGGTTTTAGTCATTGATGGGTTAACGGTGTACCGTGAAACTCACCTGGCTGTGGAGAATGTGTCCTTTGAGGTGCAACCCGGAACAGATACCGCCATCATCGGTCCCAACGGAGCCGGGAAAAGCACGCTAATTCAAGCGGCGCTGGGCATCTTGCCGCGTCAATCGGGGGATGTGTTTGTGCTGGGGCAGCCCTTGTCTGCTAAAGGCCACTTACCGACCGAGGTGCGGCAACGCATTGCTTATTTGCCGCAAAACTTTTTGTTCGATCGCCGCATTCCCATTACCGCCGCCGAGTTAGTAGGACTGGGCTGGGATCGGATGGAACCGCAACTGCCCTGGGTGGGCGGGCGATCGCGCCACCGCGCCGTACGGGAAGCATTGACGCAGGTGGAGGCGTGGCATCTGCGTGACCAACTGGTCAGTAGCTTATCGGGAGGGGAAACCAAACGGGTGCTGCTCGCCTATTGTCTGGTGCGTCCCCGTTCCCTCTTGATTCTGGATGAAGCCCCGGCAGGATTAGATGTACGTAGTGAATCTGATTTTTATCAGTTGCTCTATCAACTCAAGCAGGAACAGGGTTGGGCAATTTTGCAGATTTCCCACGACCTGGACATGGTGCGTCGTAATTGCGATCGCGTCCTCTGCCTGAACCGCAGACTTCTGTGCCAGGGAACTCCCGACCATGCCCTCGCCACTGAGCAATTGTCTTTAGCCTACGGGTCAGAATTCGTTCGTTATCAACACACCTGTCAACTAAACCACCATCATGACCATTCAGGCTGAACTCACTCGCATCACCGAACTATTTCAACTCCCCTTCATGCAGCGAGCACTCATCGGCGGAATGTTAACGGGATTGATGGGCGGGCTAATGGGAAGTTTCACAATTCTCAGGCAGCTATCATTTTTTAGTGATGCGCTGGGACATTCAGCCTTGCTGGGCATCGGCATTGGATTACTGTTAGGGCTTGATCCATCCTGGGTACTGCTGCCGTTTGCGGTCATTTTTGCCCTAGCCGTTGCCTATTTTCTAGAACGCACCCAACTCTGGACCGATGCTCTGTTAAACATCGTTTACTCATCCTCCTTGGCGGTGGGAATTATCTTGCTCAGCTTCCGTGATGAATATCAAGGAGGCATTGGCAATCTACTCTTTGGAGATATTCTCGCTGTGCGAACGAGCGATCTCATATTTGGTAGTGTGTTGCTTGGAGTTTGTGGGCTGTTTCTTAGCTTGACGTTGCGATCGCAAATTCTCATGACCCTTAATGAACCGATGGCGATCGCCCGTGGAGTTTCTGTATCCTTTCACCGAACTGCATTTATTGTCTTACTGTCATTGGTCGTGGGGATCTCGATTAAGGCGATCGGGGTGCTGCTCGTCAGTGCCTTTGTGGTGATTCCTGCCTGTGCCGCTCGACTGCTAAGCCGGACATTCAGCAACTACGTGGTGCTATCGGCAGGGTTAGGGGCACTGAGTGCGGTAGTTGGGATGCTGATTTCAGCGGCGTTTAATTTGCCGTCGGGTCCCAGTATTGTGGCAACCCAGTTGGCAATTTTTTTAACGGGTATGGTATTGCCCCGATTACGTGTTTTAGGACATGGGTGAAACGATCGGGTTTACTCTGCACGCGGCAGTACAAACTCCGGGAACAGGTCGGCGGTGCAGCTGGTATCGGGGGAGCGCTCCGGGTTATTCACAAAGGCAACGCCGATATCCTTGGCGCATTGGGAGAATGTGATCACCGAATGGCCTGCACTGGAAAACTCTACCCAGGTAGCGTTGCGCAGCCCTTCCATCACCTGCCCGGCTGATGCGCTTTGGGTCTGGGTGTCGTAGCGCCCTTGCAGGACCAGAGTGGGAATGCTGCTACTCGTCGGGACACGTTCGCTAGCGCTTCGACCTCGTTGGGGGGCACCACCGTGGGGCAGGGGATGACGGTGTGGGATAGCGGGAGGTTTGGGCTTGGGCAGGAATTTGGGCGGCGAGGCCAGCAGCAAGGGCCAGCAGGGGAAGGGCTAGGGTGTGGATGAGGCGTTTCATGGGTGTGGGGTGTGGATGAGGGAATAAGGGAGAAGACAGTTTTTTAACGGGCTGATGTTTTGGGGTGGGATATCTGGGGAGGTGGTGATGGACTGGTTGGGCGAGAGGTTTATTGGGTTAGGGGTGGCTTTCTACTCGAAGTTCTGGCTCATGCTGCGATCGCTTCTTTCCTCTCTCGCAGGTGACTTAACACATCTCGCCAGAATGCCACCAGTGGATCGGTGTCTACATCTTGCTCCTGCTGCTTTAGTCGCCACTTGCGAAACGCCAGTTCATCCTGGGCTTTGACAATGGCGGTAGAGGTACGGCGGGTGTATCCAGCAATGCGGCGGGTACGGAAGAGGCGATCGCCCTTCACGGCTTCATACTCGTCTGGCGTAATCACGGGTTCCTGCTCATCGGCAAGCTGTTCTCGAATCACGTTTCGCTCCCAGATGCCGCTCTGACAGAGCATTACCCCCGCAATCAGGAAAAACGGGAACAAAGTCATCAGTCGTGTGAAGGTTTGCTGTCCCCACTGATTCAAGAACGGTGTCACCACAGCCGGTGCGATCGTTGCCGTTGCGGATGTATCAACCATGGGTTGACCCGTCTGGAAATAGATCACCAGTGCGATCACCAACCCGGTTATATTGGTCAGGAAATGAGCCGAAAACCCCAGCAACCAGCCGCCGATCGGAGCCGCAACGCGCAACCAGCGACGGGTGGTTTGACGGGCTAACCCCAGCCCCATGCCAAACATTCCGGTAAACAGGGCATGCCCCTCAAACCCAAATACCGCAAAGCGAGAGGCGATTTCGTGATACAGCGGAATATCTCCTGCGCTGTCAAATCCCCTGGCGATGTAAAGCGGAGTTTCCTGCAAATTAAAGCCGATGTCGATCAATGCTCCAAAAATGAAGCCGTCGCGCACATTATCAAACTCGCTGTGGAATAGCCAGAATAACAGCAAAGCTCCCAGAGCTTTGGTGGTTTCCTCCACCAGTGGCCCTGCAATGGGAGCCCCCAGCAGCATCCCGGCATCTTTGCCCAAAACGGCTTTGATATCGGGGTGAAGCGCCACAAAATCACCCAGACTATTCAAGATCACCGTGTTAATGGGAATCGCCATGCGGAGGCGATAATGGCTCCCCACAGCACGGCAATCAGATAAAGCCAGCGAGATTCGGGTTCACGGCGATCGAGAAACCATAGGATGGCAAGGGGAATCAGCGCCATCAGGAGCGAGGCAAGCAAGCCAATGATGTAAACCTGGACTGCTCCTGGCGAGAGGGTCGAAAAGTTACGGAAATGGGAAAACGTACTGGCTAATAACAGCATCACCAGAACGATAATGGCAAAGATTGTATTTTTAGGACGGCTCAAGGGTGAACCATAGAGAATGCGGGCGGAATCAGTCAGCAACATGGGGCACCTCAAGATGCAGAATGGCAGGCATTACTCAGATTCAAAAACAGGTTTGACCTCGGCAAGGCAGCGAGAGTCGGGGGCGCGGTTGGGGTCGGTCAGGAAATCGAGGGCGATCGCTTGGGAACAGGTGGCACCCGTCGTGTTGGCCTTTGCCACCAGAGAGACGTGACCGACACCCGGAAAGGTATAGACATAGGCGTTTTCCAGGTTGCGGGCGACGGCTTGGCCATAGACTTCGGGCGTAACCGGGTCAAATTGACCGTTCAACACCAGCGTTGGAATCTCGGTGTTTTCGTAGGCAAAGGGAGGCTCCAATTCGACCTGGAGTACGTCACAGGCGCGATCGACGAGGGCTTTTTCCTGGGAGCCAAAAAAAGCAAGTTGGGGATAGGGGGGTGGAAACAGCGTGGCCGGATCGACCGTGGTAGAAGCAGCATGAGCACAGAGAACTGCGCTATACATGCCTTCGGCCTCATCCATGACCAACCCTGTGGAAAGCTTCTCCTCAGCCCAGGCAAAATCATTGTTTTGTGCAGCCCGATAAAGGTTGCGGGGCAGGAACCGACTGTCTTCTGTGCTGTATAGGTACGGCACAATGGCATAGGCAAAGTCTTTGCCATCCAACAAAACGTCAAAGGTTTCTTGGGTGTTGGGAAGGGTGAGTTTGGCAGGAATGGGGTGCTGGTTGAGGCGATCGATCAATGACGAAAAGACCCTTTCCAGATCGGGGTAGGTCTGGTTGCATTGGGCATCCTGGGCGCAGGCGGCAAACACATTGCGGAGCGCCTGACTGATGGAGTAGGAACTCCCCAAATTAAAGTCAACATCCGGTCTAACGACACCATCCAGAATCACACTCCGGAGTTTTACGGGATGCTCGTCGGCTTGAGCCATCACATACTGCCCCAGCAACGTCCCATAGGAAGCACCATAAAAGTTAAACTGCTCGTAACCCAGAACCTCGGCAACAACATACAAATCAGCCGCATTTTCGATGCTATTGAAGGCACTAAAGTTTACGCCCGTGGCGACGAGGCGATCGCGACAGGCGGTGATCCAGCCTGAATCAGTAAATTCCAGTTCACCCTTGGCAACCGCAACGTTGTGATCAACCCGCTCTGGACAGGTCAACGCCGGACGGGAAAATTGCGTGCCGCGCTGTTCCACAAACACCATATCCCGTTGCTGCAAAATCGCGGTTCCAACGTTGGTGGAAGGGACGATTTTGCTGGGGAATAATCCAATCGTTGAACTGCCTGGCCCACCCTGTTCCATCATCAGCGGGTCTGGAGCCGGGTTGTCGCCAATGCTGCGAGTCCGCACGACGGCCAGTTGAATTGTGCGACCGTTGGGCTGGCTGTGGTGTTCAGGCACGGTGACATAGCCGCAGTCTGACAGGGCGGCAACCAGGGGCACCAGTCCAAACGTTGAGCAGTCGGCTGGCTCCCAGGTAGGGCCAAACGGGCTGCGGTTGTTTGCAGTAGCAGCAACGCTGGTGGCGATCGCCGCCACTGTCAGAACCATGAATTGAATCAATCGCGCAAACGAAAACTTCATGGCGATGCCTCAGGAAAACACAGCAAATGGGAAGGTTCAGGCGTTGCGCTGCCAGGGCGATGGCACGATGCTGCCACGCCGCACCGCCAAAACCAGCATGACCACGGTGAATGTCGTCGCCACCAGGACTGCGATCAGCGAACCCTCCATGCCAGCGCTGCCGCCGGTGAGTAGGTCTGGCCCTTGGAAGGTGGTCTTGAACAAACCCTGCATTTGCTCGCCGCCAGACACGGCACCGGAGTAAACCTTGCCCATCGTGTAGTTCCAGGCGATGTGGATGCCGATGCTGATCCACAGGCGACCAGTAACCATATAGGGTGCGGCCAGCATCGGGCCGAACACGATGGCGATGGCCGCGACACCGACAAAGGTTTCGCCTGCGTTGCCACTGTGCACGTAGCCAAACCACAGGGATGAGAGCACCAGCGCCACCCAGCTACCGAACACGCCCTCAAGGATGCGAAACCACACGCCACGGAACACCAGCTCCTCGGTAAAGGGGGTTATCACCGTCACCCATGTCACCCCTGTCACTAAGTTCTGCCAACCAGCAATACCCTCGATGCGGAAGAGACCGAAGGCCATTGCGATCAAAACGCAGGTGGTGAACAGTCCGAAGCCGAGCAAAAGACCGATGCCGAGTTCGCGACCTAAGGGGGGCAGGGCCAGTTCGCTAACCGATCGGCGTTCTACGAAATACGCATAGCTCAAATAGACGATCAGCAGGCTCGCGATGATGAACACGCCCGTGACCAGAGGTACTAACTGGCCTGACGGGAGGAGCAGGGGCGTTCCCGGAGCTGATGCTACGTCATTACTAAACATGAAAACGTAGCCTGACCCTTGCAAGTAAAGCAAGAGATTGTAGAGCACCAGAATGCTGACGAGTGGGTTGCGCAGGATGCGCAGTAACGGGCGGATTCTTGAATCGGTGCGTGGATCTGTTTTTGACTCGATTTGGGTATTCATGGATGATCTCCAATCAGGCAGGTTTACGGGTTCAGGTGACTGGCAGGTGGCAAGGTCACACGCCGACGCTGCATACGTTAAAAGGCTGACTTAGCAGCGCACATCATCAAACTCCCTTCGCATCGTCAGAACAAAAGCAAGACTCTTGGCTCTTAGGCGAGGCATCAAGGCACATCCAGGGTCTACGACAAACGCACCCGCAAATTATCAAAACCCTTATCTGACCGGGTTTCTGCCCCTTTTTCAATGGCTTGGCGGTAGGTTTCGACGAAATGATTGGGTATAATGTCACCCTGTTGAGATAGAAACGACCACGACTCACCCACGTGCACAAAGTCATCCGTGAGGAGTTTGCTCAGGGGCAGCATGGGAATCATGTCGGCTAGATTGGTGATGCGATAGTGATTCGGCAGCAACTGGCTATGGGCTTCCACAAATGCTTTGTTGCCCAACCGGGGACCGGCGTAGGTATAAATCTGAATACTGGGTCGAAACTTGGGCAAAGTCAGGGCTAGATCAAGGGCTGCAAAGGCCGCCAGCGCCGCTCCCAAACTGTGCCCGGAGATGACCAGGGGCTGCTGTGGATCTAAGGATTGCACCGCTTCCCTGACGGCGGCGGCTAAATGGGTGTTGTAAAAGTCATAAATGCCGGAATGAACTTTACCGATCGCCGTTCCATTTACGGGATGAAGGTAGTCTGATTGAATCGCCAGGATATTTTCCAGCCATTCCAGTTGCCGCTGCGTTCCTCGAAACATCAGGACATTCAGCCTGGAAGACGCTAACAAAAACCCGTAGTAAACCGAAATTCGTTGCTGCAGTTGCACCACCTGTTTCACCTGATCCTGAATCACGTCTTTGGTTTGGTTGACGCGATCGCCCAGTTCATTCAAGTCGTTGGGGGTGTTGGCTAAGGCGGCCAGCGGCACCTCCAGGGGAATGGCCTCTTCTACCCGTTCGGCGGCTTGAAAGGAGGTCATTTGTCGAAAGGGGGTAAAGCCCTGGGTGTAGAGGGGCAAGGCCGAAATACTCCCGTCATAATTTGCGTCAAACTTGCCCTTGAGATATTGCTGGGTAGCGAGTTTGCTGCCGGTAATCAACAGCTTCGACCACTCGCGGCTGTAGGGAATAGTGGGCGATCGCAGCTTGGCACTCTGCTGCACGGCGATCAGGTCTTGCATTGCCGTCAGGTCAGCCTCAAAGGCAGATTGAACCAGTTCCGTTGGATCGTACAGCTGCTGGAGTTTCCCCTGTTCGGCTTTCAGAGCCTGCTGCCGCAACTGTTCGCGCCCAAATAGTGCCGCGATCGTAGTGCCCAACCCAGACCAAAGTAAAAACCGGCGGTTAAATTTCATCGTGCTCATCCGAGGAAGGAGAACGGTGCGAAATGATAAGGGATTGACTCACGTAAAAATGATTGACCGCCTGCCCCATCCCCCAGAAGTAAGAGAAGGTGGCTATTCCAGGGGCTAGCAGCCCGATGAGCGGCACCACAACTCCCATCACCACCACCACCCAAACCAGCAGCCCCATCAACATTGCACCAACGATGCCAAACAAAACGCCAATCCTGGCCAACAGCCCACCTCGCTTTCGAGACTGCCAGAGGCGGGCAAGGTTGCTCACCAGCAAAACGTTGAGCAGCACCAGGGCGATCGCTTGCCATACCCGAATATTTGGAATAGGCAGCAGGGCAATAATGGTGGCACCCAACGCATAATCCAAAATCAGGTTGCGGGCTTTGAAGTTGGTTTTAGCAGGATGATCCATCGCGATCGCAGTTCATGGACTAACTGAACTAACTGGACTGATTGAGTATTTAGGAATTGCGAGAGGCATCAAGTGGAGGGTGAAATCGAGGGTTCACCGTCTACCTCATATCTGCATTCAGCAAGGGGCAGGCATTTTCGCACCCCGCAGGCGCAGCAACTCATTTCGCCAGGATGCCACCAGCGGATCGGTGTCTACATCCTGCCCATGCTGCTTCAGTCGCCACTTGCGAAAGGCCAGTTCATCCTGAGCTTTAACAATGGTGGTAGAGGTGCGGCGATCGCATCCAGCGATGCGGCGAGTGCGAAAGAGGCGATCGCCCTTCACGGCTTCATACTCGTCTGGCGTAATCACGGGTTCCTGCTCATCGGCAAGCTGTTCCCGAATCACGTTTCGCTCCCAGATGCCGCTCTGCCAGAGCATCACCCCCACAATCAGGAAAAACGGGAAAAAGCCCACCAGTCGCATGGCGCTGTGCTGCACCCACTGACTTAAGAAAGGTTCCACAACCGCTGGAGTGGCAGCCGCCGTTTCGGGGATATCAGCCAATGGCTTACCCGTGGTCAAATAAACGGAGAGTGCAATGAGTACCCCCAAGGCATTATTCAGGAAATGCCCGGAGAACCCCAGCAGCCACCCACCGATCGGAGCGGCATAGCGCAACCAGCGACGAGTGGTTTGACGGGCTAACCCCAAGCCCATGCCAAACAGCCCGGTGTACAGCGCATGACCCGCAAACCCAAACAGTGCAAAGCGATCGGCGATTTGAAAATACAGTGGCATATCACCCGTGGAGTGAAACCCATTGGTGATGTAAAGCGGAGTTTCCAGCAAGTTAAAGCCAATTCCTATCAATGCGCCATAAATAAAGCCATCGCGCACGTTATCAAACTCACTTCGGAATAGCCAGAACAGCAGCAACACCCCTAACCCTTTGGCGATTTCCTCTACAATCGGACCGGCGATCGGGAGTGCCAGCATATTCCCAGCACCTTCGCCCAAAATGGCTTTGATATCGGGGTGAAGCGCCACAAAATCACCTACAGCCTGGAAAATAAAAGCGTTAATGGGCAGCGCAATTGCGGTGGCAATCACGGCTCCCCACAATACGGCAATCAGGTAAAGCCAGCGAGATTCGGGTTCGCGGCGATCGAGAAACCAGAGAATGGCAAGGGGGAGCAGTGTCATGAGTAGGACGGCAATTTGACTGCTGAAAAAGACCTGGACATCCGCTGGGGAGAGGGCTGAGAAATAGTTACGAAACAGCGAATAGAGGCTGGCTACCAACAGCGTTGCCAGAACGGTGATGGCAAAGATGGCATTTCGAGGACGGCTCAAAGGCGAACTGTAAAAAATCCGGGCAACGTCAGCTTGTGGCATAAGCACCTCGTGATTCAGGTATTCTCCGGTTTTCTAATTGCTTGAGAATTGTGATTTGAATGATTGACAGGGGAATCCAACGCATAGTTTTGCTGCGGTGCACCGATTTCGATGCCGTTTTCTGCCAGTGCCCGCCGTACGCGCAGGCGAAATTCTCGACCGACTGACCACTGTTGACCCGGTTGTGTCTCAATCCAGGTGGTAATGGTCATGCCGCTATGGGAAACGTTGTCAATGCCAAGCACCTTGGGGGCTGACACAATCTGGTCATGCCATGCAGAATCGTGATACAGTCCCTGAGCGACTTCCTGCATCAGCGTTAGGGCGCGATCAGGATTGGTGTGATACGCCACATCTATGCTGAAATTTACCCGTGACCATCCGCGTGTCAGGTTCTTCACTTCGTTAATCTGACGGTTGGGAATCGTGATCATCTCACCCGTCCCACTGCGAAGTTGCGTAACCCGCAAATTAAAATTTTCAACTAATCCAGAAACCGTTCCCAGATCAATGTAGTCTCCGAGCGCAAATTGATCCTCCGCCAGGATCAAAAAACCATTCACCAGATCTTCCACTAACCGTCGCGATCCAAAGGAGATGGCTAATGCCAGCAGTCCCAGAATGGCAACCGTAGAAGCGGTTGGCACCCCAATCCCTCCTAATGCCCATAACCCACCAACAATAAGCCATCCGATCGTCACCAACCCTTTGGCCGCTCCAGCAATAGTCGAAATCCGGAGTTGGTGGCGTTGGGTATCTCCTAACTGAATCAAATCCGTCGCATTAGAACGCTTCCATTGATCGGCCAGACGATCGACCAGCCACCGACTCAGGCGAATGTATATCCCGGTAAAGAACCAGATTCCTAATAAATCCAGCAGAACTTCGACCCATCTGAACTGGTTTTCGAGCAAGTAAGGCGACATTAGGGCAATCCAGAAGCCGCCGCCATACCAGGCCAAAATCAGTAACCAGAACAATAGCCACTGCATGAAGGCCAACAAACTAAGCTGGCGATCGAGCGTCAGCACTCTTGCAACAACCGATGGCATCACGTTATCTGTTGTGGCAAGGCGCTTAAAGACATGCGCCAGTCGTTGTAGAAGAGGAGTGTGTGTTGGGGCGATCGCAGCTTCTGAGGGCAGCACGGGTTGCAGCGTTTGCGGTTCGGATGGAGCTGCGATTGGTGTGGAACCGGGTGTTGTTTTGCGTGCCTTTTTCTGTCGGCGCAGTTGCTTCTGGCGACGCAACAGGCCGTATTTCACAACGACAATGATGCCCGTAAGTCCCCCCAACCCCAGCAACATGCGCAGGATGCGCTGTTGGCTTTGCGGCAGCTCTTGGAGACCTGTTCGGAGTTCCTGTTCTAAAACCCCTCGCCACTGCTCCGCGAGCTGATCCACAGGCAACCCGTTGAACTGAGAGTCCAACTCGGTCACAGACATCAAAATCAGTGGTTCAGTAAATTGGGCATCCCGCGCTTGAATAATTTTGATGTTGTTCAACTGCGAAACATCAAACACCAATGTCTCGGCATCCATGGGGCGTTTTAGCAGAAGCAATAGACGCGCACTCACCTCTGCGGCTCGTTGCTCTACAGTTTGCTTACCCACCAGAGCATCCGGACTGCGATCGTAAATGGTGGGAGATGCGATGGTGAACAGTTTGGTCAAACTGAGCGGCGATCTCACGGCGATCGTTTCAAGATTACCGTAGCGAGCCACCTGTGATGGAGGCCCCACATTTTCACTTTGGCCAAACCCCTCCGGCAGGGACAACTGAGCATGCACAGGTCGCCCTGGCGATAGGGTAATTCCCAGGGCGATCGCAAAAGCCAAAATACACGTTAAGAGTTGTCTTAAGGAAATAGACATCAAGTTACGGGGGGCACCCAGACATTGATCCAGCCTGACTCAACGCAATGAAAACCGCTTCCGGCTTTGTGACGTAGGTTAGCTTCGCAATGCAAATTAGGTAACAGGAGCAACCTGGTACGAGTTTGATCATGCCAAACCTTTCCACAAAATTGCGTCTTATTCAATCCATAATCCTTAGAGTTAGTTTGGGAAAAATCCAACCTTCCTAGAACTGTTTCAAACGGATAGGACCTACGCACGTCATCCGAAAAACCAGGGGTTGAATGATGGTGGGAGCGCTAGGCACTCCCACCATCATTCAACTGCGTAGGTTCTGACGGATTCCTAGAATTGCCAATTGAATAAAACCCAGAATGTTGTTTAGCAAGCGCGGCGGAGTCGTTCTTCCCAAATAACATCTCACGTTCTATTTCGGACTCGATCCTTAATCCACACAGTGATACCAATCGACGTAAAAAATGTCTTGAAAGCGGCCGTCCGAGGTCACAATTTCCACACACTGTCCAGAGTTGCCCTCAATCCAGAAGGATGCAACGGCTGTGTTGGAAATCCGCTCATTGCGACGGTAGGTATAGCCGCGTCGTTGCACCTCGCCTTCTGCCTGTCCGGCTCTTGCTCCCACCATATCCTGCAAGGCGGGCGGGGCAGAGGATTGCGTGCTTGTGGAATCGCCACGATTGCAGTCTGTTGTGCCTCCTGCATACACGAGCGATGCGTAACGTCCATTATCAGTCCGCACGATAATGCACTGCCCACTTCCCGATTGCGTCCAGTAGCTATAAACCGCATCGCCCGATTGCTCGGCCCAGCGATACTCATAGCCCCGCTGTTCCAATTCGGCTTCGCCATCTCGCCCTCTTGCACCCACCAGATCTTGGACATCCCGAACCGGATCTCCGGCATTTTGAGCGTAGGCATTAAGGGCGATCGCCATGAGCAGCGAACTGGCAATCACAGGAATCAACCGACGAAACTTCATAGCATTCCTCACAGTTCAAAAGGTCTCCAACCTGACTCGTTAAGATGATCTGCACTCCATCTCAGCACCAATAGATTTGGCTATAGCGAACCTTCATCGACGTTCGAGAAGGTGTAGTTATAAAATTCATCGCCTGTACGAACGTTAATAACGACCATCTGCTTGGTGTCCATGTCATACATCACGCGAACCTGCCCATCTTCTCCAACAAACATGCTGCCGGAAGTCCGTTCTAACCAACCATGGAACAAGAATTCACCTTCGGAGATCTGAACCACAACGTGGTCTCGATCAATGACGGTCATGTAGGTTACTGGGGTAGCCGCAATCAGGATAGGGGCAGATTGAACGGTTTGGGCATGGGTCGGGCTAGCCTGATTGGCAACTCCCCAAATGCCGCTGACGGCAACAATCGAGAGAGCCACAGCAGTTTGTTTAAGACGGTTCATCGTATATCCTCCTCAAGCTTGAATACACCGATACTGCGCTAAATTATTCGCCACCATCGGAAAAGATGATGAAATCACTGCGAATCCAGCCTGTTGCACCGGAATTGGGGAAGCGAACGTTACACCAATTGAGATCACTGCCTCTGGTGTCGGTATCCTGCACACAGCGCAGGATCTGGACGCGATCGCCCACCAGCCCATAATGCGGCGCACTCGAATTGATCGTGGGTTGCGATCGCACATTAATACGGGCGTTGGAACTTCTGGCTGTTAAGGTTCCATCGTTGGGATTGTTGGCAACGGGGCTAGTGGGAGCCGAATTGCTTGCCCCACTCTCGTAGGGAGCCGTATCCCAATACACGTAGATTGATTCGTTGGAGAGGCGATAGATTTGACCGCGATCGCCCAATCCTGACTGTCGATAAGCGGCCTGTCCATTTTGATCCACATAGTTACCGGGCTGGTCGCCAACAGGTTGCAGATCATAGCGCTGGCCATTTTGCAGTTGAATGCCCACAGCACCTTGTCGCTGAGAGAAGCTGCAAAGACCGGAGGAGGTTGCGCGATCCTCTCCTACAGGGTAGATATCGCAGCGGGCATCGACGGTGTCGGCTCTGGCAGCAACAGCAAGACCAACGGAAGTAAGGATGGCGATCGCTGATCCAACATAAAAATTTGCAACTTTTACCATACTGTCATTGGCTTGAATTACATGATGAAACGCAATTAAAAGACATCAAGAATAAGGAACGTTTCCCGAGTAGAAACAGAAGATAATTAGCACCGGAAAGGAGATTTCATCTAAGGCTTTTCAGCAATCTTTGATACATGATGCGATCGCCAACATTTTCCTTAGAAAAATCTCCACCCAAAGGCTAATCCATAGCAGGAGTTACTATCTCCAAAAGCTACAAGGCAAGCATTACTCTGGATACTATTTATTAGTCTTTAAGCTTTTTCGTCAAGTACCGGAACCAATTCTACAGAATTTAGACAGAATTGTTTCCAGCTAGTATCTGTGTTCAACATCGTGTCAATTCAAAAGGCTGAAATCCTTATGAAAAGGATATTGCACATAATGCCCTTTTCATAAGGATCTTTATCGCTAAATGCATCCGGTTAGTTTTCTGCTGGTTTTAAGCAATCTCTAATCCATTCATGATTTCGATACATCTTCTGCAACAATTTGCTGGAGTTTCTGATGTAAACTTAAACGGGTGTTCAAGCAACTTGATTCCTCACTTTTTTCTGATAGACGACTCAGAAAACAGCTTGGATTTCCACGTTCCTAGCCTTGTGGCAGGTGGCGTGGGTATTTCCTTGCTGCCAGCTAATGTCAAAAAACTTCAGCGTAACGGTGTGGCCTATCTTGGGAGGCGATCGCAAGTAATCGTATCCAGCAGGAATCAAGATTGAAAATCAGATTCCAATTGCCAAAGGCGTTCGAGGGTTTCTATATGTTGGCGGATGTGGCGAGTGCGTTGGCGATCGCGCCGTTGTTTCCACATCATCAGCGCGATCGCCGTCATAACCAGCGCATTCAGCCACAAACCAATGACCAGACCGCTGGGAGGTGAGGGTTTCGCTACGGGCTGCAACACAAAATTGGCACAAACAGACGATTGCATCGCTTGCATAGGGTCTCCATGAATGAATTTCTAAAAAGCGCCAGAATTCAACCTGTTTGACAGAGCAAGAACAGAACTATACCTGCTGCCGCTGAATCAGTTGGCGAAATAAACCGGACTGGGCTGCTAACGTCTCAAAGTTGCCGTGCTGGATAACTTGACCATTTTGCAAGACGTAGATGCGATCGGCATTGCGAATGGTGCTGAGGCGATGGGCCACGACAATTCGAGTCACCCGTAACCGCTCCAGGCTGTCGCTCACGATAGCCTGGGTACGGTTATCCAACGCGCTGGTGGCCTCATCAAACAACAGAATGCGGGGCCGTAACACCAGCGATCGCGCAATCAAGAGTCGCTGACGCTGTCCGCCCGATAGGTTGGTGCCGCCTTCGCTCACCACCGTGTGCATGCCCATTGGCATTGCCAAAATGTCGTCTGCCAAACCTGCCATGCGTGCCGCATCCCAGGCTTCATCCATGCTGATCAGCGATCCGCTGGAAATATTTTCGAAGAGTGATGCAGACATGAGTCGGCTGTTTTGGAGAACGACACCCAACTGTCGGCGCACCGCATGCACATCCAGCCCAGCCAAATCTTGCCCATCATAATAGACCGTGCCTGACTCAGGGGTATCAAACCCGAGCAGCAGGCGAAAGAGGGTGGATTTGCCGCTGCCCGATGGTCCGACCAAAGCAATAAATTCACCCGGCTCTGCACAAACGCTAACGTTGTCGAGGGTCAACGGGCCATCATCGCGATAGCGAAAGGTCACGCGATCAATCGTGACTTGGCCCAAAAGTCGGCCTGGATCGGCCTTGTCGCTTGTGACTTCGGGAGTGGCGTGGAGGATAGGCTGCGATCGCTGCCAGATGGGCAATACCTCCATCACATCGACAACCGTTGTACTCAAGCTGGTAGCTCCCCCGATAAAGGTGCCAAATGCTGCGTTGAACGCTAAAAAGGTACCAATGGAAAAGCCGCCTTCAGCAGTTTGTGCTTGCTGGAGCAGATAAATTGCACAGGTAAATAAAGCAGCTGGCGTTAACGCTGAGAGGAGACTATTGATGACAGCTAAGTTATCTTCAATCCCTTGAGAGGCTAATGTGAGCTTGAGTTGTTGGCTATATTGCTTGCCCCAATAGGCAAAGGCCCGCGTTTCGGCACCTGCTATACGAAACTTGGCGACCCCGTTAATAATTTGCACCATCATGCCGAAGAGTTTGCCTTGGCGGTCAAGCAGGGGACGTGCTTTTTTGAGCGTGAGCATGCTAGACACAACCGTAACGCTAATGTTGATGAGAGCCACCAGCAACGCAATCAGGGCGAGGGGTGCGCTGTAGTAAAACAGCAAACCCAAATTCAGCAACGAAAACAGGCTAGAAAACAAGCTTTTGAGAATGGTGCTGCCTAGTTTTTGGCGAATTTGGCTGACCGCAGACACGCGAGCACTGAGATCGCCAATGGAATATTGCCGAAAAAATGATGGCTTGAGCTTGAGCAATCGATCCCACACTGCCGCCTGAGTAGAAGCATCCGCAAAGGTTTCCAGCCGCATCAGGGCAATGCCCTGCGCAATTTGAAACAGCGTGACGCCCAAGGTAGTGGCGAGCAATCCCAGCGCGATTTGCACCAGTAGTTGACGGTTAGCATCGGGAATGGCCTGATCAATCAGCAGAGCCGTTGCCTGAGGAGTCACCATGCCCAACAGCGTTGCGCCTACCCCTGCCACCAGCACCAGGCCCAACTCTTTGAAGTGTCCCCATAGAGCAAAGTGCATTAAGTTGATAGGTTTGAGCGGATTTGGCAGCGGTCGGTAGAAGGTGAAGGCCACAGGAGCCAGGGTTGCCGCTAAGCGCACATCACAAACTGTGCGGGTTTGCTGCGCTGGATCAACCAGTTCGTAGCAGGATTCGGTTTTGGGTAGCAAGGCAACGGGGCGATTATCCGCCAGGGTGTAGGCCAGCAGTGGCCCACCATCCCGTTTCCACCATCCCTCGCGCAGGGCAACCCGGCGAAACCGAATGTGGGAGGCCCGGGCGATCGCCTCCAATGGATCTTTCAACCGTCGCCAATCTTCGGATTCGGCAGGTGGCAAGATGGGAATGCCTAAAGCTCGGCCAGCGGCTCCAGCAGACTCTAACAACGCCATGTCAGACGTTTGGGAAGTTGCAAATTCATGCGGTAAGTGGGGCGATCGCGTCGTTGGATTAAAGACCCCAGCCAATTCGTGAAGCGTTTGAGTCACGGCGCGGGTGTTCAACTGTTGCCGTTCCTGATAGCGCTGAAGTTCCTGCTGCAATTTCTGCTGCTCCAATTGGTCAATGCCTTGCATCACCAATACCTGCATCTGATTCAGACCTGCCAGGAACTGCTGAACTGCGGCAGGTGTCGCAAGCTGGTCTTCCGTCAACTGCATCACCTCCAACTCAACAATGTCCGTTGCTTGCAGCCAAAGATGGGTTTGCACAGGACACCAGTTCCTCACCCATTGCCCACGCATGCCACACAAGGCGGCATGCCCTTGCAGCACTCGTACCCAAACCACACAGCCCTGTGTGGTTTGAAAGATTTCGGGATAGTCTAATACGCCACAGGTTGCGATCGGCGTTGGTAGTTTGGCGGGGGCTATGTCTGCCAACGTAGAGCCCAAGTTGTAAACCCAGGCTTCAATTTGAAGAAGGGCGATGGCAGGGTGATCAGCGGCCCAGGTACAAAATTCGGATTCTGTAAGAATTTTGATTTGTGTAAGCTCAATGGCTACGGCTAATAACTGATAGGAAGTTTCCTCATCAAACAGCGGAACATAGGGAAATACGGCTTCTCCTGCCTTGACGTTGAATAAATAACGCCGTTGGCCTTTGGGAATACCTTTGTGAACTGGCACGGCAAATACCGCTAATGTTCCCGTGTGCACTTGCCAAACGATATTAGGCTGATTCAGGAATCGGGGTTCATTGCTGGATAGGGACTCAAGGGTCGCATCGTGTTGACATAAGGCGTCTTGGGCGAACACGAAATTTCTCCTATGGTTATTTGTGTCATTAAAGATGGATTGAGAGCGATCGCCATTGCATTCATCTAGGCATCTTCAATAGATTCACCTTCGCTTCGAATCAGTTGAAGATAGTGGCCGTCCATTGCTTTCAACGCATCGTGATTACCGCGTTGCACAACCTTTCCACGCTCTAGCACAATAATTTCGTCACAATCTCGAATCGTACTCAGGCGATGGGCCACAATCAAACAGGTGCAGCCACGAAGCCGCAGGTTGTAGTCGATCGTGCGTTCGGTTTCAGTGTCGAGGGCACTGGTCGCTTCATCCATGACCAAAATGCTGGGATTGCTGACCAGGGCACGGGCAATTTCTAGCCGTTGCCGCTGCCCGCCGCTCAAGTTTGTTGCCCCTTCAGCCAATTCTGCTCCATACCCACCCGGCAGCGACAAAATGATGTCGTGAACGGCAGCATCCCGGCAGGCTTGAATTAACTGATGATCCGAAAGAGTCGTATCCCACAGGGTTAAGTTGTCGCGCACACTGCCTGCAAACAGCAGCACATCCTGCTCAATCATGGCGAGGGAATTGGTCAGTACAGGGCGCGAAATCTGGCTGCGGGATCGACCATCCAATAAAATGTCACCAGACCACGGTTCGTACAAGCCGCAAACCAGCTTGCCCAGCGTGGATTTACCAGAACCACTACCGCCCACTAGCGCGACGCGCTGCCCCGGCTTGAGTGACAAATTGAAGTTTTCAATCAGAGGTGGAGCGGTGCGGCTATAGCCAAAGGTGAGATTGCGGATTTCGACGTATCCCTCTAGCTTGGGCTGAGCGTAGTCAGGCGGCAGTTCTGTCGTAGAGGGATGCTGTTTCACCAGCGGATCAGTTGGGTTTTGCAAAACATCGTCTAGACGATTGAGCGTTCCATCCAACTCTTGAAAGTCGCCACCTAAGCGAATGAGCTGGTTGACTGGCTGCATAAATTGCTGAATTAGGGACTGAAACGCGACCAGCATACCAATGCTAAGGTGTCCATCCATGACTCGCAGACCACCCACCACTACCAGCAGCATGGCGCTGAGGCTACTGAGCAATGTAGGCAAGGTGCTCAGACGCTGGCTTAATCCATCCATATCTTGCCGAGCGTTGAGAAACTTGGCGTAGTATCCAGCCCAGCGAGTAAAGAAATCGGACTCTAGGCCCGATGCCTTCAGGGTTTCCATACTCTGCAATCCAGCGATCGCCACACCGCTCACTTTTCCTTGCTCCTGCATCAGGCGCAAGTTTGTGTCGGCTCGCAGTCGTCCCACCATTTGCAAAGCCAACAGGTTGATCGTGACAAAGGCAAAGCCAATCAGCGTTAACACACTATCGTATTGCCACATGACAATACCGTAGAAGCTTACCATCACGCAGGAGATCACCGTTGTGGCTAACTGTCCTGACAACAGATTAGCCAGGCGATCGTTGAGCTGAATACGACTGCTAATTTCACCAGAAAAGCGCTGATCATAGAAGCTAACGGGAAGGTAGAGAAGATGCCATAGAAAACGGCTGGACATCTTCATCGATAACTTAATTCTTAAGCGACGAAGTAATTGCAGTTGCAAACGGGTGAGCAATCCCGTTAATGTAGCCGTGAATGCCATCGCTAGCACGAGCGGGCGCAGCCAATCATCCCGTCCTTGAATCAAAATTTGATCGACAAAAACCTGGGAAAAAGCAGGCATTGCTAAACCAGGCAACACCAGCAAGAATCCCACTATTACGCAAAAGATGAGGGAACTGACAGACCCTTGGAGGCGATCGCCCAATGCCCGAATCATACTTGGCTTTTTCCCTCCCGTTTGAAACTCGGGTTTGGGTTCGAAGGTGAGAACAACACCCGTGAATGCTTCGCTAAATTCTGCCAGGGAAACGGTGCGGGGTCCCATCGCCGGATCATTGAGATAGACGCGCTGCCGATGGAATCCCTGCACCACTAAAAAATGGTTGAAATTCCAAAATACGATGTACGGACAGGGTAACTGCTGCAATGCCGCCAGATCAGCCTTGAAGCCTTTGGCGTGTAGTCCATAGCTGCGAGCAGCATTGAGCAAATTGGAGGCTTTGCTGCCATCGCGGGAAATACCACAGGCTTGCCGCAATTCCGCCAGGGAGACGATCGCTCTGTGGTAGCCCAAAATCATCCCCAGCGAGGCTGCCCCGCACTCAACGGCTTCCATTTGCAGAATTGTAGGAGTGCGGCGAATGCGGCCATGGCCCCACAAGGTGGTGGGCAACTGCTGCACCGTTTGCGGTAGCTGCCTGACCTCCTGGGGAAGACGGTGCAGGCGGTGACGGATGTCAGCAGCGATCGCCTGTACCCACCGATAGGCTCTGTTGACTGGGTTTTGTGGTGGTTGCTGAGTCATCTTAGTTCAACCCCGTCAGCGACTTGAGAACGGGCAGCACATAGGAAATGGGAGCGCGTGCTTCAACGGTGATGCGGGCAGTCGCGGTGGTGCCAGGTGCGATCGCCTGGTTGGGACCTTGAGACGAAGACCAGCGATAGCGTAGGGTTTCGGACGTTGCAGTAGTATTAGACGCAAGCTGGGTGCGAGTCGCTGAGTGAGTTTCTAAGCGGGCAAATACGGCCACGTGTGGTTCCTCCGTCATGAGGCTGGGCAACATATCGGGATTGCCGATGAGGCTAGCAGCCCCGGCCCGAGTAATGGGATACTGCGACACCTCAAACACCGTGCCCACAATACCGCCATACTCCTCCCGCTTAACGGTAGTGGGCGTCATTTGCACCTTCATTCCCGGCGTAATTTTGTTGCCCTCGCTGACGGGCAGAAACATCAGCCCAACCAGGGGCGTCGAGTCTCCCTGAGCCGATAGTGTTACCACACTCATGCCTGGATCCATTCGTTCACCGGGCTTGGCAGAAACTTCCAAGATCTTGCCTGCGTATGGGCTGGTGATTTTACTCGCTTGCTGGAGCTGGAGCTGCAATTGGGCGATCGCCCGCTGGGTTTCCTGTATTTCTTTCTGGCGGGCCGTAGCTGCAACCAGATCTTGCTCTTGCTGGGAGGCAGCTTGGGTTTCCAATTGACTGAGTTGTGCTCGCAGTTCATCGGCCTGATTCACGCTGTTCAGGTATTCCCTCTGGGCATCGGCTTCTTGCACATCCAGCTGTTTGAGCTGCGACTCCGCTTCATTGAGCTGGGCCTGTGCGTTCAAGTATTCCTGCTCGGCTTGCAGCACCATATCTCGCGATAGTGCGCCCTCCGAGTGAGCGACTTGTCGGGCCTGCCAGCGCTGCTCGTAGGTAGGAATTTGGGCCTGTAGGGTTTGCAGCCGCTGTTGCAAGGTTCGCCGTTCCTGCTGAATGGCTTCAATTCCCTTCTCTCGCAAAATGGGAGTAAGGGATTGCACCGTTTGCAAACTTTGCTGGAGGGTTTGTCGCTGTTGGGCGATCGCAGTTTGCTGATAGATATCGCGCTGGCGCTGAGCCGTACGGGCTGATTGGTCTTGTTGTTGCAACTGCACCAATTTATCCTGGGCCAACTGCAATTGTTGCTCCACTTCAGTTTGCTCCAATGTGGCTAACACATCCCCCAGCTGAACGCGATCGCCCGTCCGCACAGCAACCGTGAGCAATCGCCCCGCACTCGGCGTTTGGATACGCACAATCTGACTGGGATCAACCCGCCACTGGTTGGTCGCCACTTCGGTAATCGGCAAGGGCACCAGCACGCCCTGACCCGAAACATTGATGGGAATACGGCCAAACACACTCCACAAGCAACCTGCCACAACAACCGTTCCCAGCGCGGCAAGGGACAGCCATCGATGTGGACTCACAACCTGAACCAATTGGTCCAACTCGTCGGGAGAGGCACTGCGCTCTAATGCTTCGGGACGAAATAATTTGCTTTTTGCAGATTGGGAAACCGTGGATGAATGATCTGATGAATGAGTTGGTGAATGATTAGATAAATTGGACTGCGAACTCTGACGTGAATGACTAGATGATGGATGTAGTTGAGGTTGGGGTGTGACCATGGGCTTATCTTCCAGTTGGGGGATTGATGGGTTATTGAGCCTGAATTCGTTGCAGCAGCCACTCAAACCGGGCCTCTGCTAAAGAAAGGCGGGTCAACAATTTGCTCTCGTTGGAGATAGGGCCAAAAGCAGAGGGTTCAACACCAGCTCGGTTAACCTGTTCGGCTAGATGTCGGGTGTAAACCGTGTGCAAAATCGCTTGATAGTCTGTTGCTAGCAACATGGCTAATACCCGGTAAAACCGAGACGCAAAACCCACATCATGAAGTAGTTTGGCCGCCAGCCGCCAACCGGGAACAGATAGCACCTGGGACTCTCGAACCGCCCACACCTGAGTGACAGGTTCATAGGCATGAATCAATCCCATATCGCCAATTAGGTCACCTCGCGATAGCCGTACCTCGTTGGCAGGTGCAGCCAAATGCACTCGCGAGAACGCATGCAGCAGTATATGACTTTGGGCCAGTTGCTCCGCTCCGTTAGGCTGGCTCATGCCCAAAGCACCATCTAGCACAATGTGAAGTGCGCTAGGCGATCGCCCACAGGGCACCAAAACCGTATTGCCTGCCAGCGTTTGAACCTGGCCAACCGTTGCCAACCAGTCGAGATCACTATCCTCAAGTTCTGCAAAGAGGGTAATGGCCTGCCGCTGGTGCGATCGCGCGACCGGGGCTCCCTGGTTGGCCAATTGCTGTTTCAAACATTGAGTCCGGTGAAATAGCAAGCGACCAGCGGTTCGATACCAGCGAGCTGCAAAGGCAAAATCCTCCTGGAGCTTTTGCGCCAGCACTGAACGGGGAATAGCAAAAATCGTTGATGCAGATTGGCTGTAAATGACACTCGAAGACGACTCTGAATCCAAGCTAGACAGGATGCCAACAATCTCTCCACACGTGAGCTGAATCAATGGAATAAATGAAGACGCGATCGCTGATGATAATTGAGAAGATTGAGAGGAGAACGTTGTTTGCGCATCAGCTCCTAATAAAAATAGGCCATCAAGAATGAAAAAAATAACATCGCTAGAGCGATTGGACTGGGTAAGGATCGTCCCTTCAGCAATATCAACTGACTTGCCAGTTTTTACAATCCAATCCAGATCAGAAGTATTAAGTTCGTTTAATACAGTTGGAACCATCGTTAAACCCTGTTCACCATCTAAAAGAACGCAGCTCAACTCACACCTCTACCACCACGGAGAGCGTTGATCTTGCTATGATTGATTCGCGAATTGCGGTCAAGTAGGATTGGATTGACTCTGCGTTCGCTAATCTCTGTGTTCACTAGTCATGGATAGACTGACTAACGAAACAAACCAAACATGCGAGAGAGAAAGGTTGTCGCATGCTCTAGCGAGCTGAAACCTGACAGGCTAATCTGAAACGCAGATAGTGAAAAGAGCGAAAACTTTGACGATTCTGTAGATAAAGAACCATCATTGAGCGGCTTTGCAGAGAGGTTATCTGCCATTTCAATATTCACAAACGTCAGGGTGATATCGAGACCTCCTGCAACGCCGTCCAATTCTTGTTGAGATAGTTCTTGCAATCTACAGTCTGAGGATTCAGCCAATGCGTATGTTGATGCACCTGATGATTTCATAGAGATAGCATCCCCGTGGTCTTCTACATGGGATTGGGATTGAATCGACATAGACCTTCCTCAAGGGGTGCAAAACACGGGACAAGGAAGCAGAGGACTATCAGACAGGTGAGCCCCAATTTCAGCTCGTCATGCAAGATGAAGCACCGAGTGGTTTCACGATCGGGATAGAGCCTCTGCATCAACCCAGGAAAGAAGTAACCAGAATGATTGGTCTTATCGAACAATCATCACCACATCATTCACGACTGCTTCACGGCAGTGAACTGATCCGCACTGGAGAAAATTGAACTAATATCGAGTTGAGAGATCGTGCCGCTGCCTCCAGGACCCGCAAAGGTTGCTTGGCCGAAGGACAGATTTTGCTGGCCGAACTGGCTAGAAGAACCCGAGAGCAAGCTGCTGAAATCGCCTAGGTTTAGGGATAGCCCTCCTGCACAGGTGTCCAAATCTGCTTCCGACAATTCGGAAATTGATACCTCATTCATGGAAGTTTCAGTCATAGAAGTTTCGGCCATGGGTGCCGAGGTCATGGTCTCTGCTTCAACATGCTGAGCAGACATTTCAGATTGCATAAATTTCATGAGAATGACTCCAATGTTGGATTAGTTGGTTTTGGGAAATCCGCTTCAGCGCCTTCCTGTAACCTTCCTATTTCACCGATTTGGAACCTATGCAATTGCTGACAGCAAAGCTCATCCACGTTGATTGAAATACTTTAGAGCGATCGCCACTCTCCCGCCAAAATAAACGCAGCCCAGTAGTAGGGACGAGCATATTCCCCTCCTTGCTGGAGCATCTCCAATTGCACTGTCCGCAGGGCTTCGCTGCGGCCCATACCACTCATCAGCTTGGCATAGTAACGGGTCATTAAATTTTGAGTGCCTGCATCGCTCACCTTCCATAAACTCATAAGCTGCGTTTCTGCACCCGCGATCGCAAATGCTCGTCGCAAGCCGTATACTCCCTCGCCACTGGCAATCTCGCCCAGCCCCGTATCACAAGCCGAAAGCACCACCAGTTGCGTGCCAAACAGGTTCAAGTTTGAGGCTTCTAATGCAGTAAAGACACCATCATCGGTATCGTTGTTTTCGTTAGCCTGACGAGAGTTGAAGCCTGCCATCGCCAGCCCAGAGCGCAGCAAAGGATTCTCGATGGGGGCATTTGCAGTAGCAAAGGCGCGATCGCCCTCACCCCTGGCCAGCGCAACGCTCCGAATCTCAGATAAATCTGGACGTGCCGCATCTTCTAGAAAGAAGCCGTGGGTGGCCAAGTGCAGAATGCGAGGAGCCTGTATTTGCCGCAGTGCAGTCTCCGTCGCGCTTGCCGCAGAAAAGAGTTGAGCATTAGGTAACAAAGGAACAATGGCTTCTGCCTCTTGGGCAGTCCCAGGAAGTGGATCAACCGAACGATTGTTAAGGCTCGTAGAGCGCTGATTGGTTGTGGGTAAGGCGATCGCCTCGCTGCCAAAGCGAGTGTTTGAAACTGAGGGAGCGGCAATTGTTATCGTCGCGTAATCGGGATTCGCAAAAATAGCCGGAGGCTGAGTGCTATGCGGAACCAGGCCAAACTTCAACAAGTCGCGTCCAGAGTTGAGATAGCTGATTTGGTATTGCTCAACAAGGTACTGGCCGTTGTCGGTTTGCAACGCCTCAAAGGGAAGACGATTGAGTTGGCTATCGGGCGAAATGAGCAAGTGCTGGCGACCCTGAAGATAGGGAGCAATGGGGTCAAAAACCAAGGATTGGATTTGGCCTGTGACGGCTTCCACAGCGTCGGGATGCCGTTCAACATTCACAGTTGCCGACCGTGGGTCGGCAGTTGGGTCTTGCAACAAGCGCCCAAAGGACTGCACCGCATCATCAATCACAGCAGCCTCACCCAAATCCACCACATAAATCTCACCTGTGGGCGACAGCAGGTAGGCGGCGTAGTGCTCGGCTCCCCACGGGTTCATGGGCTGGGCAGCATTATAAGAACGATAGCGAACAAATTCGACCAATACACCATTTGCGGGAATCTTGCTCTGTACAGCTGCTAGCGTAATGGGCTGCACCTCGACCCGGAAAGCAGCACTGCGACGCGCCAGGGTGGTTTCTTGAGTGTTGGCTTCTGTCTCTAGGCGGCGGAGTTCGGCCTGGTATTGCTCTGCTGTTAGGTTGGGCGGCGGATTGTAGGTGAGGGTGGCGAGTTGGGTGCGGGTGACCGTGAGCGCATCGAGCAATGCTTGATCGTCGGGTGTGAGGTTTTGGCGTAGGGTTTGCAGGCTGGTAGTGGCAGCATCGAGCAGGCGACCTTTGCGACGCAGCAATGTGGTGAGGGCCAGTTCAGCCGCTTCACGCGAGTCTGGTAATTCGTTCACATTGAGAGAAATAACACCCTGGATTCCTCCTGCAATTTTTGTTGCATAATCTTGGCGCTGGCTCTCGGTTAGGGTTGCCAAATTGAGGGCTAAATGATGTTCTTGAATCTCTAGTTCTCGTTGTAAATAGCGGATTGCTTCGTTGTATCGTCCTTGAGCTTGATACAGCACCGCAAGGTTGCCAAGGCTGTGCACGAAATCGGGATGATTTACTCCAAGCTGTTGTTCATAAATCGAGAGCGATCGCTGATAAAGCAGCTCTGCCTCACGGCTGCGTCCCATGCTTTGATAAAGCCCTGCCAAATTGTTAAGGCCTTTGCCGACAAGCGGGTGGTCTTTCCCTAACTGTTGTTCATAAATATTGAGCGATCGCTGATAGAGCGGTTCCGCTTCACCGTAACGCTGCTGCTGCTGATAGAGCAGTGCCAGGTTGTTCAGGGCAGTTGCAACGGATGAGTGATTCGAGCCATAAACGCGTTCCATAATGGTTAGCGCACGGAAAGCGAACGGCTCAGCATTGTTGTAGCGCCCCTGGTCACTGTAGAGATTGGCCAAATTGTTGAGGAGAGTTGCAATCGCAGCATGATCAGCACCAAATGCCTGCTCAGCAATAGCAAGCGATCGCTGCAACAAAGTTTCTGCTTCGCTGTAACGCCCCTGTGCCTGGTAAAGCCCTGCCAAGCTGTCCAAACTTTCACCAACATCAGGATGGTTTGGCCCCAGCTTCTCCTCCTGAATGGAGATTAACTGCTCGTACAATGGTTCTGCTTCGCTATAGCGCCCCTGGGCTTGATGCAAGTCGGCTAGCAACTTTAAATGCTGGCCCATATCAGGATGGTCGAAACCCAGGCGCTGCTGAGTAATAGTGATTGCTCGCTGCAAAAACGACTCTGCATCGCTATAGCGATTTTGACTCCGATAAAGATGCGCCAGATTGTTGAGACTTTGGGCAATGAGGGGATGGTCTGCTCCTAATTGCTGTTCTCGAATGGCAAGCGATCGCAACAAAAGTGGCTCCGCTTCGGTGTAACGGTCCTGGGCATCATAAATGAGGGCTAGTCCGCTGAGGCTGCTGGCAATTTCGAAATGGTTTGGGTCAATCTGCTGATAGATTGATAGAGCCCGTTGGTAGAGCGGTTCTGCGTCTTCGTAACGATTTTGTAGATAGTAAATTGACGCTAAATTATTCAGGTTCTGCGCCACATCAGGATGAAGTTCTCCAAATTGCTGCTCAACAATATCGAGCGATCGCCCCAGTAACGGTTCTGCTTCGCGGTAGCGCCCTTGCTCCTGGTATAGAGTTGCCAAATTGTTGAGGCTGGTGGCAACGTCTGAATGATTGGGGCCGAGCTGTTGCTCTCGTATCTCAAGCGATTGTTGGTATCGCTCTTCCGCCTCGTCATACCGCCCAAGTGTTTGATATAAAACGGCCAGAATGTTGAGGCTGGTCGCAACCAGAGGATGATTGATGCCGAGCGCTTGCTGCCGCAATACCAGAGCTTGCTCGGCCAGCGGAATAGCATCTGCAGATCTGCCCGTTTGATAAAGCTGAACCACTTGTCGGCTAAGCTGTTCAGCCTGGGCGATCGCTGGGCTTTGCTCAATTGCGTTCGCTGAGCCAGGGCGAATGGTAATTCTATAGTCTCCTGTTGCTCCTGCCGCAAACGAATTTGCCAGAACACGGTAAGTCCCAGTCGCAGGCAGAGTGACAGCCAATTGAGCATTGGGAGCATTGGGACCGTCATCATTCTCAGCAATTTTAGCTGCAGCCGGATTTAGAAGCATTAGATACGAATCAAAGGCAGTGCTCGTCATCTCAATCACAACGGATTGGCCTGCCGTACCTTCAAACGTGTGAAGCACATAGTAACTACCGTCAGGCAATCTTGGGCTGTTGCTGCTGAGCCGACCTTGCAGCGTAATTGGTGCAAAAGCAGCCTGAGCGATGGAGACAGGAGTTGAGCTGACTAATGTTGGCGAGACTGTGAAGAGCAAAAGGGCGAGAAAAACTGATTTCATGGGTGGGGTGGGGTTATGGGATAACTTCGATGAGGGTGGAGAAGGCAGCGATCGCTTGGGAATCGACAGCAGTATCGGCGGCATCAACGGCTTCCGTTAAAACGGTTGCCCCTCGTGAAATCTCATTGACATCTCCCAGCAAATTGTTGAGCAGGCGAATGGAGTCGCCTTCACCAAAGCCAACGGCTCCGCGATTTTGGCTCGCTCCCGTGCGCTGGGCGGCGATCGCCTGCAAATTGCGCAACAGACCTCGCAACGGCTGTCGGCTCACCAGCGTCAGCACCTCAATGTAAGCCGAATCGCTACCCTCCTCCAGCGCAATCCGAAACCGCACCCCATCCTCTGCACGGGGCACTGTTAGACTTTCGCCCTGGTCAATGCGGGCTGCCTCATCAGGCGCATCCCAACGAGCCGGATGCAGCGCAATAATGTCACCGTAGCCATCGATCACCAGGCTGCTGAGGTAGACAGGCTCATTTTCAGCATTGGTGATTTGAATTTGGAACGTTTCGCCTGAGCGGTACACCTGCGATGTGGGGCTAGAGGGCGATCGCCCACCTTCCCCCCCTCGACTCACAATCGAAATCACTGGCCCATTGCCGCTCACCGTAGCAATGCTTCCAGATACCCGCAGGTCGGATGACATGCCCGCCAACTCTTGCAGCACCTTGGTAACCAACAATGCCTTGAAGCGAGACTGAAGCTGCTGAATGGCCACCTCCACCGACTCATTCACGCGAAGGGTGTTGGGAATGACCCGGCTCAGATCGGCAGAAAATAGGGCGATCGCTCCAATGGGCGGCAGGGGACGGTTCAAGGCTGGATCAAGTTGGTTGCGAATGCCTTCTGTAACGCGCACCAAAATGTACTCCAGGTCGGTTTGTTGGTTGATGGGCAGCACCGTGATGAACTCGGGATCATTCTCAGCGGTACCCTGTAGTACAGTTTGCAGGGCAGATGTTGCGATCGCCTGGTCAGTCCCTAATGAACTATCCACCCCAATCCGTAGCGTCGGTGTTGGAATGGCCAGCAGCTTTTCTCTCAGTAGCATCCCCGATCGAACGCTAACCGACTGGCCCTCGGCCAGCCGGCCCTCTGCAACAAGCCCAACACGCGACTCAACAACAACCTCTGCGATCGGATGACCCGCTGCATCAATGCTGGAATAGACCGTGCCCGGTCGCACCATTTTCAAACTGGCTTCTGCAACGCCCCCTAACCAAAGCTGAATCCGTGAGCCGGTAACCGCCTGCACCACCGCATCGGCATAGGGAGTCGGCGCACTCGTGAAATAGATGGGTCGAGTCAGGTTGCCACTGTTGGGTGCTGCCTCAAACAGGGGCACCTGAACACCCCGCCGCTGGACGGCAAGGCGCGTACTGCGAATGAGGTTTACCTTGGTAGTGTCGGCCAGTTCGCCGCTGGTAGCCTGCCACAGGTAACTCGTCAGCAAGTAGCTAAAGGCTCCGGCGGTATAGCCAACATCAAAGGGAAGTTCATAAGCTTGTTGGTTGCAACTGGCAGACCCAAGGGCTAACCCTTTTGCAATGCCCAACTCTCGCAATTGCTGAAAGCGATCGCGCGGTAAGTTTAATTCCCGCAGCCAGCGTTCCTGATTTTCCAACTCTTCTGGGCTGGGCAGCAGGCGGGCTCTAGTACGATTAGTAAGGCGATCGCCCGTAGCAGACCGCACTCTGGCATTGCCCCGTGTCCCCGCTCCCGCAAAGCAACTGTCTAACACCATCGTCACATGATCGGTATCGAGGCGTCGTGTCAGCAAAAACAGACTACGTCCAGTAATGTCAGGCACCACAATGTCCGATTCGGCCTGTCTTTGGCGAGACGCATCGCGCGGAACCAGGGTTCCATTTAGCCCGTTCACCTGATTGTTGCCACACTGAGCCACTGTGATGGGATTGGGATCTGTCACCAGTGAGCCATGCCCAGAATAGTGAAACACCACCACATCCCCCGGTCTTGCCTGAGCGATTAAATGCTCTTCAAACGCTTGCAGAATATTCGCGCGGGTAGGCAATAGCTCTGCATCATCCTTGAGTATCAGCACATCGCGAGGATGAAAACCAAAGCGATGCACCAACAGCTCATACTGCATGTTGACATCGTTGAGACAGCCGCTGAGGTTCGAAATTGTAGAGTTGGGATATTGGTTAATCCCTACCAGTAATGCCAGTTTGCGGGGTGTACTTTGCGCGAGGGCTTTGCCATATTGATCGGCCTGCTGCACAATGTTGAGTTGGCTCAAGCCAATCGTAGCCAACGTTGAACCTGCAACCTGAAGAAAATGGCGACGCTTCATCCTGGGCATAGTTACTGTCTCACACCTGGAGTTTTATGTTCTCAAGTAGTGAGCAGCGATCGCGACATATGCAGGAAAAGCTTTAGATTGTTGAATCTCCACAAGCCATTGCCAATGATTCTGTGGCTGGATAAGCCCGGATTATGGTCGTCAGCTCAAACGGCTTTCCAGGCAATATGGCAAGGTACAACAACGGCATGAATTGATGTATCGCTAATTACTGGAAGCAAGCAAAAACTTCTGTAATCGCAAAAGCAATTCCTACTTCGAGATAAATTCTTCACTTTCCAGTTACCTGCATTTCCGAAGTGCCGCCTCGTTTGGGTGTATTCATAACCAACGCCCTAATTTCTCTGAAAGGGTGGACAAGTTAATACTACAAGTGTAGTATTTATACAGCCAGATTGTAATACATATACTACAGCCTTCTATGATACGCATCCTCGCCACCTTAACCCGCGCCATGCAGTGCCGACCCCATTCAGGTCTGGGCAAAGCAGCGGCGTTGTTTGCGTGTGAGGGGACGTATCGCTTTGGTGACGGTCAATCCGTCAGCGAAGGCATGGATAGCACAATTCCTTCGGAACGCTTCGCGAACGCCGGACGACTCAATCCGGATCAACTCACTAGCAGCGGGAGGTGCAGGACCATCCTGACACCGACATAGGGAAAGCATATCAACTTCCCCAACCCCCGCTTCTGAGTACCAGGAGCGGGGGTTATTTTTTGAGGAGAAAACTCATGCAGACTGAGCAGCGACAGAAAATTCCAATACTCCAGAACCAGGTGGTGGTGTTCTCCAAGAACTACTTGCCCCTGGCGCGGATCAACCTTAAGCGGGCGATCGTTTTACTAGTTACCGGACAGGCCGAGACTCTGGAGTTCAGTAGCACCCAGCACTGGGAAGTCCGCTCTCCCAGTGTCGTACTACAGATTCCCGACCACATTCGGTTAACCAGTGGTAATCCAGAGCGGCACTGGAAACTTCCTCCCGTCAATCGGCGGGAAGTTTTTCGCCGCGACAACCACACCTGTCAGTACTGTGGCAGCACCAAGTACCTGACGCTGGATCACGTGATTCCCCGCTCCAAAGGTGGACCCCATACCTGGGACAACGTGGTAGCAGCCTGCGAGAAGTGCAATTCCAGTAAGGGCGATCGCCTCCTGCATGAAATCGGAATGGTACTCCAAACCAAACCCAAAGCACCGATGCATCCTGCGATCGCATTCGCCGAGCAGTTTTGGAAAGAACAGCAGCCTTGAACCCTGACCTCAAGCCTAGAAAGGAGGCATGACCGATGTTGAAGCTGAATTACACCGACGTTGGGCTGTACATGGAGCAAACCATGACCAACCCCGAACTATTGATTGCCCAGCGAGTCCTCCTGGCCATGCGGTTAGGGCAAATGCTCCATGTTGAACCCGGTCGTGCTTCCTTTCTATTACCTGCGGATTTACCTGAACTAAAAGAACTGGAGATGACGTTACAGCGGGAGTACGACGCAGCAGCCACCCTCATGGCTGTCGATGAGGAGTTTGTCGAAGTCGGGCTGAGCGGAAGCTGGATTGCCGAGGACAAGGACGCTCATGAAGGGATGTTCTTGGCGGTGATGAGCGAGCGAATTGAGTTCCTAATCTACAAGCTGTGGCAGATGAGCGAAGTCCACACTTCCTCCTTGGCATAGTGAGTAAATCCATCGGGAGAGAGCGATACAAGGATTTTCTTATAGTCGTTCTCTCCCATCTCCCCAAAAAAGTTGTATTACCTCTTTGACGCTTTGTAGCATATTGTATTATATTTGTAGCATAAGATGAAACACGGAGGATGTAGCTTAGCCCGGTTAAAAGCAGTCGCCTGTCAAGGGAAAGATCGTGGGCTTAAATCCCATCATCCCCGTACAGCTTTCAATTCGTTGTTGTTTAGTGCTTCGCACTAAACAACAGAAAAAGCCGTAAAGCCTTGTGGACGTAGCTTGCTTCCCGAAGGGTAGAGTAGGGGTTTGAGCCCCTCCGTCCTCGCCAATGATGGAGGTTGTCCGGCACGGACAAGGAAAGCGGCTTGAAAACGACTGCGGGTGACATACAGCGTCAAGAGTTCGATTCTCTTAACCTCCGCCTTTTGGAAATGTAGCTGAGCTGAGTTTAGCGCCAGGTTGAAGCCCTGGAGACGCGGGTTCCATTCCTGCCGTTCCCATCCCTCACTTATGGAGTTGTATTGCCCCATAGCTCCATGGCGGAGCGATCGCCTGTTAAGCAAAGGGGTGTAGGTTCGAGTCCTACTGGGGCAGTCATTCATTGCCGAGTGAACGCCATGGAAAGTCGCTGTAACTCTGAATCACGGAGATACTGGTGTCTCCTAACAGAGACGATTTGCGAACGACTCCTCCTTCCGTTGTTTTATCGATAAGCAAGAGGTGTGATAGCAATGGTGCATATTCGCTTTGAAGGGCGATCGCTCGATAGCCCAGAAACTCAACTGAGAATCACAACAAGTATGAGTGATATGGCTGTCAAAGAACAAGTTTCCAGACACCCGGATGTTAATGCCAATCGGCTCTCTGCCTATGTGCTCGATCGCCGTCCAAGTGGTGATTGGATCATTCGCCCTGAAGCAATTTACGGATAAATACTCTATTTCGCGTCCTTGATTCTTACTCAATCACAGATACGGAGGTGATCTCAATGATGTTCACTAAAACAACGAAAAAAATAACTTCAGCACAATCTCAATTGAATCATCGAAAACATGAGCGAACATCGTTTGAGCGAAATTGTAATTGAACGTCCTCGCGGTGGAATGAGAATTAGCCTCAAGAAGCTAAAGGGTTTTAAGAAGCAATTACAAAAAATCACTGAGGATGCCAGCCAGGATGGATTACTCAGTCCCTACCTGATCAAATCTCGAAACAAGTCCAAATATCTCTCTGATCATCTCGGTCCTTTGCGTCGCTTCTTGCGATCGCACGTTGGACAACCGTGGAACGACGTGTACAGCAAACTGTGTCAGCAATTAGACAGTAACACAATGGCAGGACAACACGTTCTGAGTCATGTGTGGGACTACGTTGAGCGGCACGTTGAACTGATTGATGGCATCCCCTACAGCAAGCCCTATCGGTTTTCTCGTCATCGTTTGGATGGCCATTCCAGGGATAAATTCTATGTACATCCCGAAACCGGGATTCTGTGTGCGTCTGCAAAGACATCTCGGAAGCAAAAACGGAATCAACCCCAGCGGGATAGAGTGATTCTAGATGAGTATCATCAGTACCATCAAATCAGCGAGATCTGGTATCTGGTTACGTTTGAGGAATTTCCACCTCTACCCGCGGAATGGGCTACAGATGTTTTGGAAGGTATCATTTCTCGAAGTGCTACAAGACGAGTCAATGGCCACAGGCTATATGCGGCAAAGAAACGACAGTGTAACAAGAAGGAAATTCGATTGATTCTAAATCAACTTTCTAAACTATAAAATTCACTTCGTGCTCTACCGAAAAAAGCTTATATACTAACTCAGTGGTAGAGCCCTTTCCTATTCGGAAAAGTGTCGCAGGTTCAAATCCTGCTGATGAACGGCAGCTACCAACTACAAACGAGGCTATTTATTAACTAGCCTCAAAGACTCCCTGCATTACGGGAGATGATTGTAATGAGCGACAGAACAAAGCGTGTGAGGTGGCCGCGATCGCCCTTCAAAAATCTTTGCCTAGCACAAGGAGCAACCATGACGATTTACTTTTATGTTGAACGAGAAAAGCCTTACGGTTGCTTCTCCAACTTTTCAGCACATGGTTTCATGCTGGATGAGTTGTATTGGGTAACCAGTGAGCATTACTTCCAGGCACAGAAATTTGTCGATACTCCCTACTTGGAAAAAGTACGGCAAACTAAAACCCCAAAAGATGCAGCCAATATGGGGCGCGATCGCTCCTTACCATTACGGTCTGACTGGGAGCAGGTCAAAGATGATGTCATGCGAAAAGCAGTCCTGCAAAAGTTTAGAACCCATATAGACATTCGAGAAATATTGCTAGCAACTGGAAAAGAAGTGCTTGTGGAGAATACCTCGATCGATTACTACTGGGGCTGTGGCAAAGATGGCAGTGGCAAAAATAAGCTGGGGCAAATTTTGATGGAGGTACGTGAGATTTTACGCAACGAGACTTGATAAATGCAAGTGAGGGGAAGGGAGGAGATGATGGACTTAGCTCAATACGATTACTACTTAGTCCTTGATTTAGAGGCAACTTGTTGTGATCAAGCAACGATCAAGCGGCACCAGACGGAAATTATCGAAATTGGAGCCGTGATGGTTGAAGCACAAGGCTTGAACGTTACTGACGAGTTCCAAATCTTCGTCAAACCCGTTCGCTATTCCATCCTCACACCGTTCTGCAAGTCATTAACCTCTATTACCCAAGAACACGTTGATCAGGCTCCAGGTTACGTAGAGGCCGTTACTCTGCTGAAACAATGGCTGTCCAAATATCCCAATGGGGTGTTTGGTTCCTGGGGTGATTATGACCGCAACCAGTTTAGAAAGGATAGCAAGTTTCATAACGTTCCTTTTCCCATTGACTATCCGCACGTCAACCTCAAACAGGTGTTCAGTGAGGCTCAAGGTTTACCCAAACGATATGGCATGGTAGAAGCCCTACAACTGGCAGGAGTTGCACTGGAGGGAACCCATCACCGGGGTATTGACGATGCCAGAAATATTGCTAAATTGCTGCCGTTTATTCTGGGTAGACAGCAGCTAAACCAGCTCTCAACCGCTTAATTGACAATGACCAACATCCACAAACTACTCAACCAAATTGCCAGTGCTGAAGCGCAACTGCAAACAACCCAATTTCTCGCGCCCTGTGTCAAAGGTGGACAAGTTCGCACACGGGTAGCAGGAATGGTCTACACCTTCACTCCAAAGCCTCAAAAATTTGAAGGCTGGGGCATTTTTCAGCCAACGGATGAACAAACCGCAACGCTGATTGAAGGGGCAGATTCGCCTCAGATTGCGGCTTACTTGCAGCAGTTTCCAACAATTCGGTTGCGGTTGGCGTGTCGCTTACACCATCAAACTTGGCTGGCATATCCCGTGAATGAAGCCGATATGCAGCAGCGGTTTAAGACGGTCAAACCGATGCCTGTACATCTAGTGACCGAAGAGATTGCTTTTGAGCAAATCCTGGCCCGCTGGAATGGCAACTCCTGCTGGTTTGAAGAAGTCGATCGCCGCGCTGACCCTGCGATCGCTGAGACCCTACAATCCAGTCTCAAGCAGTTAACTCCCGTTGAGAAATTGCAGTTTAAGGGTATTACCCCAGAGGTGCGATCGCTCTACGAGTTAGCAACTCAGCAGATAGAAGGATTTGCCCAGCCCCAGCGAGATGAAAAGCGACTGCAGCAAGCTCTCAAGTTGGGCGGCGGTGAACTGCATCAGTTCCAAGATCGAGGGGATTACTGGACAGTGGATTGGACAACAGCGGATGGTATGCGTCATACCAGTGCGATCGCCAAGGAAGATCTAACGGTGGTGAGTTCTGGCATTTGCTTGAGTGGACGCGATCGCGACTTTGACCTGCAATCGTTAGTAGGTGTGATGGAACACCGGGAGTGGTGAAACAATGAGCATCTTTTTTCATGAACAGCTTTACCGGACAGATTCCATCATGGCAAAGCTGAAGGAGTTTCCGGTGACCATTTGTGGTGCAGGAGCTTTGGGGGCAAACCTGACTGAGAATTTAGCTCGTGCTGGCTTTGGTAAGCTCAAAGTCATTGATCGCGATCGCATTGAGGAACGCAATCTTTCCACGCAGCCCTACTACCGTTCAGATGTCGGTGCATTCAAAGCCAAAATTTTGGCAAATAACTTGTATCGGGCGATCGGAACCAAGGTAGACGCTGAAACCAAAGAACTGACAGCGACGAATGCGGCTCAACTCCTCAAAGAAAGTAAATTGATTGTTGATGTATTTGACAACAGCACTTCTCGTCAAGCGGTGAAAGACTACGCTGACCAAACTGGAACGACCTGCCTTCATGCTGGACTCTCTGCCGACTACGCAGAAGTCATCTGGAATGAGGTTTATCGAGTTCCATCTGATGTGAATGATGATGTTTGCGATTATCCACTCGCACGTAACTTAGTGATGTTAACCGTAGCGATAGCGTGTGAAGCGATCGCTTCTTTTGTTGCAACAGGAGAACAACGGCACTTCACGATTACCTTGAAAGATTTGAGTATTCAATCTCTCAATCTGTAAGATCTGATGGTGGCTGGACTACTCTCCGTAGACTGTCACCATCACTTTACACTGTCGGGCTTTGACGTCACAAGCCAATGAATGTCAGTTGGTTTGAATCCCTGCTGCAAAAACGACAGTAGGCACATTAGGAAAAACGATACATCGAGAGCGATCGCGTTCGCAATGAGTTACAATCCGCTGGTATTACCATCATGGATCGGCCGGATGGACAAACTCGCTGACATCGGTGAATAGCGATGACATACCGAAACATTGAACAATGGAATCACCAATGGGGCAAGGGTTTAGTTTGGGTTGGCCCGCTCAGTTGGCTTGTGATCGCCGTTTATGTGCTGATTCGCAATCAAGCTATGTGGGGAGGGCTGGCTGCACTTTACATTGCAATGCCAATCAGCTTGGTGATTCATACACTTGCTCCACTTGCACTAATCCTCCTGATATTTTATCGTCGCCATCGCCGTCAGCCGATTGGCAGAATGATTTATTGGGGGCTGATTTACTATGCCTCAATTCCGTTGATTATTTTGGCTCTTTCAGTGATGCTGCAAGGTCTTTCAGGAACATTGGCGTGGATTGAGATGATAATTCGCGAAATTAAATTCCAACTGAATCGATAGAGAAATTTAAAGAACACAAATAAAAAATACAAAAGAGACGATGAGTGTATCCTTAAAATCCATTCTGGAGTGAAGTGCAAAAGCAACATAGTCCAACTCTGTAACAGTGTTCACGTGATGTGCCGTAGGTAATCGCCTAGTCGTTGATGGGCAATATGACGTTGGGGCGCAAACTGTGGATATCTGCTTTGATTGAGATCCGTTCGCTAGAGCAGGGTAATACCCAGTTCCACAAACTATCTCCAGCATCATTTACTACCATGAGAAGCGTTTTATCTTCCCTCCGTACAAGCTCCCAAATCAAACAATTGCCCTGGCTGGGATTTGGGTTGATTTTATCTCTTACCCCTTCACCGGCTCTTGCGAATGCGGGTACTGCTTTGATGTGGACTGGCCTGATCCATCTGCTAGTGGGCAACCTGATAATTGGTTATGTTGAGGGACGTTTGCTATCCAAGCTGTTTGGCACAGCTAAGCGGCTATCCGTGGGAGTGTTGATCCTTGCCAACTATGCTTCGACATGGGTCGGCACGCTGCTGCTGGTGGGACGATTGTCCAACCATCCTGCTGTCACCCTGGAGAATTTGCAGGTTTGGATCGTTGTTTTAGTGATTGCAGCATTCCTGTTGACATTGCTCATTGAATATCCGTTCATTTGGTTTCTGTTGCGCCAACGCAAACAGGCACTTCAAACTGCGCTCAAAGCTGCATTCGTGATTCACGGCATCAGTTACCTTCTCCTGTTTGGTTGGTACGGCCTCAACAGCCAAACTAGCCTGCTGACCGAACTCAGTCTGGTTCCGGCTGCACAGCTACAGACCAGTGAGCGCTACACGCTGTACTTTCTGGCGAGCGACAGTGGGCAGCCTATGCGCTTAAATTTACCAGAGCTGAAACCAACCGCAATCGACCAATCCGAATTTCTGGCGATCGCACCTGAGTTGAACCAAACCTTCGGGCCAGTTCCCAAATTAACAGAAACAACCGATTGGGATTATTATGCCAACGTATTTGCAGGCGGCGGCCTGACTGGACTGAACCGCCGCACCAAATCTAGTGTTCGATTTAGCCTAGAAACTCCCTTCATTTTCTGGTCAATTAGTCGTGCTGCACACTTGTCAGGTGATTTGTTAGTTTTTCAGCTAGGTCGTCATCAAATCTGTCTGCTCGATCCCAAAACGAAACGAATTGCTCTCATTGCGAAAGGCAAAGAGCTGGTGGTTCACAACGCAATATTAGAGCAACCAAAATGACAATTTTATTGCTTTAAGTTTTGCTTCAATGGCGAAACGAAATGGGTCAGCGAATATCACACTCAACCCCTTATTCCAACGTTTGAGATAAAGTATTGGGCATAGAAGATACAGCTCGCAGGAATTAAACTTCAAGAGTCAACTTATCATTGCTAAGATACGACTGACCTAAATTGGGTCCGAGGGGCGGTGCAACCAGTTAAGAATACCGAGTGCAGTTGCTAGACCAACAAAGTGGGCTGTCACCCCCAACGTGTTTGCCGCAGCTGCAAACACATCGAGCGATCGGATAATACGATTTGGATCATAAATAGCAACCCCTTGAGGCTGGGCAACTGATTTTGCCAACAAAACTCCAATTGTTGCCCCATTTCCAAAGATGGTGAGTAGCAACCCAACTAACCCAGTCATGACGGCTAATTTCAACACTTCCATTACCTTCGTTCTTTTAGGGTGAATCTCTGGGTTGGGGTTGCGGAGCCGCTTAGAAAAACGGATCAACCGAAATGCAAGATAAATTCCAAACAGCAGTACCACTAGACCACTTACAGCCCAAAAAATTCCAATTCCTAAACCCGGTGTTGTTGCTTGGGTAGATGGAACACCGACACTCGACGTTCCAGGGGGATCTACAATCTCCTGATTAAAGCTCCGTCCAGACACAGCCAATAGTAATAGCACGCCAGATATTGCTGCTAGGCTGATCTGAATAATAAAGCTGAACCATCCAGCAATCCGTAAAATCGCTGCAACTTTTTGCAAATGAATATTAGGCTTTATCTCTAACTCAACACCGGTTTGCATCGTCAACTTCCTGTAAGCTTGTCTTAAATTTATTGTTTTACTGGTTTAGTTTTATCTGTCTTATGTTGGAAATTGGCTAGCATCGTAAAAAGATTGATGCATTTCCAATCCGTTTTTCAGCCACTCAAAAGATGACACATAGTTGCTTTCGACGCCCATACTTAAGCCTCAATTAACCCTGGCAAGCTCTACAATTTTCTGGAGCGAGAATGTAATAGGGATCAACTCGTTTGCAATCGCCAAGCTCAATCGTACTTCCCAATATCAGCGTCCTGGGCTACGGTATTTAGCTAGCAAGCGATCTTATGGCTGGCAAATTAGAGTTCGACTATGGTTATAGGCAAAAACTTGTCCACCGAGTAAGCAAGAGGTCAGTCAGGCTCCACATCAAATACTCAATTTGTACAGAAGAATCTATACCTTCACTGTAAAAAGCAAAGGTGGAGAACTAGTGGAGATCCAGAAAATCCAGCAATTATCTTCCCTTGTAAATATACATATTTGGCAAGCCATAAGCCTGATTAAAGTCTGTCATCCATCAATAGAAACATATGAAAAAATCAAACTTTAATCGTTCTCAACATAACAGTAATTTTAGATGATGATCACCCTAAGGTGGTTGCTTAATACTGCCGCTGCACATTTCAGGACTCAAGTTCATTGCTGAGTAATTGATCGACTTGATCAGCTAACCTCATCGGGTCAAAAGGTTTTTTGATGATTCCTAACACCTTGAGATGAGCGAATTGATCGGCCTCAATTGCTTGCCCCTTGGCTGTTAACAATACAACAGGAATTTGATTGGTATCGTCTCGCGATCGCAATTCCTGCAGAACCGCTAGCCCATCCATTTCCGGCATCATCAAATCTAACAAAATAACATCAATATAGAGTTTTTGGGCTTTTCCTAAGGCTTCAGCTCCTGAGCCCGCTGTTACAACCTGCCAGCCCCCCATAATTTCCAAACATGTCTTCACTAAATTTTGCAAATCAAACTCATCATCAACTACTAATATTTTTCGATTCACAAATGCCTTCTCCCAAGATCTATAGGTTTTCTGCATAACTGCATGCTATCGATTTCAAGTCGCTTTAAGATTTCCAGCGAAGTGTCATAGCTCAGCTAGTGTTGGCGTCAATATTCTGAAGGGTACACTATTGGCTATTTCTTAAAAAAGCTAATTCCACTAGACGCTTGCCCTTGCTTACTCGGAAAATATCATTTTGTTTTGGACAAATTTATATCTATGGTAAGACCTTTAATTCCAGCTTTAATGAAAGAATGAAATAAAAATAATCCTCTTTTCAAAGGAATAGGTCTATCTGTGGATATGAAAACTTGCTGATTTTCATTAACACTTTGCCATAGGGCAACATCAAGCAATGTCAACATGGTGCGAATGAAGCAATCTTGGGTATTACGCTATGGCGTTGCAGTGTTTTTCTCCTTCGCAGCATTAGCTTTAACGCAGATGCTGTGGCCTTACATGGAGCCAGCACTCTATCCCTTCTTCTTAGCATCTGTCATGTTGAGCTCATGGTTAGCGGGATTCGGTCCAGGGCTAGTTTCAACCTTGTTTGGGGCGCTTTTGAGCGAGTATTTCTTCTTGCCACCCCAAGAATCGTTTGCCATTAGCTTGGAAAATGGGAGCCGTATTAGCTATTTTGCGGGTGTTGCTATTTTAATTTGCACGCTTAATGCAAGAATTCGGTATGCTCAACGTTATGCTGAAATTAGTGCAGCCGAAGCACAACATAATCAAGATCTTCTATTACAAAACCAGAAAAATCTCCAACAAAGTGAAGAGCGATTTCGTTTATTGGTTGAGGGAGTAACTGATTATGCCATTTTTATCTTGGATCCAGAAGGGTGCATCCTGAGTTGGACAATTGGAGCAGAGCGTATTTTAGGCTATCAGGAAACTGAAATCCTTGGCCAACCCTTCTCTATTTTATTTACTGAAGAAGCAATTCAGCAAGAACGACCAAGGCAAGTTCTAGACCTAGCCAAAACTCAAGGATTTTGCAAGGAAAATCGTTGGCAGATCCGTAAGGATAAAACTCAGTTTTGGGCACATTGCGTTATTTCTGTTTTGCAAGATGAAGCTGGAAACCTTGCAGGTTTTTCCAAGATTATGCAGGACATTACTGCACGAAAAAAAGCGGAAGAAGAACGTAGCCAACTCCTAAAACGTGAACAGCTAGCCCGGCAAGAAGCAGAGTCAGCAAACCAAGCTAAAGATGAATTTCTAGCATTTCTCTCTCATGAATTAAGAACTCCATTGACTGCCATTACGGGCTGGGTTGGGTTGTTGCGTTCTGGGAAGCTAGATGATGTCAGAACCAAGATCGCTTTGGAAACGATTGAGCGAAATGCTACATTGCAAATGCAGCTGATTGAAGATTTGCTCGACATTTCGCGCATTATTAAGGGCGACCTCTGGCTAGATAGTCAGCCTGTCAGCTTAGTTGACATTATTCAGGAGGCAATCGAAGTTATACGGCCAAAGATTGAAGAAAAACAAATTCATTTTTTGTTTGAGATTAGCTCAATTGATGGAGAATTATTAAATGATCGAAATCGGCAAACTGATCCCATTTCTCTTGTCGTATTAGGGGATGCCGAACGATTACAACAAGTTGTGTTGAATCTACTTTCCAATGCAATTAAGTTTACACCCAACAATGGAAAGATAACGGTTAGTTTATCGGTTGTAAATCGTTTATCAGAAATTCAATCCCCAAGTAAGCTTGATAAAATTAATTCCATTGCTGTTCATTCCCCGAATTATGAGGTTCAACTCCAAGTCAAAGATACTGGCATTGGAATTGAAGCCGAGTTTTTACCCCATGTATTCGATCGTTTTCGCCAGTCTGACAGTACAAACACTCGGTCCTATAAGGGTCTTGGATTAGGATTGGCGATCGCCCGCTATTTGGTGGAGCGTCAGGCTGGTCGGATTTGGGCAGAAAGTTTGGGGAAAGGACAGGGAGCAACGATAACGGTCAAACTCCCCTTACTGCAACCCATTCAGAATAACTGCGATCGCCACTCATTGCAGGCAGACACAACAACCAAATTCAGCCTCAAAGGTTTATCAATATTAGTTGTTGATGATGAAGCAGATACCAGAATTTGGTTGAAAAACATTCTTGAAATGCACCAAGCTAGCGTAATTGCAGTTGGTTCTGCCAATGATGCAATTACCAAATTGACATCTGTTGTGCCGGATGTGGTTGTAAGCGATATTGCCATGCCGGAGAAAGATGGTTACACCTTGATGAATGCATTGAAGCATCATGAACAACAATCTGGGCAAGTCATTCCTGCGATTGCCTTAACAGCTCACGCTAGCGTAGACGATGTTAAAAAATCTCTAGCGGCAGGATTTAGGCAGCATCTTACTAAGCCAATTAAGGGTGAAGACTTGATTACCGCAATCGCAAGCTATTGCAGCAGTAGAATTCTTCGTGAGGGCATCCAGCATGAGAATTCTGGTAGTTGAGGATGATGACTTACTCGCTCAGGCGATAACCAACATTCTTGCGAAACAGCAGCATGTTGTCGACATGGCCTTGGATGGTGATGTTGGACAAAAACTTGCGATCGCCACTTCCTACGATTTAATTGTGCTGGATGTCATGTTGCCGAAACTGGATGGGGTGAGCCTATGTCGACAATTGCGGCAAACTGGGAATCAAGCCCCGATTCTGCTGCTGACTGCCAAAAATAGCCCGGATGATAAAGTCATAGGACTAGATGCTGGAGCCGACGATTATGTAGTTAAACCGGTCAATTTTGACGAGTTCCTTGCTCGTGTCCGTGCGTTATTGCGCCGGGGACTGACAACCCCATCAGTATTGACGTGGACTGATTTAACCTTAGATCCCACATCCCTCGAAGTAACCTATGATGGTCATGCTTTAAATCTCACGGCAACAGAGCATCGATTGCTAGAACTTTTTCTGCGCAATCCTCAGCGTGTTTTTAGTCGTAGCGCGATCGTTGAACACCTATGGGCATTTGGCGACCAACCCGAAGCAGCAACAGTTAAAACGTACATTAAGAACCTGCGTCAAAAGCTCAAAGCCGTTGGTGCACCTACAGATTTGATTAAAACGGTATATGGACTAGGTTACCGCTTAAAACCAGATCCGTATTCTGAAAACGCAGTTGCGCAACCTGCTTATGAGTTGGCTGAACAAAGCTGGAAAGAACAAAAAGTCTTCCATGCAGTGGCCAGAGCAAGAGATAGTTTTAAGAATAAAATTTGCGATCGCCTGCGTATCTTTCAGCAGACTGTGAAGGAATTGGAAATAGGTGTTTTAACCATCGAACTACACAAGCAGGCTATCAATGAAGCACACCGATTTGCTGGAACGCTGGGAACATTTGGATTGACTGAAGCCTCCCAATTCGCAGAGGCAATCGAAAACCTCCTACAAATTTACCCTTTATCATTGGAGCAAGCGCAGCAGCTACGGCAGCTTGTCGAAAAGCTATCTACAGAGCTAGAGACATTTTTGTTTGAGCCAACTTTCAATCCAGAAATTGATTCTACCCATCCTCAACTATGGCTCTTAAGTGATGACAATTCATGGCTACAGACATTGGCTCAGTTTACTGATGCACGATCAATTGAGGTTAAATCTGTCTCAATTCCTCCAGGGGTTGAATGGATCCCTCAAGTCCTACACCGTATTCAGCTTCAACCTCCCAATGTCTTGCTAATCGATGTAGATATCGCTCCATTATCACAAATCACAACGTTGATCACTGAACTATCAGAGCAACTATCAATGCCAGTTCTGGTGATAGCAAAGAACGATGACTTTGCTCAACGGCTTGAGATATCAAAATGCGGTGCATATAGATTTCTATTAAAAACAATGCCACTCCATCTTGTTTTAGACCAGATAACTCAGTCGCTCCAGTATGCCCAACTTAGAGGATCTCGGATCTTAGCGGTTGATAGTGATCGGCAGACTTTAATGAAGATTCGTCATACTTTAACCCCGTGGAGATTACAAGTTAAACTTTTAGACGATCCTCAACAATTCTGGCAAACATTAAACGAGTTTCTTCCTCACCTGCTATTGCTGAGTGTGGATATGCCCAATTTAACCGGCATCGATTTATGCCAGGTAACTAGAACAGATCCATTCTGGAGTCAGATTCCTATCTTGTTTCTAACTTCTCGAGGTAGCACAGAGGCAATTCACCAATTATTTATATTCGGCGCAGATGATTATATATCTAAACCAATTGCCAGGGAAGATTTATTGACTCGAACTCTCAATCGATTAGCTCGATCTGGAGGGAAGAAATCAATTATTTCTCCCGCATAGAATCCATTCCCTCACCCTATCCTCATCGATTCAGCAAATCAGTTCATGATCGTTCAATCTTCAATCAAATCAGTAACTCAGTTCATTGAGTGAACCTAGGCATCTAGTTCCCGGCAGTCTCGTGATAGCCGATCTACAACAGTACGTAGATCGGCTACATCACCCGTTATCACCATCCGCAGCGCCGATCGCATAAGCGCTCTTGGCGAATTCAGGTTGCTCTTCTTCCTGCACTCTGGAACAAAGATTTTCGAGAACCACTAGCTTGCCCGAATTTGGCGATCGCAATCTTTTCAATTATCTAGTGTTCGAGACTAGACAACACATCATGATTCAACCATCAAGCCGGCGTAGTAGACATCGATGTTGTTTCTTTACCTGTAGTGACAGCAAGATTGGCTACCTCGCGATCGATAAAGAATAGACCTTGTCCTTCCGTGCCAATCAGCCTAATTTTGTCGAGAATGCCCTTGAATAAGAATTCTTCCTGATGTTGTTCGGCCACATACCACTGGAGGAACTGTACGGTTGAGTAGTCCGATTCAGTGGTTGCAAGATGAACCAATTCATTGATCTTGCTGGTAATGAATTGCTCATGGCTGTAAATCTTTTCAAACAGTTCCTGTAAGGAATTAAACTCCTTCGGGGGTGCTTCCATTCCACTGATAATGGCAAATGCACCTGTTTCTTGCAGGTAGCTGATGAGGCGGCGCATATGCATCATCTCTTCATCCGCGTGTTGACTGAGGAATGTGGCGCAACCGTCTAACGCTTTATACGCACACCAAGAACTCATTTGTAAATACAGATGAGACGAAAACATCTCCAGGTTAATTTGTTCATTCAATCGATCGGTCATCGCTTTTGATAACATCTCTTTCTCCTAATTTGTCCATTCATAGAATTCGATCGCCTCTGGTGCACACTGACAACAGTGAGAACATTTACTCCCTTCTGTTTTGTGAACCCGTCCCTTGCGAATCAGTTGATTTAGCATTCCTCGCAATGCATCGGCATCAGTATGGAAATGCTGTTCAATCTCGTGTAAAGAGGCTCGACGCTGTCGTTGCAGGTAAGTTTGCAAGTCTCTTAGCATACTCTATCTCGTCTGCCGCAAGTACGCTGTCCTTTGCGATCGCTAAACGTTCTCAGCCCAAACACGGTTCCTGCCATGACCAACATCAGCCCAACCAACCAAGCGATCGCACTCACTGGGTACTGATTCAGCCTCATGAACTGGTAGTAGAACGTAGCAGCCCAATAAGCCAACCCCGTTGTCCAAGCTCCCACAAAAATTGTCCAACCCAGGTTTGTTTCCCGATAAACAACTGCAGTCGCGGAAATACAAGGAAAGTATAGCAAGACAAACAGTAGAAAAGAAATTGCAGCAGTCGTGCTACCAAAGCGGAGTGCCATCTGCCCAAAAGTGGTGTAGTGAATTTCCTGAGCTTCGGCAAGGGCTTGCTGGTCATTCGTGTTGCTTAAAATGCCCAGTCCAATTGGGTCAAGTACCTGATTGGTCAAGTCTGCCAGGTTGTTTGGAATGCTGGCAAAGGCTTCTCCAATACCACCCCAAAAATCAAATACCTCTGGCGGTTCGTTGCTGGCTCCAGTTTCCTGCTGGGCCAGTTGGGTGTAGAGCGAGTCCATCGTGCCAACCATGACTTCTTTGGCAAACACTCCAGTAAACAGCCCGACCGTGGCAGGCCAGTTGTCTTGTTGGATGCCCATGGGTGTAAAAACAGGCGTAATTGTGCGACTAAAAGCACTCAAAATCGAATCCTGGCTGTCGTGCTTCCCGAAAGAACCATCAACCCCGACCGAGTTGATTAATCCTAGAACCAACACCATAATCACGATCATCTTGCCCGCACGGCTGATGAAAGTTTTCAGCCGATCCCATGCACGAATGAGAATGCCTTTAACCGTAGGGATGTGATAGGGAGGCAATTCCATGACAAAGGGGGCTGCTTCCCCTCGAAACAGGGTGTGTTTCATCACCAATCCGGTAAAAATGGCCGCCAAAATTCCCAGGATGTACAGCAGGAAGACAATGTTTTGTCCATTGGTGGGAAAGAAAGCAGCAACAAACAACGCATAAATGGGCAACCGTGCCCCACAGGACATAAACGGATTCATTAAGATGGTCATGAGGCGATCGCGCCGATTTTCCAGCGTTCGGGTTGCCATAATGCCAGGAATATTGCAGCCAAAACTGACCATCATGGGCACAAATGATTTACCAGGAAGCCCCATTAACCGCATCAACCGATCCATCACAAATGCAGCGCGTGCCAGATAGCCCGAGTCTTCCAAAATCGCCAAAAAGATAAACAGCAAACCAATTTGAGGAATAAATGTAGCAGTCGTTTGAATACCGCCCCCAACCCCATCAGCCAACAACCCAATTAACCAACCGGGAGAATTGATTTGCTGAAGCAGATGCGCGGTTCCACCCACAAAAATTGTACCAATGCCGATATCAAAGAAATCAATAAAAGCACCTCCAAAGTTAATGGAGACTAAAAACATGAGATACATCACCACCAAAAAGATGGGAATGCCCCAGAAGCGACTGAGCACCACTCGATCAATGCGATCGGATATGGTTTGTTGCACCACATGAGTACGGTTCAAAACACCCTGAACCAATTGATGAATCCAGGTATAGCGACTGTCCGCAATGATCAGGTCCGTATCTTCACCCAACGTTTGATGGATGCGATGGCGATGAGTTGCAATGCACTGTAGGGTATTGTGTCCTAAATTTGGAAGGTGGCGATCGTCATACTGCAACAGGTTAAGGGCAGCCCAACGAATATGTTTGGTTTGAACATCCGTTTGTGCTTCCAAAAGAGAAACTAGCTCTGTGATGGCCTCTTCAATCACACTGGGGTAAGCGACATAGGTTTGAGGAAGCACCGGATGTGACAAAGCCTGCTGTACTGCCTCCCGCAAAAGCGGCACACCTTTGCCCGTATGAGCACAGAGGGGAATCACCGGACACCCCAACCGTTCAGATAATCGCTGGGGATTCATCTGAATCTCGCGCCGCTCTGCCAGATCCATCATGTTGAGAGCAACCACCATTGGCACGCCCATTTCGAGGATTTGAGTGGTGAGATAGAGATTGCGTTCTAAGTTCGACGCATCAACAATGTTAATAATTACATCTGCTTCACCAGACAGTAAATAATCTCGTGCAACCAGTTCGTCTAATCCGGTAGTGGTATCTTCGGCATCAATGGAATAGACTCCTGGTAAATCAACAACCGTAATCGATTCTCCCTGATGGCGGTAACTTCCTTCCTTGCGCTCAACGGTGACCCCTGCCCAATTGCCCACCCGCTGATTTGCTCCAGTTAGTGCATTAAATAACGTGGTTTTACCGCAGTTTGGATTTCCGACCAATCCGATTGTTTGCTGTTTCGTTTGCGGGTGTTTTTCTGTCAGTTGTGTCATATTTCAGCTCCTGATAGTAGGCACAACAATCAAGGCGTCGGCTTCGGCTTTGCGTAAGCTCAACTGAAATCCTCGTACCGTAACTTCCGTTGGATCCCCCAGGGGCGCGTGACGTTTTACTTGTAATTCCGTTCCTGGGGTTAGCCCCATCGCTAAAAGTTTGCGCTTGTAGTCACGGGCAGTCGGTTCGTAACCAACGACTCGTAATGTGGCTCCGATCGCCACATCCCGTAACTTCACCGTACAAATCTCAACCGAAGAAAGTGCAGACGACGTAGTTTGCATCGTTGTCATCCTATTGCTAAAAAAATCTGGATGCCCATTCGGTATTTGTGCAACATCAATCACCCGAATGCGCTGCGCCATTTTGAACCCTAACCCCAATCGCTGATCCTGAAGTGCCACAATGACGGAGCCTGTCGAGGTGCAGCTAATCACCTCTAGCTCTACTCCTGGCATCAGCCCCATGCCAATGAAACGGTTATTGGCGTCTCCACAATTCAGGGAAACAATCTGAACGCGATCGCCCGTCTGCATAACGGACAAGGGCATTCCTTTCGGGGCGCGCTTGGTTTCTGCCAAACGGGTCGGTGAACTGAATAAGCCATGAGAGCCTTCGACCATGTCACTCTCGACCATGTCACTCTCGACCATGTCACTCTCGACCATGTCACTGAGGTAAATAAACCCCTGCCAATTTGAGGAATTCGCGCAATTAAGCTCATCCTGCATGCGATTATCTTCCTTGCTCATAGATCTTCCTCAACGGCAACTTACTGATAAATTCTCTCAAATGTGCCCAGCGAATCTCGCCTGACAAACATAACTCAAAAGCTATTAAGCAATCAAGTCATATTTTTATCAATCGACACAGCTTTTTCAGAAAATTACTCTCAAAAACCGATTCATCCTTTTAACTGATTGCAAAAAATTAAGCTCTCAGATGAGAGGCGATCGCGTTGAATGATAACCTGTCAACAGCGCCATGCGAGTTCAACAGGTCTCAGCGGGAGTAGGCCCTAAAAAAGTCTAATGAGAATTAATTTTAATAATGGCATCAAGTTCGATATCGACCCTGGTTTTAATCAAGCCTTAAGAAATTAAAGTGAGTGGCTAGCATTCCATCAATGATGCTTCCAACTTTGTAGGGTCATATTCTATGGATAAACCGATGGTGACAAATGGAGAGACGTATCATGAGCAGCACAACAATAGCTGAGATAAGAAAATAATGGGGTACGAGAAAGCCTGGTGGATCTTCGCCCTACTTTCCGCGTTTTTTGCAGCGCTAACAACAATCTTTGCCAAAGTTGGAGTTGAGAATGTCGACTCTACTCTGGCAACCGCCATCCGGACAGTGGTTATTCTGGCGATCGCATGGGGTATTGTCTGGGTGAATGGTCATGTTCAGGACGTGTTTTCTATCTCACACAAAACATTGCTATTTCTGGTTCTTTCTGGAGTGGCAACCGGATTATCTTGGCTGTGTTACTTCAGAGCGTTACAAATTGGCAATGCGTCGTTAGTTGCACCCGTTGATAAGTCAGGGTTGGTTTTGGTGCTGCTCCTATCTGTTTTATTTTTGGGTGAGCCGTTAACCCTCAAAGTGGTTTTAGGAACCGGCCTCGTCCTGATAGGAACATTCGTGCTGATTTTGTAACGGATCGTTGAGTCGTGGCGATCGCCCAGACTTTCAATCAGCAGATTTCTGCTAATTCGAATCAACGATGATTTGAATTGTGCAACCTAGTCCAAATTCGACTGAGATGAATTCCGATCCTCTGCTTGTGTTAAGCCTGAAAGGGCAGCATTGAGTTCTGTTTCTAGTTGCTCAACAGTTGGCAGGCTATCTTTCAACTGTTCGGGCAATTGATGGGTTGCAACTGCCATGGGAGTATTGATATTTCGCAGTGCATACTCAGCAATGGTTCGATCTTTTGACCGACACAGCACGATACCAATCGTCGGGTTATCATCTGGGTGCCGAAGCAAATCATCCACAGCCGAAATGTAGAAGTTCATTTTGCCGGTATATTCGGGCTTGAATTCTGTCACCTTGAGATCGATCACAATAAAGCAACGAAGCTTTAGATGGTAAAATAACAAATCCAGAAAATACTCATTGCTGGATACTTCGAGGCGGTACTGGTTGCCAACAAAGGCAAAACCAACGCCCAACTCTAGGAGAAAATCCCGAATATGATCCACGAGCGCCTTCTCCAATTCGCGCTCCTGAAACGACTCCCCCAGGGCCAAAAAGTCGAGGTGATAGGAGTCTTTGATGAGCTGTTGCGCTAAATCTGACTGGGGAGAGGGTAAGGTTCGTTCAAAGTTGGTAATTGCCCCACCCTGGCGTTGAAACAAGCCAGTTGCGATCTGAATCGCCAAACCATCCCGGCTCCAGCCATGTTCAAGAGATTTCTGGGCATACCATACTCGCTCCTCTGGATCTTTCAGTTTGTCCAGCAGAATTTGATTGTGTCGCCATGGAATTAGTCCAGCGCATCGCTGGACTAATTCTTCGTCTGGCCATGCCTGGGCAAACGCCCGCATATACAGGAGGTTCGTACGGGAGAACCCTTTCATGGTGGGGAACTCTTGCTTCAGATCCTTGGCCAGCCGTTCAATTACTTTGGCTCCCCACCCTTGCATGTGCTGACGAGCCAAGATTTCTCGACCAATGTGCCAGTACAGAATGACCAATTCTTGGTTAACTGCCAGCGATGCCCGTATCTGTGCACTGCGGATTCGGGTCTTTAGGCTACTTAAGAAGTCCGTATAGGCTTCATCGCTCGGAAATAGGGATGACGGCTTCGGCATGGCAGGAGATAAGGGATGAGCTGTTTTAGCTTAGTACACAGGTTGCGAAGACCGCGATCGCCCCGTGGTCAGTTAAACAAAGCGCGTTCCTCGTGGGACCAGAGGATCGGGTATCTGTTGGGTTAGCCTGGAGAGCGGGAACTCTATGGATAAGACTGATCTCTCCACATCGCGTTCTCTTGGTTCTATGATCTCTTTAGTCGGCACCTCTGCTCACGCCCTTGATACGATTTCTGGCTACACGATTGTTGAGCAACTGTATCTGGGATCTCGAACAGCGGTTTATCGAGCAGTACAAACCACCACTCAACAATCGGTGATCATCAAGGTGCTGCAGCGAGAGTACCCTAGCTTTGGAGAGTTGGTGCAGTTTCGCAACCAGTATACAATCGCCAAACATCTGTCCATTCCTGGCATCATTCAACCGCTTGGGCTAGAACCGTTGGGCAAAGGCTACGCGTTGGTGATGGAGGATTGGGGTGGCATCGACTTAGGGCACTACCTTCAACGGCATAGCCCAACGCTGGAAGAAGTGTTGGCGATCGCCATCCAACTAGCTGACATTCTGCACGACTTAGCTCAACACCGGGTCGTCCACAAAGATATTAAACCCTCCAATATCCTCATTCATCCAGAAACCAAACAGGTCAAGCTCATTGACTTCAGCCTCGCGTCGTTACTACCCAAAGAAACCCAAGAAATCCAAAGCCCCAACACCTTAGAGGGAACGCTGTCCTACCTGGCTCCAGAGCAGACCGGACGCATGAATCGGGGAGTGGATTATCGAGCAGACTTTTACGCTCTGGGTGTAACCCTGTACCAACTGTTCACCGGGGTTTTGCCCTTTACCACAGACGATCCGCTGGAATTGGTACATTGCCACATTGCAAGAATGCCCACCCCCGTTGAGCAGGTCAACGCCGCTGTGCCCGCCATCGTGGGGGCAATCGTTGCAAAACTGATGGCGAAGAATGCAGAAGATCGCTATCAAAATGCGCTGGGTCTCAAACACGACCTCCAGCAATGTTTGAGCCAATGGCAGGCAACCGGAGCCATCGTTCCCTTTCCACTTGGTCAACGGGATGTCAGCGATCGCTTCATGATTCCCGAAAAGTTATATGGGCGCGAAGCAGAAGTTCAAACATTACTGGATACCTTTGAGCGGGTCACTCAAGGAACCCCAGAACTCGTACTTGTAGCAGGGTCTTCTGGCATTGGCAAAACAGCCGTCGTTCATGAAGTCCACAAGCCAATAACTCAGCAGCAAGGCTACTTCATCAAAGGCAAATACGACCAGTTCAACCGCAATATTCCATTTTCTGCCTTTGTTCAGGCATTGCGCAATTTAATGGACCAACTGCTAAGTGAAAGCGACACGCAGCTCAACCAGTGGAAACAGCGCATCCTTTCTGCCGTTGGCGAAAATGGGCAAGTGCTGATTGATGTCATTCCAGAGCTGGAACAAATTATCGGTAAGCAGTTACCGACCATTGAACTCTCAGGGAACTCAGCTCAAAACCGCTTCAACTTGCTATTTCAAAAGTTCATTGCGGTGTTTGCAACTCGGCAGCATCCCCTGGTGATATTTCTGGATGACTTGCAGTGGGCAGATGCCGCTTCCCTCAGCTTGATGCAGGTGTTGTTTGTTGGGCAAGAAATCGGCCATCTGCTCATGATTGGCGCCTATCGAGATAACGAAGTCTCTCCAGCCCATCCCCTGATGCAAACCCTGGGAGAAATCGCCCAAGCTGGCGCAACCCTCACTACAGTGACTCTAGGCTCCCTCAGCCGAGTCGATATGCATCACTTAATTGCAGACACACTCAGCTGTGATCTGGCGAAAGCATTACCCCTCAGCCAATTAACCTATCAAAAGACTCAGGGTAATCCCTTCTTCACCACCCAGTTTCTCAAAGCTCTGCGGCAGGATGGCTACATTGCATTTGAGCCAAATGCTGGATGCTGGCAATGGGATCTGGCTGGTGTGAAAACTTCGGCGATCGCCAATGATGTCGTCGAGTTTATGGCGCTTCAGATTCAGAAAATGCCGCCAGAAACGCAGCAAATGCTGAAGCTGGCCGCTTGTGTGGGAACCCAGTTTGATCTAGACACCTTAGCCATCGTTTCTGAACAAACGGCTGCCCAAGTCGCACTCAAGCTATGGAAGGCACTGCAAGAGGGGTTAATTTTGCCCAGCAGCGACGTTTACAAGGTTTATCAACTCTCGCCAGCGGAACAAACCGCCGAGGCTGCCGATGCTACGGATGAAACCCTGACCCGTCTACAGCAGGCGGGCAACTGCACCTATCGGTTTTTACATGATCGCGTGCAACAAGCCGCCTATACGCTGATTCCAGAAGATCAGAAACAAGCAACCCACTTCAAAATCGGACAGCTGCTTCTCAACAGTACATCGGCAAGCGATCGAGAAGACAAGATCTTTGATATTGTCAACCATTTGAACGCAGGCGTGGAACTCGTGCTATCCCAGGATGAACGGAACCACCTGGCGAACCTGAATCTTTTGGCAGGGCGGAAAGCTCGCTCGTCAACCGCCTATGCCGCCGCCGCTCAGTATTTTGACACCGGAATTCAGCTACTGGCATCTGACAGTTGGCAACATCAATATCATTTGACATTGGCCCTCTATGAAGCGGCCGTTGAAGCCGAATATTTGAACATTCATTTTGCCAAGGCACAAGCCCTAGCAAATGTGGTGGCGCAACACACAACGAATTTGCGCGATCGCGTCAAAATTTACGAGTTACAAATTCAAATGTACATGGCTCAGGCTGAAATGCCCAAAGCCTTGGCAGCAGGGATGTCAGCACTTGAGCTGTTAGGAGTGGACTTGAATGAGGCCCCTTCACTGTTAGACATTCAATTACCCACAGTGGCTGATCTTGAATCCATGCCAACCATGGACGACCCAAATCAGCTTGCCATCCAGCACACCTTAATGGCCTTATTTCCATCGGCCTACACCACCCAGCCAGAGCTGTTGCCGCGCATGGTGACCACCATGATTGCGCTGAGCCTAAAACATGGTCAAGCCTCAGCGACGGCCCTTGGCTATATCTATTACGGGTTATTGTTAGGTGGGTTGGAAGACCATTTGCTGGATACTGGCTATGAGGCAGGCTTACTGGCCCTCAAGCTCGTCGAGCGGTTTTCGGCAAAAGATCTGGAATGCCGAGTGAACAACCTGTTCAACAGCTTTATTAAACCCTGGAAACAGCCCATTCGAGCCACAATCGAACCTCTCACCCGAGCCAGCCACATCGGCTTTGAAACTGGAGATATTGAATATGCTAGCTATGCAACAGCTCATGGTTGTACCCACTCTTTCCTATCGGGAGAACCGTTAGAGGAGGTTCAAAAAAAGCAATCTCTTGCACTGGAGATTCTGCTGAAAACAAAGCAAGACCATGCGCTTTACAATGCAGCAGTTTGGCAGCAGTTAGTCTCAAACTTGCTGGGGGAATCCGAGTCTGTTTTGCAGCTAACGGGCAAGAATTTTGACGAAGCTGAGTTGCTTCCCCTGTTTTGCGCTGGAAACGACCGAACGCTGCCGTTTGCAATGTACGTGGCCAAGTGCATTCTCAACTATCTGTTTGGCGAGTATGAAGCCGCTGCTAACTATGCAGCTCAGGCCACCGATTACATCGCCGCTGTGCCTGGATTTATTACGGTCAGTACTCACAACTTCTATTACTCTCTAGCGCTGCTGGCTCAATGCGATGATTCTTATCAAGCTGAACATAGCCCTGGAGAGGATGTTCAGGCAACTCTCCCAAATTCTTCAACAAGTTGAAGTCAACCAAGCTCACATGAAGGTGTGGATGGTTGATGCACCCGAAAATTTTGAACACAAGTACACCTTGATCGAGGCAGAAAAGGCAAGGCTGCTACAGGATCGGGTTTTGGCCATTGATTTGTATGACCGGGCGATCGCCGATGCCCAAGCCAATGCTTATCTTCAAGAAGAGGCGCTGGCCAATGAACTAGCGGCTAAGTTCTACCTGGCTTGGGGAAAAGTCCGCATTGCCCAGGACTATATGACGCAGGCTTACTATGGCTATGCCCGCTGGGGAGCCAAACCCAAAGTTGCGGATTTGGAACGTCGCTATCCCCATTTGCTGGCTCCTATCCTTCAGCAGTCTTCCACGTCGCCTTCCATTCACGAAACAGTGTTTTCATCAGGAGCCAGTACGTCTAGCAGTTCTGCTTCTACCATCTCGGGTTCACTCGATCTGGCAACGATTTTAAAGGCGTCTCAAACGCTCTCTAGCGAAATTGAACTGGAAAAACTGCTGGCATCGCTGCTATCGATTGTGCTCAAAAGTGCTGGGGCAGATAAATGCGTGTTGATGCTTTTGCGAGACGATCGCCTATTGATTAAAGGATCTATGACGGCAGGATCGCAGCCAATTGTTTTTCAGCGTATTCCTATCGAAGAGAGCCAAGATATTCCTCTAAAACTTGTTTACAAAGTTAAACATGAGGGTCAAACGGTTGTGTTGCTCGATGCGAGTGCAGATGCAACTCTTGCGAGCGATCCCTACATTCGTCGCCAACAACCTAAAAGCCTTCTATGCAGCCCCATTATGCGCCAAGGGGTATTTTTGGGTGTCTTGTACTTAGAAAACAGCCTCGTTGCAGGTGCATTCACCGCCGACCGGGTTGAACTCCTCAATCTGTTGTGCACTCAAGCGGCCATTTCCCTAGAAAATGCTCGACTCTATGCCCAGTCGCAACAACATTCTCAGCAACTGGAGCGATCGCTCAATGAGTTGAGTATTGTCGAAGCCAACCTGCGAGCCTCTCAACAACGAAACCAACTCCTTGTTCAACAAACCCCCCTAGCGATTATCGAGTGGAATATTGATCAGCAAATTACCAGCTGGAATCCAGCCGCAGAAAAAATATTTGGTTACACCCAAGACGAAGTGTTGGGGCGTCCAATTCAACTACTCGTCCCTGAAAGTATTCAAGCCCAAATCGAAAAAATTTCCTCCGAAATTTTGGTGCAGAAGGGCAGCAACTCCAGCGTGAACGAAAACGTGACAAAAGATGGCAGAACTATCTTTTGCGCTTGGTATAACTGTCCTCTTGTCAACGAAGCTGGTGAATTAATTGGAGTTGCCTCGCTGGCAGATGACATTACCGATCAAAAAACTGCTGAATTGAAGCTGCAATACCAAGCAGCAGAACTAGAAGCGGCCCTGAATAATTTGAAGCACGCTCAGTTGCAAATGGTTCAAAATGAAAAAATGGCAACCCTGGGCAACTTGGTCGCAGGCGTGGCTCACGAAGTCAACAATCCCATCGGATTTCTCAATGGCAGCATCAACAATGCCAAAGACTATGTGCAAGATTTGTTTGAGCACCTTGCAACATATCAGCGCCATTTGCCACCGACCAAACCGGTGCAGGAACATGCTGAGGATATCGACCTGGAGTTTTTGCTACAGGACTTGCCCAAGCTACTGAATTCTATGCAGGGAGCCACGGATCGCATTACCAGCATCAGCACAAGCTTACGCACCTTTTCTCGGGCTGATACTGAGCACAAAGTTCGTGCAGATCTGCACGAAGGCATCGACAGCACGATTTTGATTCTGAAATATCGACTCAAGGCCAATGAGTTCCGTCCCGCTATTGAAGTGCTCAAAGACTATGGCGATCTCCCGCTGATTGATTGTTTTCCTGGGCAGTTAAATCAGGTGTTTATGAACATCCTCGCCAATTCAATTGATGTATTTGACGAGCTAGCGCAGCAGCCTGCGTTTGATAAGCATGCAGAGGGTCTGCAACACATTACGATTCAAACCGCAGCACTGCCTGAACAAGATGCGGTGGAGATTCGCATTGGTGACAATGGCCGAGGCATGAGTGAAGAGGTCAAACAGAGAGTATTTGATCATCTCTTCACCACAAAAGAGGTCGGAAAAGGAACAGGTTTAGGATTGGCGATCGCCCATCAAATAGTCGTCGAAAAACATGGGGGTCGTTTAGAAGTGCAGTCAGAGTTAGGAAAAGGAACCGAGTTCTACATCTGGTTACCAACCAAGTCTCCAGGCTCAAGCCGGTAACCCATCCAGACGAGACCTTCTGCATCAAGCGTTGCGCAGGTCAAAACAAAACCATCCACAGCTGGTTGCACAGGATTACTGGTGGCCAAGCTCATGGAGCCATTTGAGAAGCTCCTCATCGGTCAACAATGCTGGAGATCCCTTCCCAAATTGAGCCCGCACGCATTGGTGAATTTGTTCTGATGTCCATCGTAATCGGTCTAGGTGAGCTGCGATCGCACTAAAGACTTGGCGCAGCTCCTGAGCATTGGTAATGCGTCCTAGGTGAACCGGCGAGGTCGATTTGGCATCCGCCTCATCCGCCTCATCCGCCTCATCCGCCTCATTCACCTCATTCAATTGATGGTGAGTCGAGTCATCCTGCGTTTTGGTAAATAGCTGCTCAGCTTGAGGGAGCCAAGATTGCGCCTCAGCCATCAAAATTGAATCCCCCGATGACAAGTATTGCTGCATCCGGTCTAAGAAGCGCTGAGTTGCTCGTTTTTGGTGCAAGTATGCAACCTCTGCGGGAGGTTCATGCAGGGGTTGCGAGGCACTCGGGAAAGGTTGTTCTTTAACGCTCTTCACAGAATTACGAGCTGAGAGAATTTGAGAGGCTTGTTGATCTTTCAAACCCTTGATACATAAGGGATTACGGGCAGATAGCTCCAATAAGCTTTTGGTAGCTGGGACGTAATCTCTCAAAGATTGCGCCCCAGCACCATTCTTTAGTTGATCAGGGGGGTTTGGGGGGAATTCGGCATCATTCAGGTCAGGCTGATCCTCTGTTTGAAATTCTGTTGGGTGCCATAAATCCCGATGGCGATATAGAGTGCTGCCACCAATCCCAAATTGAACTAATGCTGAGAATCGAGCAGTTGCGGTAGCGGGTAGCGTTCCTGCATTAAGCATATGGGCGATCGCTCGGCGAATTTTTTCTCGAGCTCCTTTTGTTTGCTGTTCATTCCAAGACAACGTAGATGGCAGTGACCCTGCCGTATTTTTCAAAGGCCGAAGCCGTTGAGAGCTTGTACCGTATGGAAAATAGTGGCTTGCTTCCACAGCTCGGCCCCAATCCTCAGCTCGTTTATGAATCTCGTGCTGATGGCGGCACCACTGGGAGTAGCCGGGAAGCGTTGTTGCGATTTGGACAATTTTGCGGACTAGCTCATCTCCAGCTAGCGGAGCATGGTCACTTAAGAGATGGCCAAAAATATATTCCCGCATGGCAATGCGTCCCAAAAGACGATTGGTTTGACCATGACCACTCCACCCCGGCTCAATTTCAGCATTGAGATCATTCAGAAACTTCGTAGCCTTAGCAGAAACTGGATAAGCTCGACGTCGATACGTTTGTAATACCTGTTCAATCGTGTGGGTAGTCACGCTATTTTGGGAAGCACAAAAATGCCACTGCTTCACAAACGTATAGTGGGTTGTATGTACAGGTTCCCAATCTTGATTCAGAACATAAGAACCCGACTGCAAGGGCAAACGATGTGCTGCATACAAACGCGGACGGCTCCCAAGAATGTAGGGTTTTGCATCGGGAAACAGCTCTAACTGTCCAGGGGCAATCTTGAATCCAGCTACCTCAATTAAGGTTTGTACAGCTAGAGCGATCGCCGATGATTTTTGAGATTGTGAAAACGGCACATAGATATGAATACCCCCACTGTACGAACTCGACACCGCGATCGCATGGGTTATCCCTAGAGGCTCAAGAGCAGCCGTCAAACGTTTCAGAATGAATGGATCGTGAATGGGGTGATAACAGCTTTGTCTATCAATATCTAATAGGACATAAGCCGTTTCTGCTCCAAATCGAACCCCGTAAAGAAATGCTCCCTGCTCTATCAACCGATCTGACAGAGGGTGGCGCGTTTCGGTCTGCCACTCGGGCGGGTTTCCTGGTTGAGGATGAGGCGCATAAATATAGTCATACCGATGAGGGAACAATTGTAAAAAATCATTCCCCCACTCGGTAATCGGCCCAAACGAATTCAGTCTTAGAGAAGCGACGATAACTCATCACCTCCCTGATCAAGAGAAAGGACACTGGTAGGACACCCGTGATCCTCCCGCAGCACAAAGACACAAGAATCCATCACGATGCTGGATCGCTTGCTAAAATCTAGACACATGACTTTAGCTCCAACTTTTATTGGAGTGAACAAGTTAACCAGACCCCTTGGCCGACTGTGGTAGGGACGCCTAGGGGTCTATTTATGAAATCTCGCCCTGTCTGAATTGATTTGGCATCAGTTGCCAAAGCTGAATGACAGCTTAATCACTCAGTACATTCGTACAAGATTGCCTGAAGGTTAACACTGAAAATTTTGGTTCTCAAGAGGGCAAAACAGCCAATACGCGGGAGTTACAGATACCAGATACGCCGGAGTTACAGGTTTCTAGCGAGAGCCAAAGCCTTTGGGGATCACTGAGCATACGCCGGAGTGATAGGTCTTCAATACGGCGGAGTGACAGGTATATCTCTATGGCAAAAGTAAAAGCTAAATGAGCTTCATACGCGGGAGTTACAGGCTCTTTTTCGCTCACAATCCAGGCTTGTTATCAAGAACATTTGGCGCAAATGCTTTGAGGGTAAACGCTTACCTGAAACCCATACGCGGGAGTTACAGGCTGAATTTGTACGCCGGAGTGACAGGTCAACTCGTGAAAAACATACGCCGGAGTTACAGGCTTGTCTCAACCCATACGCGGGAGTTACAGGCTGAATTTGTACGCCGGAGTGACAGGTCAACTCGTGAAAAACATACGCCGGAGTTACAGGCTCTTGATCATGCTCCTATAACAGAGGTGGGAAGAGGACTATATCTAGTGTTCAATGCCGCTTGTGTAGAGCCTGCACCCATAGATGCTGGTTCACAAAGTTTTGGGAGGAGTGCACTGATCGCTAGATCCACTGCTAGAATTTGGGCAATCTCCTCAGGAAATGTGAATCCTGGTTGCTGGCTCGACTATCTGTGGGCCAACCATCTGTCGGCAAAAAGCTTATTGCACTGTGTTTTCAAGGATAGAGGACGCTAGGGTGAACAAATTAGACGATAAGGGATTTCCCGTTGATAGCCAGTTGCTGATGGTGTTGCCGAGGGCTGGAGCTTCCATCAAAAATCCAGATATTCGGCTACCGATTCTTCAAGCCGATGAAGATGGCTATTACCTTGAAATGCGGGTTGAGGCCGATCCCCAAGAATCAACAGAAGTGGCTGTGACTCGTCGAGTGCCATTGGAAGACCTGTCGAGTGAGGAGTGGGAAGAGCTCAATCGTCAGTATGCTGAACTTGATCTCAGTGCCTGTGTCGATCAAGGAATTAGCAAGGGACTAGAGAAGATTCAGGACCGTAAGCTACAACGCTTGTTTATGGCGTTGCTAACCTTCTTGAACCCTCGTCAGGTCTCGATTGTGCTTTATCTATATAAGCAAGCGGCACAACAAGGACGGGGGCCGTTGGTTCACTTTCGGTCCAACGATTTATTAGAGAGCTTGGGCTACACGCGCACCAAAGATGGAGGCTTTCCCTCAAAACTGCGATCGCAGCTCAATCGAGACTTGGTTGCCCTACACCGAACAGAGCTGGTTTTTGCCCAATCCTTGCGCAAGGGCAAAAATGTAGGGGCAAAGGTCACAATCAAGAGCGTATTGCGGATTAAAGACTATGAAATCGACAATATTCCACGAGACTTTGATTTAGCGAAAGCTGCTGACTATACTTATGAGTTGGCAGATGCCTATACGGTGTCGCTAGAGTTTTTTGAAGGTCCGGGGCGTACTGGTGACTACGTCTTGTTTGCAAATAATATCGACATTACCCAAAAGCTGGGGAGTAACGCCAAGAGTGACTATAAAACGAAGCTCTTGATGTATTTGGCAAGCCGTATGAAATGGGATAGCCCTGAAGACGGTAAATATCTAAAGATCTCGAAGCAATATCTATTTAAAAACTTAGATTTGCTGGGCAGCAACTCGTCTCGGAATAACCAGATTTTTTGGCGGACAGTGGATGAGCTGCGCGAGAGCGGCTATATCCTGAGTGCGCAGGAATTGCCTGGGAAAAAACGCAGCTCTGCGAGCATCCAATTTCAGATTAATCCTGAGCAATTAAGCTGTTCTTCTCCAGGTTAGATAGGCTGCTGTGCGATCGCAGTGTAGGGCAGTAGTTTTGAGCCGCTAGAGCAGCAGAAACGGCCTAGGAGCATCGTAGATTGTTCAACTCTTAGGCTCTGTACGACTGTCCTGTTTAGCCTTAGCTTCCCATGGAGCCCGTTTCCCAATATAGCGATTGTGCATCTTGCCTCCGTCTTTCCAATAGGCATACCAATAGGGGCCATGTCCGACCTCTGACAGCTCACCACTCATACATTTACATCCGGCTCGATAGCAGCGACGCTTTTCTTGCTGATATGTTTTGCCTTCATAATGGCGTGATTCGCTGCTGACTGGTTTGGCCACGGACTCTTGCAAAAGCGATGCTTGCTCATCCGCGATGACTGCACTCAGCCATATCAAAAGTTCTTGTTTTTGCTCTAAGCTGAGGCGTTTAAGAGTGGCGTGGAGCTTGGCAGGAGTTATCGGTCGAGTCATATCCGTTTTCTTGTGTAACTGGGAGCAATTTAAACTAAAGTTACACAAGATTGGCGCTATAGACAAGCGCCTCATCTCTGGTTTCGTCTGTCCTTTTACAGATGAGATCTAGAGGGAATGGCTGCCATTCGTCGGAGGAGCTTTAAGAGGCGCGGTCATGGTGCGATCGCGCGCTCTTCCCTAAAAATCGCGATCGCGATGGCTTATTCAGCGGGCTGTGAGACAGAGGGTGCGGGAATTTGCACATTCCCTGCTTGAACAGTCATTCCCGGTTGAGAATATAGCCCTTTTTCGGCGCGGATGCGATCGTTTTCTGTCTGGCGCAACCGAACTAATTCGGGGGTAATGCTGGCCGCTTCCAAACGGTTTGCCTCAGCTCGGGCCTGGGCTCGAATCACTTCAACTGCTGCATCGCCTTCAGCCTTTGCCCGGTTAGCCGCCGCTTCTGCTTCGGCCTGCTGGCGGCGAGCATTGGCGACTTCAGCATCTTGCCGAGCTTGAAAGGCATTGTTGATTGAGGCTTGAATGGCCTCGGGCAGAACTGGTGGAGACAGTAAAGAAACTTCCTTCAGTTCAATTTTGGGAAACATTTCGGTCAAACAATTGGTTAATGGTTCCTGAAAGCGTGTGGGAGCACTGGCAAATTCAACTGGGTTGCTCCCTGCAACTGCCTCGTTTGCGCAGTCTCGCAGTCCGTTTCTCAATGTTGTGGCTGAGAACACTTCAGGGGCCACTCGATACTTTTGAAAGAAGGAGTGAACAAACGTGTAGTTAGGGCGATCGCCACTGACCGCATCTGTCCTAAATCGATAGGTTACGCCTAAGTCAACCGTTGCACGAGAACCAGATAGAGAAAAGGGAATGGTTTGGTCGCCCTCGAAATTTAGGGTTTGGAAGAATACGGGGAACTCGTACAGCGTTTGAGTTACGGAGTTATAGGTAACTCGCCCGCCTGTGAAGAGCTGTGCATTCTCAACGCCTCGGGTTGCTTCACCACCGTAGTTATCAACCAGCAGAGCAACATTTCCTGGATCAACGCGATCGCCAATAATCGCAGAACAACCGCCCATCAGGGAACCCACCAGGGCAATGGCCAAAAGCGAGACACGGCTAGATTTCATTCTTTCAGCAAATCATGAATTAAGTACGGATTTAGAATCTCTGGGATAGTTGAAGACCTTTATCCAAGATATCAATACAGCTTTGACTGGTGTGATTTCGGATTGGGTGAGTGAACGATGGGATATCTGATGGGTTTCTAAAGAGCATGAACTTAGGTTTAGCTGCTGGCTGAATTATCACGACCTCGAAATCGTGCTGGATTGTCTAGAAGGAACGGTTTTTAAGGTCAGATAAAGTTCTGGTGTGCAGCACCTATGCCAAAACTAAAGAGGCTGCAAGGATGCCAATACAGAATTTTGGATATTAACCAAAACGTTTTGGTTAATATCCAAAATTCTGTGCCATGTCTCGTAAACGGTGATACTATCAAACCATAGGTTTTGGTTATTTAACTCATGCCCAAACTCAAAGCGGCCAAACCCTCAGAACTTCCAGCCAAACTTCCCAAAATCCTGGCGTTTGCCAACCAAAAAGGAGGTGCTGGGAAATCAACCGGCGCTGTGCATGCTGCAGATTGGTTTGTGCAACAAGGTATCTCTACCGTCTTAGTTGATGCAGACGGGCAGCAAAGTTCTTCCGCCTGGATTGCAGAACTCAAGTTACCGTATACCGTCATTAGCGATCCAGAGCTACTATTTGACGAATTACCTAAGCTGTCGAGTCACTATGACATGGTCATTGTCGATGGCCCTGGTAATGCTAATGAGGTGACAAAGGCGATTCTAATTCGCGCTGACCTCATCCTGATTCCCTGTCGAGATTCGATGATAGACCTGGCCAGTACAGGCAAGATTGTTCAGTTTGTTCGGCAGGCTAAAGAAATCCGATCCGGATCACCCTCGGCGGCTCTTTATCTCAATGCTGTAAAGGACAACACAATTCTGTTGCGAGAAGCGCAAGAAGCCCTAAATCAGGGAATTTTGCCGCTGCTGCATACAACCCTTCCCGATCGCCAGTGTATTAAAGATGCTCCGGGCCAAGCCAGCACTGTATTTCGGATGAAGGGAGGTGCGGCTAAGGCGGCAGCCCGTTGTTTTCATAATCTACTAACAGAAGCTTTAATGTTATTTGAGTCTCAATCATGACTACTCGTCGAAAACTCAAGGATGCGATCGCCCAAAGTGAAGAGCTTAGCTTTGTCTTTGGGCAAGCTGTTGTTCAGCAAATTACCCAAGCTGCACAGGAGGCCCAAGACCAAGTCGCTCTGCTTCAGTCTGTTCTTTGCACCTTTACCTTTGTGCCAGACGGTAACCCTGTGCGTCACTACTATGATCCTGATGAGCTGAACCAATGGGCGCACAACGATATTCAAATCAATGGTATCCGCTCTGCGTTGTGGGTTCGTCCCCATCCTTTTCAGCCGGATAAGTATGAGCTAGTCGCTGGGCTTCGTCGATACAAAGCGGCAGAAATCCTTAGGTTGGAAACAGTTCCCATCAAGGTCTTCAACTGGGACGACCGCACCGCGTTTCATGCGGCAATTTCAGAAAATGCAAACCGTCGCGATTTTAGTGCATTAGAAGAGCTTGATAATACCTTGCGCCTGCTTGAAATTCAGCTGGGTTGCAGCATGGAAGAAGCGGTCAGCTTGCTCTATCGAATGAACAATGCGGCTAAGGGCATTTCTAACCAAAACGTTTTGGTTAGCCCTGAAGCGGAAGTTGTTAAACAGGTCTTTGATTCGGTTGGGCGTATTACCTGGCAATCTTTTGTTGCGACTCGGCTGCCGCTGCTTAAGAAACCCCCAGAAATTCTTGCGAGTATTCGACAGGGAGATATTCACTACACCAAGGGAATTATTTTAGCCAGCGTGAAAGATGCAGAGACCCGTTTCCACCTCATTCAAGAAGCAACGGAAAAAGGGCTTAGTCTTTCCGAAATTAAACAACGAGTGAAATCGCTTACAAGTGAGGTTAAGGAAACCTCGAAACCAGCATTGCATCATCGCTTAACACAGGTCATGCAACAGGCGAAAAAGAATAAGCGGGTCTGGAAAAATCCAGACAAGAGTCAGCAGCTCGAAGAACTGCTCAGTCAAATTGAAGCAATCATTGCTGGTTGATAGGTTTACGCAATTCTACCTAATCTGCTGTGCGTGTGTCGGGTATCGAGGCTCAGCCCTCGGTACCTGACACACGTGCGTCAGGCTTAGTTAATAGAGCTTGCAGTGCTGTTGGGGCTGTAGTTGAGGCGATCGCCACCTTTCCAATACTGATCGCTCCAAGTGAAGAAGAAATACTTTGTGCGATCGCTTCAAGAACATGAAAGCCATTGATCTAAAGCTTTTGAGGGCTGATTTAACGATTAACTGAGCATGCTTTGTGAAAGTTTAGGCTGATGGTGCTGAATAGCTTTGAACCCCCCATGAGAGCGGTAAAAGTCATTCTCATGAGGGGTTTTCCATGATTTCTACATTGATAGAGCGCTTAGCGTTGTATCAATCACGGTATTAAGCAGGTAGCTTTACCATTGAGCATCTACGGCCAAAAGCTCGAACCCAGTAATCCGCATCGGGCTTTCAAAAGAGATCGGATAGTCAATTGTGGCAGAAGACCCTGGCGAAAGATGTCTCCAAACAGTGATGTCTGTTGTCTCGACCCTAGAGGTGCGGCCATCCGACCTGGTTACGCGCACGATCAGTTTTTCAACGAATACGGTTTGACGACCGACATTGGTTACCGTGCCTCCCCACCTTAGAAAATTATGATTGCCAAGACGCTGTCGGTTAATGATGAGCCCGGTAACCCGTATGGGCGAACTGCCTACTGCTGTAGAACTGATGCGGCTGGGCAGGGCCATGCAACTCACTACAGCATCTGTACAAACGGAAGGTTGAGTTAAACCATCCGATACTGGCACCATTGCCAAAAGCGAACTGGCAAGCAGGAGAGGAATGCGCTTCATGGATCTTCCTGTAAAATATAAGACTGATCACAGCTTTGCTACACAACCATCTAGAGGTCCCTGATGGGTTTGGAAGAAGCTAACCTTCTATGGTCAATTTCCCCAAAAATATCGGTCAAACCTGCGCATGTGGGTTGTGTGCTCAGTACAAAATACAACACATAACTCATAGTGGATTGAGTAAAATTGCGTAATGTCCATTTCACTCAATGTTGTTGCTGCTTGTCCGGAATGGATGTTGCGTGAGTTCTAATTCAGTTGAAAGCAGGCAGGAAATTCTATATCTGTTGATGCATCTGTATAGGTCGGCAGCAGGGATCTACTCAAACATCGTCACGACGAGGAGCGATCGCAGCATTTGGTCGTACCCAACTATTGAAACGTTATTTGGGATGAACGACAAAATTGGCCCTGTAAAAACTTTCGCTATCCGCCTCTTCTGGTTCTATTTCAACCTCAAACCCGCCCAACAAAATTCCCATCCAAATCTCAATCCATGGTGCATCCTTTAAAGCTATTTGCAGCTCATGAAAGGACATGGGTCTTTGTAAAACTGTACTGACTCGCCGTGCCCAGCCTTCAATATCCTCATGATGAGATAGTGAGAAAATCGTTTTTCGCTTGACTTCTGCCGATTCAATCCACTCTTCAATCGTCTTTTGAGGTAAGGGCTTGAGAGGCTTGTTGGGGTTGGCCTTCTGTGCCCTGTACCTAGGAATTGAGTGAGAAAAATTTTCGATTGGCAAAGATAAACTTTGTCGAAAAAAGTTAGAAAGGTCGATCGCATCTTCAACCACATCTGGACGCTCACAAGCTAAGGCATCAACTCTCATCCAAAATACTTCAGCAATTTGAGCGATGTAACGACCACCTTGCTCTAATTGTTGGTGATGGGGGAGGTCTACCAAAACGGCATCGAGCATGATGCACAATTCCCCAATGTTTGCTTCTCTTGGGTCCGCGATCGCATCCTTGATTGCAGCGTCTAACTCTTTGCTACTCATGGGTATGGGGGCAGGCTGGAATTGGACATTGGCTGATTGGGATCTCTTTTGGAGGGGGATCAAATTTGGCGATTCCGTAGCTTTCGGTTAGTTTTCCTAACAACTCTTGCAGGTAGGTTTGAATGTCTCTGCTGCGCATGCCAATCGTGTGTTGAGCCGCGATCGCTTCAATTTTTTGATTGCCTTGCCATATCTCAACCCCAATCGCATGAATTGGTTGATCTGCTCCATCACGTACCAATAAGAGTACCGCTCCATACGCCGTTGGGGACGGTAGCAAACCATCTTTTACCGCCAAGCCTTGTCGCCGTCGCCGCCGATTGTTGTCATCTCGATGACGGTAGTGGGATCTCCGACGATGGCACTTGCTAGGCTCCCAGCAACCGTCTCCTTCATCTCCATGGAGCGCGATCGCATCCTCCACACTAAGCTCTGCACACGCTACACACTTTCGATTGAGGCGTCTTGGCATAGTAATAATTTTGTAGTGTAATTTTAGTGTAATTCAGCATCATACAATATCCAAGTTCACGACAATGAATCCCATCGTAATCCTAAAGCGCTTCCGATAATCTGGATGAATGGAAATCCAGATTATCGGAAGCGCAATTATTCAAGATCTAGGTTGATTTCGACCCCTCGCTCGCTGAGCCACTGAACGAGAAGAGGGAGGATAACAGCACTTTGGTCAATTTCGGCATCTCCCGCCGCTTTCGCTTTCGCAATTTCCAGGTTCAGAGCTGCGTAGATCTCTTCAGGGACATAAGGATGAATTTGCTTCCAGCCCTGCCGTTTTTTGCCAACCGCCCTTCTTTTAGGTTCAACTGGTAATGCTGCGGGCATTTGCGGTTCTGGGCTATGCTGAGGACCCCATTCATCTTGTCTTGGAGGCACGCGCCTCTTTCCTGCTGTGCGTGCCCTTAGTCGTTCTAACGCATCACTCATTGATTGCCTCCACGATTGCTTGAAGTGGATACTCCAGATTTGGATAGCCCAATTCAGCTAATGATTTACCTTGACGAATTGCCCGCTTAAACTGCTCAGACTCCAGGATCGAAGGGAATAGGGCGATCTCTCGGTCTTGTGCAATCTCTTTCATTGCAGCCACATTATCGCGGCTCTCTTCTGTCTGATTTGAGCCTACCCATCGATCTCGAAATGGAACAATCCCAAGGATGCTGCCTCTAAACGCTTCGATCGCCTCCTGTTTGTCAACAAACGTTAGTGTTTCTAAGACTGAGTTTGTTCCTTTTGTCGTGGCTTCGGCTGGAATAATGAGCAGATCTGCGGCCCCCAGTGCCGTGACGGAAAGCTGAGATTTTGTGGGTTGCACGTCAATTAAGCAAAAATCAAAAATGTCCCGAACAGGTTTCAGCCTTAACCTCAAAATATTTGCGGACGCCCCTGAAGCCGCTAAAAAATCATTCACTTGGGACAGGGTTGTGTCTGAAGGCACGATAAATAGACCATCCGAAGCTTCAACAATGGCTTCTGCAATCTCGACACTCCCCTGTAACACCTCCAAAAGAGATGGTTCATCTCTGGCAAGCTCTGTCCCTGTGTAAAAGGTCAAGTTCGCTTGTGGATCTGCGTCAAGCACTAACACCTTTTTCCCCATCTGGTTCAGCAGACGAGACAGCAACAACGTTAGAGTCGTTTTTCCTTGTCCCCCACTTAGAGAAACTGCGACCACGATTTGCATGGCAACTTAAATTACTGGATTTCCGAATTATATCTAATTTAAGTGTTTAGCAATCCAAAAATTTGTTAATTTGAATTTTCAAATTAATCAAAATCTGTTAATCCTATCATTTGGATTGGCAACAATTTGGATGAATCGATTAGTGAGTGTTTTGGTTGAAGGCCACTCAAAGCTTTATATGGCAGGAGATTCTCGTGATCTCTTTTATGGCATGTCAGGAGATACTTTCTAGTTTGATGATTTGAATTTTTGAAAATTCGATAATCTAACCTTCTGAATTTGCGATAATCCGAATTTTTGAATCGCTGATCGTTTGGATTTGTGTTAATGTGCTGCATGCTCCAATGTCTGATGGCTACCGTGTGCCCTATGTTGGGGAGTAAGTATTAAGGAGAATCCTATGGCTGTCTTGTGGTACTACAAGCGAATGGGGCAGGAAGTTGGCCCTTTGTCTCCTTGTGATTTGGTTCAGGCTGTGATCGACGGCTTGATTGTTCCTGAAACCGAGGTTCGGCAAGAGCCAGGAGATTGGATGCTGGCCTCGAAAGTTAGTGGTTTGTTTGAGCGGGCCAAGCAACTCACTCAGACTCGTGCTTCGCAGGGTGACATGGTTGAATCCGAATCCGATGCGATCGCGCCTCTCTCTCCCTTTTCTGCAACGAGCAACGCATCTACTCAACTGGCTGCTCAAAGCTCAGAAGATGTGCTTCAGGTAATGGACGTGGCGAAAAATCATGGTTTCAAGGTGGAGGTATTGGCCTATCGCACGTTGTCTGGCTCTCACGATCCATCTACAGCTCAGACTATTTTCTTTGCAAACCAGGCTGGACTACGGCTAAAGCAAGTAAAGATTACGCTTCACAACAGTGAAGCCCAAATTGAAGCGGGAGCGTTGCATTTTATGCATGGCCGTTTAGAGATGGAAAACAAGTCGGGGGGGATGGCTGGCATTGGGAAAGCCATGCTGAATAAAATGCTGACCAGTGAGGTCGCGTTCAAACCTCGCTACCGGGGAACGGGTGAGCTTTACCTAGAGCCATCCTTTGGCCACTTCTTGATATATCAACTTCGAAATGAGGAATTGATTGCTGACAAGGGAATATTCCTCTGTTCGGAAGGACAATTGAACGTGGGAATTGCCATGCAAAAGAACGCCTCATCAGCATTTTTGGGAGGTGAGGGATTCTTCCAAACGAAGATCCAGGGGGACGGGATTTGCGTCTTTGAGTTGCCTGTGCCTGCCAAAGAGGTTCGATGTATTCAGTTGAAGAATGAGACATTGCAAGTAGACGGTAATTTTGCCATATTACGGACTGGTAATATTGAGTTTTCGGTTGAGAAATCAACGAAGAGTTTGTTTGGAACCTTGGCCAGTGGTGAGGGATTCCTGCAAACGTTTCGAGGAACGGGAAAGGTCTGGTTAGCTCCAACCAAGGGAATTTATCAAAAAATGCAGATGGGTGGTCTTGGAAGCCTCACTGCAATGCCAAAATCGTCCAGTACAACTACTTAACGATTAACGATCGCGTTCCTATCTTTAGTACGGTTTGGTTGAGCATTGGTATTCAATTGAGCATTGTAATAAGCCTCTTTGGTGAGTGGCTTGCTGTCTTTCAATCTAGCCTTGCTAACCGTATCCGGTCGATCATGCTCACCCTGTATGCTTCATGGCTTTGCATGCCCTAGGCATGTGAATGGTTGTTGTGCATGGGGGAATTTATTCTTGGTTCATAACAGCCATTTACGTACCACGGCAGTGAAACATAAGCATGCATTAAGCTGCTGTCATCTTTGACGCAGCGTCTTTTGACAGTTGAAAATGGGGTCATGAAAATGGGAAACAGTCCAGAGATCCGAGAGAGGTATTCCCTTGAAACGAATTTTGTGTGCTGTGCTGTTGCTCATCGTCACTGTATTTAGTTTTGCGCCATCTGTTCTGGCGGCTGACTTTTCCAATGGGGCTAAGGTTTTTGGGGCAAATTGTGCCTCTTGCCATATGAATGGACGCAACATGGTTAATCCAGCGAAAACGCTCCAAAAGGCGGATTTAGAAAAATACGAAATGGCCTCGATCGAAGCGATTCAGAATCAAGTTCGGAATGGTAAAAATGCCATGCCTGCATTTAAGGGCCGTTTGGATGATGTCCAGATCGAAGATGTCGCTGCTTATGTGCTAGACCAAGCTGAGCAAGGCTGGAACTCTTAGTTGGGTAGTTTGCCTATCCACGAAACGGTCGAGTACCATGCTCTTCTGCTACGAGAACCTGAGTTATGGATAAGAAAGGGAGGGACTGGATAAGCTGAGCTTTAAGAGAAACATCAGCAGAGCCCCTCCTATGACTAGTTTAGAAGAAGTGTTTTGTGACATCGACGACTTTTGCCAACGCT
>NZ_JBNXVR010000092.1:0-1144 GCF_050565595.1 Leptolyngbya sp. AN02str | reverse complement strand
TCTAAGTACAGGACAAAAATTGTAGAACATCCCGAAAATCATTCATTTTCTGCTCTAAGCTGAGGACAATGTGGCGAAGATAGTCAAAGCCATAACGGAAAATACTCTTGGCTCTACGTCCATGCTTTTTGAGAGTCAACGGCTTGATGCTATGAAGCCATTCACCAGTAAGAATGACCCAGCACAAGGCCAATGAGAGTAACGCCAAAAGCTTGCTCAGTCGCATCCCATCGGTTAGATGAGTTGATTCTAGGCAGAACCCACGGGTTTTGAAGATGCCGAATAATGTTTCAATCGACCAGCGTTTGGCGTAATCGGTGATGGCAGATTGAGGGGCGCTTTGGGTCGCAACCACCAAAAGCGAATTATCCTCTAAGCGCAAAGCTGCAATATAGACCCAGTGTCCCCATAAGCGTCGTTTGTGACGCAAAACCTTGGTTTGCCCCACCGCTAAATCCGCAAACGCAATCGCGACTTTGAGACTGACTCGACCCCGACTGAGTTGATGATTCTCTCGAATGCGAATCCGAAACGGAGTCAGAGGTTCGCTCAGCAGATAAGCGAACCAGTCTTTGCCAACGAACTCTCGGTCAGCCGTCAGACACGTAATTTCCCGTTCCCCAAATCGTTCTAGAAACTGATTGAATAACCGCATGCGTTCATTACTGTTGGAATTTCCTCGCTTATCGAGTAGACACCAGACCAGCGGAAACGCAACACCCTCATGCACGACACCCAACATCAGAATGTTGAAGACGCATTCCCCGAATTGCCACTCGGTTCGGTCTAACGACAACGTCCATGGCTCTGGAATGTCCATGAGCGCAACAACCGTTTGAGCAATTTCGGTGTAATTGAGTTCGTAGGAGCGGAAGAATCGTTGCAATCGTTTGTAGTGGGAATCAATTTGAGCCTTGCCACAAAAGCCTGTCGCCAACTCAGCAAAGTTCACGGTTTTTACTCGCAACAGGGCAATGAGGAAGGCAGCGACAAAGCTCAATCTTGCTCCGTGCCAAGCTAGATGGGGACGCAACGCATCTCGAAGTAGAGTAACCTGATTCATGAGGGTTTCATGGACGAATGTGGTAATTCTCATGAAACCCTCTTCTACTCAAGCTTTGCAAGTTTTTGTCCTGTACTTAGG
>NZ_JBNXVR010000091.1:0-1227 GCF_050565595.1 Leptolyngbya sp. AN02str | reverse complement strand
CCGACATTCCGCAGGTTGCTCTGGGAATTAAAGGGAGTGGGGATAAGCTGAGGGAGACGAGTTAGGATCGCCCCCTTGCAGATCGAGAACTTGGACCACTTGGGACTGATTGCGGGTGTTATTGATGAGTTGGGCTTGGTGGAGTTAAGCGATGAGTTACTCAAGACACACAAGCTGCAACAGGTTAGCCCGGGACAAGTGTTGAAAGCAATGATTCTGAATGCCTTGGGCTTTGTCAGCGCCCCGCTGTACCTGTTCAGCGAATTCTTCGTAGGCAAGCCAGTGGAACATTTGCTTGGACCTGGGATTGAGGCAGAACACTTGAATGATGACCGCATCGGGCGGGTGTTGGATGAGTTGTTTGCCTACGGCACGACCTTGTTCTTCTTCCAAGTGGCGCTGCAAGCTGTCCGACGATTTGCCGTTGTGGTAGAGCAACTGCATTTAGACTCGACCTCATTGGCTGTGGATGGGGAATACAAGCTAGACAAGACCAGTGAGGGTGAGGCGATTACAGAATCCCAAGAGCCGACTGCCATTCACATCTGTCGTGGCTACTCCCGGGACCATCGGCCTGAGTTGAAGCAGTTTCTGGTGAATTTGATTTGCTCGCGAGATGGTGGAGTGCCTCTGTGGTTCAAAGTCGGCAGTGGCAACGAGACGGATAGCCAGAAGTTTGCAGGAATTGCTAAGTCCTTTGCTGAACAATGGCAGGTGGAGGGATTGTTTGTGATGGATGCCGCCTTCTACAGTGAGCCGAACCTGAAGGAGGTTGGGGCCTTGCAGTGGTTAACCCGAGTGCCGCAAACCCTGAGTGCAGCCCAGGCGTTGGTGGGACGAGATGAAGCCGAATTGAACCCAGTACCTTGTCAACTCGAGGGGTATCGTCTGTGGGAAGAATCGCAGAACTATGGTGGGGTAGCGCAACGGTGGGTGTTGGTGGAAAGCCAGGATAGACGGCAAAGCGACCCAGGTTGGCTGTCCGGTTTCCTCAAGCAAGAGAAGGTACTGCAACGACAGTTGAAAGATTTGTGTGCTCAGGTGTTTGCCTGCAAGCCGGATGCCATGGAAGCGCTGCTGCGGTTTGAGGAACTGCTGGAATGGCATACCTTAACTCAGGTTTCGGTTGCTTCGGTGTCAGCCAAACGTCCTCCGGGCCGCCCCAAGCGCTCCAAGGTCAAGAATGAGGGAGAAAAACTGGGTTATCAGATCCAGGCTACCTTGGAG
>NZ_JBNXVR010000016.1:0-120566 GCF_050565595.1 Leptolyngbya sp. AN02str | reverse complement strand
CAATCGGGCAAGCTCAGCAGGTCAGTAATCTGATGGATGAGCGCTCTAAAATCATCCAACTTTTGGGCCTACCTTACTGCCGTTACTACCTGCTTAATTAATTCCCAGCAACCTGCGGAATATCGGTGCGTAAGCCCTGTTGATCATCACAAGCACTAAATTTTGAGCATAAACGTGGTTTCTTTCTCTTCTGCAAATCTCGATCCGCTTGATGCCCAAATTGAGCAACGGGTTCATCACATTCGTGCCGTTCGCGACTGGTGGCCGTGCCAAAAAGGGTGCGATCGCTGCTGTCGTCAGTTGGCAACGCCGCCCGAACTCACCGAGGCAGAATGGGCGCGAGTGGATGCAGCAGTTGCGTTGCTTCCCGATACGGTGCATCAATCCATTCGCGATCGCATTCACCAACTTGTCAACCAAATTGTGGGAAACATGGTGCAAGGCTCGGTTATCTGTCCTTATCTCGATCAAGAGGCAGGCGCATGTTTGATTTATGAGGCTCGTCCGATTGCCTGTCGTACCTATGGGTTTTATGTGGGGCGCGATCGCGATCTGTATTGCACGATTGTAGAGACGGAAGTGGAAAATCGGGGCGATCGCACGATTATGTGGGGCAATGCGGACTCAATGGATCATCAGCTAGCGCAAGCCGCCGGGAAACCCATCCCGTTTGAGGTGCATTATGAAGAAATGGGCGATCGCGCCTAACAATCTGCTCCGGGTTGCTCGCAAGCGCCAATGCTGACCCAACTAGTGGAGCCATCGGCCCAGTGTTCCTTTTTCCAGATGGGGGCGTTGTGCTTGAGGGTATCGATCGCGTACTTACAGGCGGCAAACGCCTCGGAGCGATGGGGACAGCCAACCGCCACCAGCACGCTAATTTCGCCAACGGTGAGCTTGCCCGTGCGGTGATGGATGACCACGCGGGTGGCATCGGGCCACTGCTGGCGAATTTCTGCCGCAATTTGCTGAAACACGCGAATCGCCATCGGCTCATAAGCTTGATATTCCAACGCAACCACGGCCTTGCCTTCGGTGTTGTTGCGCACCATGCCGCTCATCACCACCACCGCACCATTGGCTGGGTCATCGGCCAGTCGATACACCTCCTCTAGCGACAGCGGCGCAAAGGTCATCGCCATGCTGTCTTGAGGGTAAACATCAACAGGCATGGGAGCAGTAAAGGTGAGTCCAGCGTTCATAGCAATTGATTCATCACAATTGAGCAGGTGGGAAGGGGCGATCGCTCCAAGCTTTAGGGCTGAGCTGCCATCAGGAAGGATGGCGTTTCCAAAATGTGGAAGTAAACCAACCCAGCGACTACCAGCGTATACAACGTCGAAGTTCCTAGCCCAATGAGCAAGCTGCGGCGCAGATTGGTTTGGGGTTTATCCACCAACATATCCGTTGCGCCAAACTGCATCATGACAATGCCAGCCACATTCGACAGCCAATAACCCACCACCGTACCGGGCAAAAACCATCCCGGCATAACCCACTTCACCACATAGCCAAAGGCGTAGGCAATCGGCAGGTTAAAGAACAGATCATTCCACCACGACAAGGGCGACAGCATATAGCCCAATCCTACCAAAAACCCTCCTCGCAGCTTTTTTAGCATGGCGATCGCCGTTCTACCTCACGAACTCTTTGGCACGAACTCTTTGGGCTAACCCGTCTTGCAAAGTCACGTTGTCCGCTTCGCGTGCAAAATTCCGAACTGCAACCCTCACTGGGAATGTCATGAACTGACGACTTTTGCAATCCTTTGCAATACTCCATGCTCCCAATGTACGGGATTTCAGCCACGAATGCGCCACAAAATCGTTAGCCCAAGGGCCACCATCAGCGCAATCTCATCCTAAAGATGGGAACCCAACGCCACTTGTAACAATCTGCAATAGTGTTCAGAACGATGGGTCGAACTTGCCAAAGCCTGACGTGGTTCCTGGCTAACAATTCGGAGCAACTTTTATGAACATTGGGTTTTTCTACCATTGGATCACGCTCACCGCCTCGCTCACCTGTTTTAACGACCAGATCACCTATCGCTGGATATGGTGGACAACACGCGGGATGGATTGGGCCGATCGCGCCATGAACTCGCCGCTGATGTATTCGGTGGGCGCCGCGTTGGTGATGTTGGTTCTGCTGCGGCGATCGCTCCGGCGAAATCGTCGAGTTGCCATGCTGCTGCTCATTGGCGGCTTCAGCATTGTGCTGTTGCGATCGCCCCTATTTGTACCTATTGGCAATCAGCTCATGGTACAAGCCTTACCCCCCGATCGGGGGCAATCGGTCGATGCCATTGTCGTGCTGGGGCGCGGGCTAGAACTGCGGCCACAGCGAGTGGCGGCGGCGCTGGCGCTCTGGCAAAACCAACGGGCTCCTCGCATTTTTGCCAGTGGCCGGGGCGATGGTGCCGAAATTACAGCAGCATTGCAGCAGCAAGGCATTCCGGCCAATGCCCTGGCAGAAGAATCGTGCTCGCGTACCACCGAAGAAAATGCAGAATTTACCGCCGCTGTCCTGAAACCCAAGGGCGTCCAATCTATTCTGTTGGTGACCGACCCCACCCACATCATGCGATCGTTCCTGACGTTTCGCAGCTTTGGCTTTCAGGTGGTGCCCTATGTGAGCGCTGTGCCAGAGCACATGAGCGTCAACTATCAGCGACGCATGGTGGTGCGTGAAACGCTGAGCCTGGTGGGCTATGGGCTGTTGGGGCGCTATTTCCCTCGGGGCGATCGCATGCTTGCCCGTCTGAATGCCATTGCTGGCGACGACCCATCACGACTTGCCACCACCCATCAAGTAGAGTAAAGCCATTCGCACCGCCACCCCACTCGTTACCTGTTGCGAAACCAAGCTCAGGTCGGGGTCATCCATCAGATCCGAACTAATTTCCACCCCTCGGTTCACCGGGCCGGGATGCATCACCTTCACATCGGGATTGCACAGTTTGAGGCGATCGCGAGTAATGCCAAATTGCTGATGATATTCCCGCAGGCTGGGCAGCAGGTGGCTGGTCATGCGTTCTTTTTGCAGGCGCAAGGTCATCACCACATCGGCATCCTGCAAAGCTGGCTGGAGCGACCAATGCAAAAAGAGTTTGCGGGGGAAGTTGGGGAGTGAGGGATTGGGAGGGGGGAGTAGGGTTGAGTCGGCAGTGGGGTGAATGAAGTCGGCAAAGAGCTTGGGGAGCAGAGTGGGCGGACCAGCCAGGTGCACTTCGGCTCCGCTCGCTGTTAGGCTCCAAATATTTGACCGAGCCACGCGAGAGTGCAAGATATCGCCCACAACGGCAATTTTTTTATCTTTCAGCAGCGATAAGCGAGGATGGTCAGCATCCAACTGAGAGCAAAGGGTAAATAAATCCAGGAGTGCTTGCGAAGGGTGTTCGTGCAGTCCATCTCCAGCGTTTAGGACACCAACGTTGGTTTGTAGCCGATCCATCTCTGCGGCGATCGCCTGCGGAACCCCAGCCTCTTTGTGGCGAATCACCATCATATCGGTGCCCATGGCCAGGTAGGTTTTGGCCGTATCCAAAATGGTTTCGCCTTTGGTGAGCGACGAGGTGCCCGGAGCAAAGTTGAGAATATCAGCCGACAGGCGCTTGGCCGCTAGCTCAAAGCTGCTGCGCGTGCGGGTAGAAGATTCAAAAAACATCGTCGTCACCACTTGCCCCTGAAGCGCTGGCACTTTTTTGGTGCGGCGGGTTAGCACTTCGCCAAAGCTGGCTGCGGTTTGCAGCACCGTGTCATATTCAGCAGGGGTAAAGTCGGCCAGAGAAAGGACATGGCGACGAGTCCAGGAGGAAGAAACCATAGGGAAAAGACGAAACGTTAAGGGTAAAGCAGATGCCTGAGGCGAAATTTGCCAGGTTCAATGAAATCAGCGCAGAATTGTCTGGAACAATACCAAACGATTGTGAATACGTTTCTGAATAGGGACGCTAATATCCGAATCAAATCGAAATCAAATCATGGGTTTATCAATGAGCCGAATTCACTATAAATCGCTTTTGCGCCTTCTGGTTGGGACAAGTTTGGCGGCGGCGCTGGCGGCCTGTGGCGGTGGGCAAGACCCCGCAGGCGATCGCCCCGGTACAGCCGAGTCTCCAGCAACGTCATCTCAGGGATTGCTCTCTCCAACCACATCCCCATCCGCCGCGCCCGCTGCCCCGAATGCGACCCCATCCGCTGCTCCCAACACCACGCAAGCAGATGCGGCAGGCGAGGTTGTGCCCTCCAACGGGGCTACAACCACCGTGACGGTCTACCAAGCTGATGAGCAATGTGTCAATTTTGAGCCGCAGCAGGTGCAGGTACCGGGCGATCGCCCCATGGAAGGTGCCGTTGGAGAAATCTTGAAAAAGCAAGGCGCGGGCTATTTTGACCTATCGGGCTACCGCGTCAGCGTGAACGATGGTGTGGCCACCGTCGATTTGCGCATGAGCCCTGATTCCGATCGCAAAATTGCCTCGCTCTCAGCCTGCGAACAGTTTGCGCTGTTTGGCAGCCTCCGCGAAACGCTAACGAAAAATACCGCCTGGAACATTCGCGATGTACGCTTCACCGAACGTGGCGAAGAAATTGTGCTGTAGCAGTCTGCCATGCACGAGCCCTCAAACCGAGCTTCATTCACGGGGGCGATCGCTTGAAACCTGAACTCTAAGCGGTTGCGATCGCCCGCCTTAGATATCAATTCCCAAAATGCAGCGCGACCTCTTTCAACCCAGTTGAAAGAGGTTGTTTGCAAACGTGTGTGGTTGTGTGCTGTAGCAGGGCTGCATCGCACCCTTGCCACAACACACAATTACCTGTCTAAGACATCACTAATCGCCCACTCCCGACTCCCCACTCCCGCTCTTTCCCCTTAATCAAACCCCAAATTCCTCGGCTCTGGCCGCCGAGCTGGTGTGGGGAATAGCCCTCGAAATAGGGAATCTCGATTACCGAGTGTTTCGTAAAAGAAAAAAGCAACCCCGGCATAGCCGCGATCGCGCACCGCTTCCACCTGCTCGTTGATCAGGCTCATGTCGGTGATGTTGTTTCTGAGTCCAGCCAAAATGCCAATGGAAACAGGCAAAAACTCCTTGGCCGTTTGTACATCAGCGCGATCGATTTCAAACTCAAACCGCTCCATGTTGTAGCGATAAACCTGCACAATCAGCTCATCGATCAGGCCGCGCCGTTCCCAACTGCCCCAGTCTTGCAAATATTCGTCGTAGGAGAACTTGCGCGGATTGGGCGACATCGAAATCACACAGTCGGGGTTGATAGCCTTGACCTCAGTGACCACTCGGCGCATCAATTGGGTAATTTCGTTGGCGCGCCACCGCACCCAGTCGGGGTCGCGGGCATCTTCTGGGGGTTCGGCTCCGTTGTGTTCGGCCTTATATTTGTTGATGGTGATGGGATCGTAGCCAAAGGCAACCGGAATGCCAAAGTGGTCATCAAGCTGAATGCCATCGACTCGATAGCGGCGCACCGCTTCAGTCAGCAAATTCACCATAAAGTCCTGAACTTCGGGATGGGACGGGCTGAGCCATACGCGAGGAATGACGCCACCTTCCATCCAAATTTGGTCGCCGTCGCGCTTTTGGGTAACCCAGTCGGGATGTTGCTCCACCAGCTCCGATTGAGCCGGTGCCATCAGCCCAAATTCAAACCAGGGAATGACCGCCATGCCCTGACGATGCCCTTCGACCACCATCTCGCCCAGCATGTCGCGTCCGGCAAATCCAGGATAAGGATCTTGCTCGATGCCAAAGGTGGCCAGGGCCGTAGGGCTAGGATATTGGGTATAGCCGCCATTCCATACCGTGGGATACAGCGTGTTGAAGTTGAGATAGCGTAACCGACGCAGCCCGCTCACCACATTTCGGCTCGAAAAAAGCACTTCGCTGTCAATGTTGGTCAGCCAAATGCCTCGCAGTTCGGTCATGGGCGGGTTGGCCGTGGCCGCAATGGGAAGATGGAGCAACAGGGCGATCGCCATGCCAATCGCCAACAATCCAGAAAACCAGCGAAGACGAGAAAAAACCATAGAAAACAGGCCAAACAGAACCGCTGTCAGTTGTTCAGGTGTAGAACACCAGCCGTCAATCAACGGCTTTCTAGTTGTACCGCTTATCTTTCGCAGTTACGCACTTTGTCCTCAAAAAACAGCGGAACCTCGCGAATTTCTTTTTGGATACTGAAGCTACAGGTAGACGGAAGACGCAGCATTTTATGTTTCATCAGACTGACGCAAATCCACTAAATCTCATGTGTTGTGGATGGGGGGCTTCGACTCCTATCCACAACACACATGCATAAGTCCTGAGAATCTTGAGTTGTGGGCCGAGCCAACGACTCAGCATTCAAACCTTTAGATTCTGTACGAAGTGCGTAAGTCCTGTTTCAATTGGGAGGAGTCGAGTTTCGGTGGTTTATGCTGAGTCGCACGTCGGCCCGTCGGTCGTCTCATCCTGTGATCCGCGTGGTCAATCGAGCGATCGCTGCGATCGCTTTGGTGAACCTGGGGCTGGTCGCGTTTGATTTGAGCTATGTTTCCTGGCGTGATACTTATTTGCGGATCGATCCCGGCTTTACCACTTGGTATGGAGCGCAGTTCAAAGGAATTGAGCCCCATCGAGTAACTGAATCTTATCTAGATGCGGTCGATACGTTTGTCAACAGTGGCGGGCTGAATGCTGCCGATGCCGACGCCCAGCTAGAAGACTTACAGAACCGCAGCGCCGAAATCATTAGCGAAAATCCGTTTGAAATTGCCAACAAATCGGGTACGCTGGAGCGCATCAAGCGGCGCATGCGCGAAGAAGTGAATGTGGACAGCTCCACGCAGGCATTTCAAGAATTTTGGAGCCGCGAGTATTTGGAACAGGAAGGAACAGCCAATGCGATCGCCTTTTTTAACGAGCGCATTCGTCCCCTGATGGCTGCCAACTACTACCGAGGCATTGGCGAAAACGGGCTTCCTATCGATCGCTTTTGGTTGATTGACCGTTGGTTTGTGGCCCTGTTTGCCGCCGATTTTTTGGTTCGCACGGTTCACTTAGCGCGGCGCTATCGCGGCACAAATTGGTTTGATGCGGTGCTATGGCGCTGGTACGACCTGCTGTTTTTCCTTCCATTTTGGCGCTGGCTGCGAGTCGTTCCCACCCTGGTTCGGGTTGATCAATCTGGGCTGATTAATCTATCCCCAGTGCGCGATCGCATCATTCATGGAGTGATCACTAGCTTTGCCGTTGAACTCACCGAAATTGTGGTGCTGCGCGTAGTGGAACAAATGCAAGACATCATTCAACAAGGTGACGTGGTGCGCTGGATGCTCAATCCCGAAAACCGTCGTCGCTATGTGGATTTAAACGGCATTAATGAAGTGGATGCGATCGCCCAGGAACTCACCAACCTGTGGGTGTACCAAACCATGCCCAAACTCAAGCCCGAGCTAGATGCCCTTGTGAGCCACAGTATTGACTCCGTCCTTCAGCAAGCGCCCGCCTATCGCAGCCTCAGCCAACTTCCCGGCATTGGCGACGGAGCCCAACGCTTGCGCGATCGCCTCATTTCCGAAGCCACCAGCACCGCCTACCACAGCGTTACCGCCGCCCTCGAAGATGAAAAAGGCCGCCAGCTGACTAGCAAACTCGTGGAACGCCTGGGCGAAACCTTGCGCACTGAACTGGTGAACGACGGCACGCTAGAGCAGCTGGAAGCGCTGCTGGTTGATCTGCTAGAAGAAGTGAAAGTCAACTACGTCAAACGCATTGCCACCCAAGACATGGAGCAACTGCGCCACGAAACCCAACATCTTTACGCGCTCACCCAAGGCAGCAGGCTTACCCTCCAACAAAAACCGACCAAACCCTAAGCCCTATTCCCGCCTCCCCACTCCCTAATCCCACGGGAGTGATGGATAAGCAAAAATGGGCTTTTCTGAGGTTTTCGCGCCGCGAAAACCTCAGAAAAGCCCTTAATCCCTCTTCCCCACAGGCCGAAACAAATGATCATGTTGGGGATTGTACAGGCGCGATCGCCATTCATGGGCGGCCTCTTTATCCACCAGCGGTTTCAGCGCCGGACTGATCACATACAGCGTCGTGCGAATCAGGTTTTCGCGGGCCGTCACATCGGCAATTTCATCCAGGCGGGCCAGCCACACCTTTTCATCCGGCCAGCCCAGACGAAAGCACACGGCCACGGGTGTTTCGGGAGGGTAATGCTGCATCAGCTTGGCCTGCGACTCGGTCACGTGGCGAGCGCTCAAATACAGACACAAACTCGCCTGATGTGCTGCCAGCGATGCCAATTCCTCGGCCTCTGGCACCTGGGTGCGTCCGCTGATGCGCGTCAAAATAATGGTTTGCACCAATCCAGGCACGGTTAATTCCACCTTGAGCCGAGCCGCTGCCGCCTGAAACGCACTAATTCCCGGCACCACCTCAAAGGGAATTTCGGCTTCGGCTAGGGCTTGCATTTGCTCGTGCAGGGCACCGTATAGGCAGGGATCGCCATCGTGCAGCCGCACCACTTTTTTGCGCGATCGCGCCCGATCGATCATCAGCGGCACAATATCTTCCAGCGTTTTGTCGGCAGTGCGCACCAGTTCGGTATCAGGTCGCACGCCTTTCAACAACTGCCGAGGCACCAGCGAATCGGCAAACACCACCACATCGGCTTCCGCCAGCAGGCGATGTGCCTTGACCGTTAGCAACTCTGGATCTCCTGGCCCTGCCCCAACAATGTGCACCGTGCCCACGGCCCCAGGCACGGCAGAACCCTGAGAGAAATCGATCGCAGATTCGGAACTGTGGGGCGAGGTCACCATAAAACGGATTCAATCCTAAATTTGACGAGCAAGCAAACTTTGAGAGGGTGTCTGAGAAGTGTTAGGCGATCGCCCACATCGACTTTACCTAGCCCAACCCAAGAAACATTGGAATTACCAAAAAATTTCCGGATGCTCTCTACCCAAAGGAGTAGAGAGGAATGGTAGATGCACCCTGATTTCAACCCCGGAGGAAACTTCGGGGTTTTCTTTTGGCTAAGTCGGCTTGCTAAATGCGCATAGAGCGTGACGAGGAAGATGAGCGCGATCGCCCTGCCTTCACTCGGCTACCTGGCAGCATTTTGTTAAACCCGTAGAGCCACACCAGGCCTGCAGTTCCCAAAGCAATGCCAACCAAACTCACAACCTGGGCAATCCGCAACGGCCCCAGCATCAAGCTATCCATGCGCAGCCCCTCAATCCAAAAGCGCCCCGCACTGTAGGCAATCAAATACACCAAAATCAGCGTGCCCAATCGCAGTGGCAGCTTGCCACGCAACCCCTGAAAAAACAGCACCAGCAGCAAGCCAAACACCCCAATATTCCACAACGACTCGTACAAAAACGTGGGATGAAAATACTCAAACTGGGTATAGCCCGGAGGCCGCTGCGATAGGGGAATAAACAGCTTCCATGGCACATCTGTTGGGCGACCAAACGCCTCGGAGTTAAAGAAGTTGCCCCATCGACCAATCGCCTGCCCCAAAATGAGCGAGGGCGCGACCACATCGGCCAGTTGCCAAAACGACACGCGATTGATGCGGCTAAACAAGAATGTGGCCAGCGATCCCCCCAAAATTGCCCCGTGAATGGCGATGCCCCCATGCCAAATTGCCACAATTTCAGCCGGATTTTGGGCGTAGCTCTCCCACTCAAACAGCACGTAATACAGCCGTGCAGCAGGAATCGCCGCCAGCACCAGCCAAATCGCCAAATCGCCAATCAAATCGGGATTGACATGACGACGCGATCCGAGATACTGCGATAGTGTCACCCCAATCAGCACCGCAGAGGCAATCAAAAAGCCATACCAGCGGATTTGCAATGGCCCCAAATCCACCATGATTGGGCCAGGAGAGGTGAATTGCAACAGGTGCAATACGGGATGCAAGGAGAGTGGGAGCAGCATCGAAACAACATCCTCAGCAAATGCTTTGACAGTGTATCAAACGGCGTATCAAACCGTGTATCAAGCGGCTAATCTTCGGTGGGAATCCTCCCATTTCTGCGCCAAGTTGATAGGGAGTTAGGCAGTTGATTGATGTTTGGAGCGCTTAGCACTCCAAACATCTCAATCCTCTGTTTTTTCGGAGGACGTGCGTCCGTCCTATATGATTTGGCGAGATAGGATTGGGTCAGTTGGGAACCCATTTACCCAATCCATTCACCAAACCCATCCATCGAATCCGTTAACTGAATCATCCGTTGACGGAATTGCTTCGTCCCTAAGCTTGAGCCCCAGGCCTAACGTGCGACAGATCTGCGATCGCCCTAGATTTTCTACAATCAAAATGGATTGCACATAACAACATCTATGAACTCTTCCCCCGAACAATCTCCAGCGTATCGCCAACCCCCCGATCGCCTGCGCCAGTTTATTGCCGTGTTTACGGTGTTGGGGTCGTTCATTGTCAACTTGCTCTCCAATCTTTATCCCATCAATGGGCAAAACATTGGTGCTATCTCCAACACGTTGTTTGGCGATGTGTTGATTACCCCAGCCAACTACGCCTTTGCCATTTGGGGATTGATCTATATTGGGCTGCTGGCATTTGCGGTGTACCAGTTTTTGTCACCTGCTGAGCAGCACCCGCAGTTGCAATCTATTACCTACTGGTTTTTGCTGGCATCGCTGGCTCAGGGCGTTTGGGTGTATTTATTTTTGGCGCGGCAGTTTGGGTGGTCGGTGTTGGCCATGCTCATTATTTTGGGTAGTTTAATCGCCATTTTCTTGCAGCTGCATAGCCACAAACGCGCCAGTTGGAAAGAGCGCTGGCTATTGCGCTATCCCTTTGGGGTGTATCTGGGATGGATCGCGGTGGCTACGGTTGTGAATGTGGCGATCGCCCTCTACGGTGCTAACTGGAATGGATGGGGAATTGCTCCCGAAATTTGGACAGTGGTAATGATGGTCGTGGCCGCAGCCTTGGCAGCCGCGCTGTTGTGGCAATATCGCAGTTTTCCCTATGCATTTGTGGCGCTGTGGGCATTGGTGGCGATCGCCATTCGGCAGGCCGATGTTCCCCTAATTCAGGTAACGGGCTGGGTGCTGGTGGCGCTACTGGGTGGGTTAGTCGCCTATACATTTCGCCGAAAGCCGCGCCTTGCAAAAGCAGATTACAACGCATAGCAAAGGCATGGCATTCAAACCTCATCTTTAACAAGCATGAACCCTCTTTAACAAGCATGAACCCTCCTGCATGAATCGCTGCGTGGCATTACCGCGCAGCGATTCATGCTTTCAACAAGCCATTCGTGCAGGAGGTTGATTGCGATGGGGTTTAGCCCAAGCTGTGAAATTCGGCAGGATTCCAGTTGTATACCTCTGAAACTCGGCCATCTACAAAAACCACACCCTCGGATTGCAGAGCGATCGCCTGATGAGGCAAATGCTGGGTAAGCAAGCTGCCATCGGCAGCAACAATGCGGTGAACTGGCAAAGACGGGTCAGACTTCTTCAGCATGGTGGGAATGGCGCGGGCATAGCTTTGAGTGAGGCCCAGCGCCATCAGCAGTGCCTTGGTACGCACCACGTGGCCAGAGGGAATACGAGCCACAAATTCCTCGAACTTACCGCGAGTCGTTTCGGGAATAAACGGTAAACGGAAGGGTAAGGGAACCACGCGATCGCCCGGTCGCACAAGGCCATCCTGCACCACCATGCCCAACATGCCACGCTTGCCGATCAAATCTTTGGCCAAGCCCGGTTGAATGCGGTTGAGGTTGGAGCAGGGTTCGCACAGAAACGTGATGCGAATTTGGGCGCGATCGCCCACCTGCACCACCGTTCCTGAGGGCAGCGTTTCGACCCAGCTATCCAGCAGCAAATTTTCTTGAATGGCCCCTGGCGGCAACCCAAACATACTGAGCGCTGGGGCACTCGCCATCAACACCTGCCGAGGACTGCCAATGATTGCATGGGCATCGCCTTCAATTCCTAAACCCCGCTTTAGGACCAACTCTGAGGCGGGCTCGACCCCCTGGCCGTGCGCTCGTTTGATAAACAATCCCGCCACCGACAAACTCAAACTCGCGTCAGAATCCACACCCAACTCCCGCAACGCTGCACTCCATCATGCCCACATTCCCGTTGGGTTTTGTCACACTGCCCCATCGCGATCGCAGATCGGGGCGATCACGGCAACATCCCGAAATAGTCGTCACCACCATAAAATTCAGCATCACCTGAAATCTTGATTTCACAAGGCTTTCACAAGCCTTGCATTTTTTGGAATTTGGCGAGGGGCGATAGAATGCGGTATGAACTTATGTGAAGAACGGTGGCCCCTTTTTCGATATGAGCGGGCGCTGCCGTTCTCATCCCACCCTAGCGTTTACAGATATCAGGTTCCACCATGGCTCTTCAACTCGGCGATCGCGCTCCCGACTTCTCCTTGCCCGATGGCGAGGGTAATACCGTCAGCCTGGCCGATCTGCACGGCAAATGGGTTGTGCTGTATTTTTACCCCCGCGATAACACCCCCGGCTGCACCAAAGAAGCCTGCGCGTTTCGGGATGCCTATGCCGACTTTCAAAGCAGCGACGTTGTGGTGTTGGGCGTCAGCACCGACGATGCCAAATCCCATACCAAATTCACTACCAAGTTCAACTTGCCGTTTCCCCTATTGACCGATGCGGATGGGGCCATGGCCACTACTTACGACAGCTACGGCCTGAAAAAGTTTATGGGCAAGGAATATATGGGGATTAGCCGCAAAACGTTTATCATTGACCCCGATGGAAACATTGCCAAAATTTATCCCAAGGTCAAGCCGGAGCAGCATGCAGCCGAGGTGCTGGCCGATCTGGCCACCCTCAAAGGTTAAAAGGCCAGGTTGCCAAGCATCACAAGTCTGTAGCTTGCCCGGTAGCTCTTCACACAGGCGGCCCATCGGCTTTGTGGGAGGCTTCAACCCCCCGCTTCTCTCAACGGTTGGGAGGCCAGATGGTAAAGCAGGTAATACGGGCTCCCGCTCAGATAAACTTTGAAGGGCTCCAAATCTCCTAGAAACGGTCAAACCGGGTTTTTAGGTCACCATTTGCTTCAAGCCTAGAGGCTCGATCTTTAGGCTTGAATGAACTCTGTCATCCCTCACACTTCGTACGCTAATGTAGAGACGATAAGGGTTTGAACTCCAGGGTTGCACAAGAGAAACCAGCGATCGCCCTCTTGGTTACAAGGGGCCGCAGTCAGCAGAGATCCATGCATGTCGCGCACGAGTGAGTAAATATGCAGCAACTTTGGCGGTACTTGCAGTCAGCATTGGGAGTGATTTTTCGTCATCCCATTACCGGAACTAGCGTGATTCCAGTTTTGCCTGATGGCAATATCGTGTTAATCCGGCGAAGCGACAATGGACTGTGGAGCTTGCCCGGTGGCATTGTTAACTGGGGAGAAGACATTCCCACATCTTTGGAACGCGAACTTGAAGAAGAGACCGGGTTGAAGATTGTGTCGATGGGGCGGTTGGTGGGTGTGTATTCCTCTCCCAATCGTGATCCTCGGTTTCATTCCATTTGCGTTGCTGTTGAGGTGAATGTCAGCGGCAGCTTCGAGGTCCAAGACAAGCTCGAAGTATTAGACATTCGGGCCTTTACCCCAGGTGATATTCCCAAAGACGAACTCTCCCACGACCATCGCCAACAGTTGCAGGACTATTTTTCGGGAGCGACCCGTTTGGCTTAAGGTTGGGCGATCGCTCTCCTGCATTTAGGGGAAATGACTAGAGCGATCGCCAGAAGTGGTGTAGGGTTGTCTTGTAAAGAAATGTTTTTCCTTGTTGATATCAAAATTCCTTCAGGATGACTCTACCCATTCGTAATTCTCGACTGCGGCTATCGCAAGGGCAGCTTTTTTGGTGCGAAATTGGCCAGGGCACACCCATCGTGTTTTTGCATGGCGCTTGGAACGATAGCAGTCAGTGGGCCACTGTTATTCAGCAGTTGGGCATTCAGCAGTTGGGCAAGCACCGCGCCTACCGCTACCACTGCCTCGCGCCCGATCTGTTGGGCTTTGGTGAATCCGAACGCCCCAAGGTTCATTACTCGGTTCACTTACAGGTCGAGTGCTTGCTAGAGTGGCTCGATGCCCTACGCCTCGCCCAAGTGTACATTGTTGCCGAGGGGTTGGGAGCCTGGGTAGCGACGCAGCTCGCGCTCAAATATCCCGAACGGGTACAGGGTTTAGTCTTGCTGGCTCCAGAGGGGATTTCCATGCCCCAGGCTGCCAGTCGCTGGCGATGGGCACGGTGGCTCACTCAGCCTGTGCCGATTGCCTATTGGCTGCTGCAGGCGATCGCTCCCCTGGCAAAGTTGATGAAGCGATCTGGCCCAGCAGGCCTGTTGCAACAGCGTAAAATTTGGCGGCGATCGCCCGTTGCCTGCCAACTCTTGTTTCAACGTCGCCACGCCGAAATTCGAGCCGAGCAAGTCCAAACTCAGCTTCCTTGGCTCACTGTACCCGTGCGCCTCCTCCAATTTGAGGGCGATCGCTCCATTGGCACCGCTTTGACTCAAGCCTATGCTGCGGCTCTGCAAGTGCCTGTAACGCTGCTACCCGGAGACGAAACCCTACTGCTAGATTCACCCGAATCCATCACCACCCAAATTGAAACCTTTATCGATAGCGGTCGCGATCGACAAGCGGCCTAATGCCAACCAGAACCCTCATCAGCCCCCACCAACGGAAGTATCCGTATTTAACGTGAGTTTTGGATAAGCTGAAGCGCCCATTTTTGTGTGCGCGTTGCGCACACAAAAATGGGTTTTTCTGAGGTTTGCGCACCGCGCAAACCTCAGAAAAACCCTTAACCGAACCTGACGTTATTTACCTAATCCCTAGCCCCTAGCTCCTAACCCCTAACTCCGAACTCTTCTCACTCGACCAACGCTGCCGCATGGTAAGCCAGATGCTCACCAATAAACGAGGCGACGAAGTAGTAGCTGTGGTCGTACTCGGGCTGCATGCGCAGGGTGAGGGGGTAGCTTGCCGCATGGCACGCATCGGCAAATACCGATGGCTGGAGCTGTGTTCCCAAAAAGGAATCGGCATCTCCCTGATCGATCAGCAATCGCAATTGTTCAGATGATGTTTTGATCAGGTGCAGCGGGTCGTACTCCTGCCAATCATCGGGATTGGTGCCCAAGTAGTTGCTAAATGCCTTTTGGCCCCAGGGAACTTGGCTTGGCGTGACAATGGGCGAAAACGCCGACACGCTCTTGTATTGCCCCGGATTTTTTAGGGCAATTACGATCGCCCCAAACCCACCCATCGAGTGCCCCGAAATGCTCTGGCATCCCGGCTGAATGGGAAAGTTAGCAGCGATCGCCTCTGGGAGTTCCGACACCACATAGTCATACATGCGGTAGTGTTTGGCCCAGGGTTCTTGCGTGGCATTCAGGTAAAATCCGGCTCCGGTGCCAAAGTCCCAATCGTCGTCTTCTCCCGGCAAGTTGCAGCCGCGTGGGCTGGTATCGGGCGCAATCAAAATTAGCCCATGCTGTGCTGCATACTGCTGTGCTCCCGCCTTGGTCATGAAATTTTGCTCGGTGCAGGTAAGGCCGCTGAGCCAGTACAGCACCGGACAGGGTTGGGTTTCGGCCTGGGGTGGCAGATACACCCCAAAGTTCATTTCACAGTTCAGCACGGTGGAGGTGTGGCGATACACATCCTGCCAGCCGCCAAAACTACGATTTCGGCTCACTCGGGTGAGCGCAGTTGGAGAAGGTTGAGTCATAGCAGTGAGCGATCGCGTTACGAGCCGTAGACTATCACGGAACGAATGCTCTTTCCGGCATGCATCAAGTCAAAGGCAGTGTTGATTTCGGATAAGGGCATCGTTTGGGTAATGAACGGATCAATCTGGATTTCGCCATTCAGGTAGCGATCCACATAGCCGGGAAGTTGCGATCGCCCCTTCACGCCCCCAAAGGCCGATCCTCGCCATACGCGTCCGGTGACTAGCTGGAATGGCCGTGTGCTAATTTCTTCTCCAGCGCCCGCCACACCAATGATGGTGGACTCACCCCAGCCCTTGTGGCAGGCTTCCAGCGCTGCCCGCATCAGCTGCACATTGCCCACACATTCAAAGCTATAGTCGGCTCCACCATCCGTCAGGTCAACAATCACTTGCTGAATCGGTGCGTCGTAATCTTTGGGGTTGACGCACTCGGTCGCGCCTAGCTGCATCGCCAGTTCAAACTTACTGGGATTCAAGTCCACGCCAATGATGCGTCCAGCCTTGGCCATTACAGCTCCCTGCACCACACTCAGGCCAATGCCGCCCAACCCAAACACGACGACGGTGGAACCCGGTTCGACCTTGGCGGTATTTAGCACGGCACCAATTCCCGTGGTGACACCGCAGCCCAACAAGCACACCTTTTCCAACGGAGCCGCTGGATTGATTTTGGCTACGGCAATTTCGGGCAGCACGGTGTATTCGCTAAAGGTGCTGGTGCCCATGTAGTGGTAAATGGGTTCGCCATTTTTGCGAAAGCGGCTGGTGCCGTCGGGCATCAAGCCTTTGCCTTGGGTGGTGCGAATGGCCTGACACAGGTTGGTTTTTCCCGATAGGCAAAACTTGCACTGCTTGCACTCTGGCGTGTACAGCGGAATCACATGATCTCCAGGCTGCACACTGGTGACACCTGGCCCCACCTCTTCCACAATGCCGCCGCCCTCGTGACCCAAAATCGTGGGGAAAATTCCTTCTGGATCTTTGCCCGACAGCGTAAAGGCATCGGTGTGGCATACGCCTGTTGCCACAATGCGCACCAATACTTCACCCGCCTTGGGGCCTTCTAGGTCAATTTCTTCGACAACCAATGGCTTTCCAGCTTCCCAGGCGATCGCAGCTTGCGTCTTCATTCCCAAACCTCTTCAAACCAATACGGTCTCAGCACATGGCCAAAACCACTTGCATCCTAGCACCCAAACCCATGAAGCACTGAACACACAAGCGTTTCTTCAGTTGTTTACCCAAAAGCTGGGGTGTGGCAGGGAAGGGCGATCGCGCGATCGCCCTTCCCTGGTTATTTCCGTAGATGACCAGCCGCTATCTCACCAGCACGGTCATCACTTTGCCATTCGCAAACGGTGCGGGAATGATGGGGGTGAACTTCACTCGGTCATTCACTAGCTCTTTCACCATCATTTCATTCATGATGTGAACGACTTGCTCTCGCGTGCCAATAATCCAAATCTGCGGCTTGTCGGCCTGCTGCGTGGGCAACAGGTCGTTAAACTCTGAACTCATATTCGGTTCCTCGCTAATGCAATGGAGATGTGTGGAGAAGAAAAGCTTAAGGCGTGGTACCCAACCACGTGTGTAGCATTAGCGAGGTGAAACGATAAAATCGATCCAGCCTAGCCCTCTGCCCGTTTCAGAGAGTTAGGTTAGCTGGTTAGGCGTGTGTCCAGCACTCCTAATCAGCGTCCTCACCTTAAGCTCGTCTGTTAATCGAATCGCCGGAACGAATTCCGGTATCGCCCACCATAAAACGAAACGCCAAGAGATCACAAGTATCACCTAGCGTTTTGTTATAAATTCTTGATCTTTCAGCAACATCCCGTGCAAGGCTGGAACTCAGCGTATTGCCAACCGTAATGCACCTGCTCGCCTCCGTAAGAAATCTGAAAATATGCTGAAAGCTTTCCTGAAAATCCCTTAACTACATATGCTGATAAGCAGTTTGGCTGGGCTGCTAGACTCACGACAGGCCATAGCCCTGTAGACGGATCAGATCCGTTAGAGCCTCAAAACTTGAGCTATTTTGGAACACTTCGTAAAAAAGTTGCAACCATGAGATCTGTGTGAGCTACACTGGACGCGCCAATAAAGGCAGAGCTTTTGCTTCACTTCTCCATGAATTTGACTTTAAACTCCGCAATCTCGACGTTTGGAACCGCAGCTAGAGCAAAGCTAGCAAACATTGCAGCTTCAGGTCAGCCGGAGGATCAGTTACGTGCTCCATTAGAAGGGCTAATTGTTGACCTCGCTGAACTGTGTAGCCTTCCCCGTAATGAAGTTGCAACTGTTGGAGAGACATCGCTCGCTGGGTTGAGAACCCGTCCAGACTACGCAGTTACGGTTCGAGATGCGCTTGTCGGTTTCATCGAGGTCAAAGCTCCAGGGAAAGGAGCTCATCCAAATCGTTTTAGAGATCGGCACGATAAAGAGCAGTGGAAAAAGCTCCAATCACTGCCCAACCTTATCTATACTGACGGCAATGAATTTAGTCTTTGGCAGAGCGGGAAATTAGTAGGTTCTGTCATTAAACTTGAGGGAGATGTTGAAACATCGGGCAATGCTCTCCAAGCACCGCCAAGCCTGCTAGGTATTTTTGAAAATTTTTTCCAGTGGCAACCCATTCCTCCAAGTGATGCTAGACAGCTAGCTGAGATTAGTGCCCGGTTATGTCGTCTTTTGCGGGATGAGGTTACTGAGCAACTTGAACAAAATAATCCAGCTTTAACGAGTCTCAGGGAAGATTGGCGTCGTTTGCTATTTCCAGATGCAGACAACGCACAATTCGCTGATGGATATTCTCAAACAGTAACCTTTGGTTTACTAGTAGCCCGAGCAAGGGAAATTCGACTAACTCAAGGATTAGACCGAATTTCTCAGGAACTTGGTCAAACAAATTCTCTGATTGGCACGGCTCTCCGGGTTTTAACTGATGATGCGAATACCCGAAGAGCCTTACATACTTCACTCGATACATTAACTCGTGTACTAGATGCTGTGGACTGGGGGACAATCAGCAGAGGCAATCCTGATGTCTGGTTATACTTCTACGAAGATTTTCTAGCCATTTACGACAAGGAGCTTCGGAAGCAGACGGGCTCTTATTACACGCCTCCCCAAGTTGTCGAGGCTATGGTTCGGTTGGTGGATGAGGTGCTCCAGAGCTCAAATCGTTTTAATTTACACGGTGGTCTTGCATCACGAGATGTGACTATTGCTGATCCTGCCGTTGGAACAGGAACATTTTTACTCGGTGTATTAACTCGCATCACCGAAATAGTTAGGGCAGATGAAGGCCCTGGAGCGGTACCTGCAGCAATCAACGATGCAATACGTCGCCTTATTGGGTTTGAACTTCAGCTTGGCCCTTTTGCAGTTGCGCAATTGCGACTCCTTGCTGAGCTTACCAAACTGATTGATGATGTACCATCAACGCCTCTGCGCATGTTTGTTGCTGATACTCTGGGAAGCCCATACGAAAGTGAAGAATGGATTCCTAAGCTCTACAAGCCAATTGCCGAGTCACGTGAGCGAGCAAATCAAATCAAAAAGCAAGAGCCTATTACAGTTGTGATTGGCAACCCACCTTACAGAGAGAGAGCTAAAGGACGTGGCGGATGGGTTGAGCAACGTAGTAAAAACTCTGCTGAACCCGCACCTCTTGAAGCATGGATTCCGCCTACTAATTGGGGAGTTGGTGTACATGCAAAGCACCTGCGCAACCTCTACATTTACTTTTGGCGTTGGGCAACTTGGAAAGTATTTGATCAACATCCGGAGGAAAATTCTGGAATTGTCTGTTTTATCACGGTCGCGGGATTCCTTAACGGACCTGGATTCGAACAAATGCGAGACTATCTCCGTCGCACTGCTAGCGAGATATGGGTCATCGATTGCTCGCCGGAGGGACATCAGCCAGGAGTTAAGACTCGAATTTTTCAAGGAGTACAGCAGCCTGTATGCATTGTGCTTGTTGCCCGTACCTGCGAAACAGATACAGAAATACCTGCCCGCGTTAAATTCTTAGCCTTGCCCAAAGGACACCGTGACGAGAAGTTTGCAGCCCTAAAAAGGGTATCGTTAGATTCGTCAGAATGGGTGTATTGTTCATCAGATTGGAGATCCCCATTCTTACGTGAGCCGAGACGCGAATGGTCAACTTTTCCCGCCCTTGAAGACTTGTTCCTTTACAACGGATCAGGTGTTATGCCAGGACGTACATGGATTATTGCCCCTGATTCACAATCATTACAGCAGCGTTGGCAAAAACTTATTAACGCTCCAGCAGCTCAAAAAGAAACGTTATTTCATCCTCATCTTCGAGGAGGAAAACTAGGCGACAAGCATAGCAATAAAGTAGTGAATCAAGGGTTGCCAGGTTATGATGCTCGTCTTAGTACAGTCGCTAATGAGCGCGGAGATTGCATTACACCCAGGCGTTATGCTTTTCGTTCGTTTGATAGACAATGGATTATTCCCGATAATCGTTTAATAAATCAGCCTAATCCAGCTTTATGGGAAATGTTCTCAGAACATCAGGTATACTTAACTGCGTTTCAACGAACATCACCATCATCAGGACCTGCATTTACGTTGACAGCACTAGTTCCCGATCTCCATCATTACAAAGGATCGTTTGGTGGCCGTGTCTTTCCTTTATGGCAAGATAGAAACGCTCTCACCCCAAATATTGTCCCGCAGTTAATTTCATATCTAAGTGAAAAATATCAATTTGAAGTATTGGCCGAAGACGTTTTAGCATATCTTGCGGCAGTAGGTGCTCACCCTGCATTTACAGAGCGTTTTCAAGCTGATTTAGCCAATCCAGGCTTGCGAATTCCATTCACTTCTCATGGCAACTTGTTCTCTAACGCCGTTGAAATTGGAAAAACTGTAATTTGGCTTCATACCTTTGGCGAAAGATTTATAGACCCTAATTCTAATCGGCCTAATGCTCCCCGGATTCCGGGTGATGCGGCTCCTCGGATACCTATTAAAGGAGCGATCTCACAAGATTCTGGGGAAATGCCAGACACTATTGAATATGACAAAACTAACCATAGACTCCTGGTTGGCAATGGATATGTTGAGAGAGTCTCACCGCAAGTTTGGAAATACGAAGTTTCAGGTAAACAAGTACTACGCCAATGGTTTAGCTATCGCAAAGCAAATCGAGAACGTCCAATTATTGGCAATCGTCGGCAACCATCACCACTAGACAACATTCAACCAGATCACTGGTTAGCTGAATATACAACAGAACTAATCAACTTACTGCACGTACTTGAAAAGTTAGTTCAATTGGAACCCATACAGGAAGAGTTGCTTGAACAAATTTGTACATCCCCAATAATTACAGTCGATGAACTCCGATCTGCGGGTGTATTGAATAGGGCTGGTACCAGAGCAAGTCGAACTAAATCTACAGAAAACCCAGATCAGATTTCGATTGATTTTTCTGGAGGTGATAGTCTTCAAACTTAAAGAGAAGCTAAGAGGTAGAGATAGAGGAAGAGTAAACCTAGATTTTAGCAAGCGACAGCCAGTTAATAAGTCGATGGAGCGGGCAATTGAGAGATTTTGGTGGTGAAGCCAAAGTTTTTTATTGCCGCTCATCTTGGTCGTTGTTGTGCTTTCACAATGAAGAGCCACCGGGATTTTGAACGTTTACATTCATGCCGGTTTCTCCGCCACCCAGTATGAACGGTGGAGTTAACGTCCTACTATGGGTTGTTGAATCTACCGATCCTTCATGTACACCCGACCAAGGCGCAGGCTGGCTTAAGAGCAGACTGCCACCACCAGTAAACAACTTGGAGCAATGGAAGCTGAATGATAATTTTCGGCTCAGATTTTGATCAAAGAGCCGTTTCAAGCCGCACTCATCGAAGCAATGAAACGGCGATCGCGATTAGTCGGGACTCCTGCTTTTGCTTCTTCTCCTCCCCTTGCTATCGGTCGTAAGGTTAAAATTACGACATACCGCTTTTAGGAAAAGACCTCAAATCAGGCTGCTCAATTTCTAAAGCTGCTACTGTTTCGGGTCTGCTCCAATTGCATCATCCACGTTTTATAGCTATGTCACCTTCACCCGCTCCCGCTGCTGCATCAACCTCCACCACAGCTCCAACCTGGCAAATCAAGCTCCTGTACGACAGCGCCTGTCCGCTGTGTATGCATGAGGTGAAGTTTTTGAAGAAGCGCGATGCAGGGCGTGGCCTGGTGGAATTTGTCGATATTGCCGATGATGCCTATGATCCAGCCGCCAACGGTGGGGTCGATTTTGAAACGGCCATGGGACGCATTCACGCCATTTTGCCCGATGGCACCATCATCAAAAACGTAGAAGTGCTGCGGCGAGTGTATGAGGTGTTGGGCATGGGCTGGGTGTATGCCATTACCAAGCTGCCAGGGATAGGGGCGATCGCCAATTTTGTCTACAGCATTTGGGCACGTTGGCGCTTGCCGCTCACCGGACGACCCAGCCTGGAAACCGTAATTGCCCAGCGCAACAAACGCCTTGCCTGCCCAACCGACGGGCAAGCTGAAGGCCGCTGTCGCATCGACTCATGAGCCCTGCCAAGCGCAAATCTGCAACACTCTCTCCAGTTAGTGACCCGCAGCTTCAGCCCATTGTGGACTGGTTTCGGACTCAGGGCTGGGAGCCGTTGCCCTTTCAGCTAGAGGCGTGGCATGCGTTTTTGGCAGGGCGAAGCGGCATGATTCAGGTGCCCACGGGTTCGGGCAAAACCTATGCTGCCGTGATGGGGGCGATCGCCACCCTGCTGCACACTCCCGGCAAAGGGTTGCAACTGCTGTACATTACCCCATTGCGTGCCCTGTCGCGAGATATTGAACTCTCCATTCGCCGCCCGATTGAAGAGATGGGCTGGAACTTGCGCGTCGAGTCCCGCACGGGCGATACCACCAGCTCGCGCAAAACTCGCCAGCTCAAAAACATGCCCGATATCCTCATCACCACGCCGGAATCGCTGGCGGTGATGTTGTCCTATCCGGGCACAGCAGAGCGCTTTGCCAACCTGCGCGGCGTGATTTTGGATGAATGGCACGAACTGCTCAACTCCAAACGCGGCACCCAAACGGAGCTGTGCCTGTCCCACTTACGCCAAGTTCAGCCCACGCTACAAACCTGGGCCATTTCCGCCACATTGGGAAACGTGGAAGAAGCGGCGCAATCTGCCGTGGGGCTGGGCGTTGAACCTGTGATTGTGCGGTCTAACCTGACGCGCCAAACCATCATCAAAAGCATCCTGCCCGAATCCGTGGATGCATTCCCCTGGGCGGGTCACCTGGGTTTGCACATGTTTGAAGAATTGGTAGATGCACTGGATATTGAGAAATCCACGCTGATTTTCACCAATACGCGATCGCAATCCGAACGGTGGTTTCAAGCGCTCACGTTTGCCCTGCCGGAACACACCGACAAGCTAGCCCTGCACCACAGTTCCATTGATGTGAAGGAACGCGAGGCGATCGAAGCAGCGGTGAAAGCAGGCGATATTAAGTGGGTGGTGTGTACGGCATCGCTCGATTTGGGGGTGGACTTTCAGCCTGTGGAACGAGTGGTGCAAATTGGCAGTGCCAAGAATCTGGCCCGATTGCTGCAACGAGCGGGGCGATCGGCGCATGTTCCCGAAGGAATTTCCGAAATCTTTTTTCTGCCCACCAATGCGCTGGAATTGCTGGAGATTTCCGCCTTTCGCAATGGGCTGAAAGCGGGAGATTTGGAATCGCGGCGATCGCTGCACAAGCCCTATGACGTATTGGTGCAGCACTTGGTGACCTTGGCTTGTGGGGATGGATTTCAGGCAGAGCAAACATTAGCCAGCGTTCGCAAAACGGTTGCCTACCGAGATCTCAGCGATGACGAATTCTTTTGGATGCTGGAATTTATCACAACAGGCGGAAAGAGCCTCAACGCCTATCCAAGATACAAAAAAGCCACCCATCAAGATGGTTTGCTGAAAGTAACCGATGCCCAAATTGGTAAGATGCACCGAATGGGAATTGGAACGATCGCATCCAATCAAGCCTTACGCATGGTGTATACAAATCGGAAAGATATTGGCACCGTCGAAGAAAGCTTTGTATCAAAACTCAAGAAAGGAGATGTGTTCTTTTTTGCAGGACGACAGCTCGAATTTTTTATGATGAAGGATATGGTGGTGTACGTGAAAAATACCACCAAAAAATCTACTGTAACGCCCATTTGGTATGGGGGCAACCTCACCATTTCCGATACGTTGAGCACGCATCTCCGCCGCGAAATTGGTTCCATCAAAGCGCCTGAGACCCAAGATTTCAGTCCAGAAATTCACTGCATTGCGCCAATTTTGGCCACCCAAGATCGCCTGTCTCACCTACCCGGCACCCAAGAGTTACTCATTGAAGTGTGCAAAACCCGCGAAGGACAACATCTTTACGTCTTTCCATTTGAGGGAAGGTTTGTGCATGAGGGATTGGGCTTTTTGTGGGGCTATCGCTTTGCTCGACAGCAGCAAACCACCTTCACCATTTCTGTGAATGACTACGGGTTTGAGATTCTGGCTCCTAAAGATTACCCCTTTCAAGACTTATTTTCTGATGAATTCTTTAGCACCGAGCATTTGGCCGAAGATTTGAAAGCTAGCCTCAACATTTCGGAACTCACCAATCGCAAGTTTCGGGCGATCGCCCAAATTGCTGGTTTAGTCTTCAAGGGCTATCCATCTTCCAAAAAAACAACGGGTCAACTGCAAATTAGCTCGTCGTTAATCTACGACGTGTTCTGCAAATACGAACCCGAAAATTTGTTGCTCAAGCAAGCAGAACAGGAAGTCTTGAACGAGCAGTTAGAAGCCCATCGCCTTACCCAAACGCTAGAGCGACTAAAAGACCTAAACTTAGTATGGACGCAAACACGGCGGCCTTCTCCCTTTGCATTTCCGCTTTTGGTAGAACGCCTCAGTTCGCGCCTATCCAATGAAAGCCTGATGGATCGCATCGCTCGATTAAAAGAACAGTGGAACGCTCTGTAATTGAACTCACCTATCAAACCACGCAGCTGCACCTGTTGCCAGAACGCGCCGTTTACCTATCCCAAGCTGAACTGCTGCTGGTATCGGATGTGCATCTAGGCAAGTCAGAAACATTTCAGCAATCGGGAATTCCCATTCCAAATTGCGTCAACGATCGCACCCTCCAGCGACTGACTACCCTGTGCCAAACCTATCATCCTAAACAAATGATTATTTTGGGCGATCTCTTCCATGCTCGTTTGGGGTTTGTGGATGAAGTGATTCAAGCCTGGTTGAACTTTTTATCAACCGTTCAGCTCAAGCCTCAGTTATTGTTGGGTAACCACGATCGCCCACTGACGAATCAACTCACGCTGTTCAATCTTGAATGCATTGATCATCCGATCGAACTCGACGATGTCATTTTGAGCCACGAACCTGTCACGACTCAAACCAAGCTCAACATTTGTGGCCATGTTCATCCTTGCTTTCGCTACAAAAGCAAATTGGATGATATTCGATTACCCTGCTTCTTTTACGATCGCACTGCCAAAACACTCATTCTGCCATCCTTTGGTGAGTTCACAGGCGGATATGATGTGTCATTAACTCCGCATACAATTGCCTATGCGATCGCTCAACAATCCATTATTCCATTTGAAGGAACAGGCCGCGCTCAGTCAACCTGGCGAAAAAAAACACAGTAGCAGTTATCGATACAACAAGTGTCAAATAGGGGCTAAATTAGCAGCAAAATGTTAGGGTGGAATTCCCTCTCTAGGATCAGGGATATATCACCATCGCATGCTATTTTGAACATCTAAACTCAACGATATTGAACAGATGAGTTTGGTGTAAAACCCTTGGACAACCGCTTATAAAACTTCAAGAATTTGCTCAGCTTATGATGAATCATCGTTATCGAGCAGGTTTAGGGTTTGTGCTAGGTTTGGTTGCTACACTCGTGCTGTTTGCTCCCGTCAACGCATCCACAGAACAAGTACACATAGAACGGGCACACACACAGCATACCCACACAAAACAAGCACAAACAGAAACGTCAGCCCCCTCCCAGCTAACGCCCATCTCAGCATTGCGTCTCGATCCCCAGCAGCTCAGTACATCGCTCGATGAGGGAAGGATGGCTGAGGCCGTGTTGCAGCTTGAGCAGGGATGGCGACAACAGCTGAATGAATACTACGGACGGCACTTTAGAACCGAACTACTGCCTCCCGAGCAAATTGCCCAAAGCTTGCAGCAAATCAACCAAACGACCGGACAGCGCACGGCCCTGGTCTATGCCGTCTCGACCGCGAATCAGCTAGAAGTGGTGCTGCTACTGCCCGATGGCCAACTCATACACCATCGAGCCACCGAAGCAACTGAAGACGCGATCGCCGAAACCATCCGCGAATTTCGAGCAGAGCTGGTTCGTCCTGCCCTGCCTACTCAACGCTATTTGCCCCTGGCGCAGCGGCTTTATCAATGGATGCTGGAACCGTTGGAATCTGCACTAGAAGCCCAAAACATCGATAACCTGATCTTTTGTTTGGGGGGTGGCTTGCGTGGCGTTCCCCTAGCGGCATTGCACAACGGTCAAACTTTTTTGATTGAGCAATATGGCGTTAGCATCATTCCCGCGTTTAATCTGCTCGATCGCCGTCCAGCCAACTTAGCCGGGGCGCAGGTGTTGGCCATGGGAGCCTCCGAGTTTCAAACCCAGGTGCCGTTGCCAGCGGTGCCGGTTGAGCTAAACGCCATTACCCAACTGTGGCCAGGAGACGTATCGCTGAATCAGGAGTTTACGCTAGAAAATTTGAGAAATTTGCGATCGCGCCAACCCTACTCCATTGTGCATTTGGCAACTCATGCCGATTTTGCCCCTGGCGATGTCGAAGAATCCTATATTCAATTTTGGAATCAACAGCTTGGGCTTAATCAACTGCGCAGTTTGGGGTTACAAAGTCCCACCGTTGAGCTTTTGGTGTTGAGTGCTTGTCGGACTGCGGTTGGAGACCCCAATGCCGAACTGGGCTTTGCTGGGTTAGCGGTGCAGTCGGGGGCAAAATCGGCCCTGGCAAGCTTGTGGTCCATTCCCGATGCCGGAACATTTGTGTTTATGACGGGCTTTTATCAAGCGCTGATGGACGCACCCACTAAAGGCGAAGCCCTACGGCAAACCCAACTCGCCATGCTCCAGGGTCGCCTTACGCTAGAGAGTGAATCTCTCCAACCTGTTCTGCGAGGTCTTGCTATTCCTGAAGAAGTGGTTCAGGATGCGGCCACCAATTTGGCGCATCCGTACTACTGGTCAGGATTTACGCTCATTGGCAACCCGTGGTAGCACGCTACAAAGCGAGAGCACCGCATCAATGCACTTCATGTACCATCGAGCGCTTCAATTTTTAACTGAATACTTAACTGAATACCTATCTTGATAGCTCTTTCAAACCCAAGACAAGTGCGCAGCTCATACCAAAGATTTAGTCAAAATAATGTAGTCTTCTCTACTGGCTTCTTTCCAAGTAATGGGTTGTGTCATCCAGGCTTGAAAACAATCCCGCCATTCTGCACAATACCCATGTTCAAACACAAAACTACGGACATCATTGATTGGAGATAATGTTGCTGTGGTTTCGTTTTGAGATTCCACATAGGCACTAGTAAACCGATAGTGCTCAGGATGAAATACTGTTGCTGGAACCAAAACTTTGACTTGAAAATACATTGTTCATCACCCCTAGAACAGGTACTTGCTTGGGGTAAGAGTAAACAACATTAAGCGCGATCGCCCGCAAACTTTATATAAATTTTATCTAGAGGGTTTTCTTTTTTATTTAACCAATAAATTATTGGGCTCATTCGGACTTGAAAACTGCTCCAACTATCGTTAGCGATCGTGTGCCGATGGGCAATCTAAATCTGCTTGGCGACTTGTTCAACCATCGATCAGGTGCACCAGTGCCTAAGCAACTCAATCCACCTGTACGAGAGAAAGGCTTAACACTATGGCGATCGCAGCATTTGTAGCACTCGTGCTGGTGATTGTGGGATGGTTAACGTGGCTGAGTGGCCATGTTTGGGGTCTTGTCCTTGCCTTTCAGGACAGTGCCTTGTGGGGATTCGCTTATCTATTTGTTCCATTTGCGGCGCTTGTGTTTGTGCTTAAGCGCTGGAGCCGGACAGGTGCCCGAAAATCCTTCTGGCTCCAAGCGTCAGGAACGGGAGTTATCATAATCGGCAGTCTGTTCATGCTTTTACTAGAGGCTGGAATCCCGTTTGGCAGTTCTTTTGGCAGCTCTAATGCATCTCAAATGGCGCAACAACCAACCGAGACAGGCCGGAGACAGTCGGTACAGGTACCCGTGCGCAACTCAAAACCAATCCCTGTTCCCAGATCTCAAACGGTTGTCTCATGCTACATGTCAGAAGCAGAAACAACCGCCCCAGATTCCTCTGTTGAAGTCTCTTCGCAGCACTACAGCACCTCCTCTGGTGAAGTATTTTCCCGGCGCTACAGCATCCGCTCATCCGAATCATCTCCAAAATTCGATTTTGAGGAATGCATGAGGTTGGGAAATGAGGCACTCATACAACAAAACTACGAAAGAGCCGAAGCTTACTATAAGCGAGCCAGTCTCTCTGCACCATTTGGCGATCGCACAGCGTTCGATGCCATGAGCAGAGCGGGCAATCTTGCTTTTCGGCAGCAAGTTGACCAACAGCGGGCAAAGATGCGAGCATCTAGCCCAGGCGCTCGACCTGCCCGGTATAACTACCAAGACTCGATGCGGGTGGGCTATGCTGCGTTTCAACAAAAGGACTACCAAACAGCTTTGATTAATTTTGAGCGGGCAATTGAGGCACGTCCGGGCGATCGCCTTGCCTTGGATGCCATCAACAACACCCGCCGCATTCTACAGCAGCAATCAGCCAGCACCCGTAACGTTAACTAGGTGGCATCCGATCGCGGCAACACCAGACAATCCCCAACATTCCAACTCAGGGCGATCGCCCCCTCGGCAAATAGCGCTTGCTGGCCCAGTTGAGTCACTATCAGCTGGCCTACGGGAGTTTGCAACGTGAGTTCGCGCAGTTGGCCAATATAGGTTTGGTGCAGTAGCATTCCTGTGATGGAGTTATCATGCTCGCCGCTGCTGGCGTTGAGCCGAATCCGCTCTGGTCGAATCATGAGCGTTACGGCTTCGCCAGTGGCTAGCTGCATCACAGACTCGTGAGGCACCTGCGCCCGCAGCAATTCATCCTGCACCCGAATCACCGTGCGATCGCCCGATTGTTCTACCAGCGTTCCCTGCAAAAAGTTGGCCTTGCCAATGAACTGTGCCACAAAGGGCGATCGCGGCAGATTATAAATTTCGTGGGGAGTGCCAATTTGCTGCACTTCACCGTTGTGCATCACCGCAATGCGATCGCTCAGAGCCATCGCCTCTTCTTGATCATGGGTAACGTAGATGAATGTGAGATCGGTTTGGCGCTGCACGGCTCGTAGCTCTTGCCGCACCTCTTCCCGAATCTTGGCATCCAGAGCCGACAACGGTTCATCTAACAACAGCACCTTGGGCCGGTTGATAATGGCTCGCGCCAGGGCAACTCGCTGCTGCTGCCCACCCGACAGCTGCGCCGGACGGCGATCGCGCAACGCCTCAATTTGAAACATCTTGAGCACATCGCGCACCCTAGGATCAATCTCCTCACACGGCGTACGGGCGATCGCCAAGGGATAGGCCACATTCTCTGCCACCGTCATGTGGGGAAACAGCGCATAGTTTTGGAACACCGTATGCACATTGCGGCGATAGGGCGGCAGCGTGGTCACATCTTCTCCACCCACATAGACCGTGCCATATTCGGGAACTTCAAACCCGCCAATCATACGCAGCGTCGTTGTTTTCCCCGATCCGCTGGAACCAAGCAACGAATAAAACTCACCCGCCTTCACATCCAACGTCACATTCCGCGCAGCATACACCTCCGCATTCCCAGATCGATAAATTTTGCTGACGTGATCCAGATAAACCAGGGAATCAGATTGGGGAGCCATAGGGAGTGCCGGAAACGGTAAACAGTCAGAAAAAACCGCATTAATCTGGATTGCGCTGGCTCAGGAGCACCAACAACGCACTGACCGCTGAAATAAAAGTGGCGACTGCGGCAATTTCGGGAGTGATATTGGTGCGCAGTCGCCCCCAAATCTCCATTGGCAGCGTGTTGTCGCGCCCGGTGAGGAAAATGGTGACCACCACCTCATCAAACGATAGCGTGAACGCCAGCAGCGCACCTGCAACTACAGCGCTGCGAATGTAGGGGAAGATAATATCGCGAAAGACTTGGGCTGGTCTAGCACCCAGATCTGCCGCCGCTTCTTCTAAACTGCGGGGAAACTGCTGCAAGCGAGTTAGCATTGGCCCCAGTGCGACGGGCAAGCCAAACATCGCATGGCCCAACACCACCGTCCACAGTGATAATTCCAACCCCAGGCTAGAAAAATAGGCCAACATCGCCACGCCAGTTACAATCCCCGGTAACAAAATCGGCAAATTGAGCGAGATGCGAAACGCACTTTTGCCAAAAAACTGGTAGCGATAAATCGCAAACGAGGCCAACAGCCCAAACACCGTCGCCAAAATTGTGGCAGCTCCTGCGACTCGTAGCGAATTCCACAACGCGGTACGCAGGGGCTTGTCCAAAAACGCCAGTTGGTACCAGTCCAATGTAAAGCCCTTGAGCGGCAGCGACAAAATGCGCGAGTCGTTGAAGCTCATCACCACCACCACCACGATGGGGAGATACAAAAAGCCAAACACCAGCACCAGCCACAGGCCGAGCAGCCAGGGCTGTTTGGCGGCGCGGGGAACGGTAGACGTGGGCGGTTCGGTGGCTGGCAGCGTCGAGTTGGCCATCACAAATTCTCCAATGCTCCACGTCGCAGGGCGATCGCCAGTCCGCTAAATACAATCAGCATCACCACCAGGGCAAACGCTGCCCCCAACGGCCAGTTGTAGGCCACCCCAAACTGCGACGAAATCACGTTGCCCAGCATAATGCCACTGGGACTACCGACCAAACTGGGCGTGATGAAATCGCCCATGGTCAGCGAGAAAACGTTGATGGAACCTGCCAATACTCCCGGCATCACCAAGGGCAAAACGATTCGCCGAAACGTGGTGATGGGTGGCGCATTCAGGTCTACCGAGGCTTCCAGCAATGAATCGGGCAGTTTTTCAAACGCGGTAATGACGGGCAAAATCATAAACGGTAACCACACATGCACAAACGTGAGCATGGTGGAAAACTGGTTGTAGAGAAACACCTGACTGGGTTCCGACAAAATTCCTGCCCAGATTAGCGCACTGTTCAGCACGCCGTTGTAGCCCAAAATAATTTTCCAAGCAAACACCCGCACCAAGTAGCTCGACCACAGCGGCAAAATCACCATGAGGGTGAGCAAGGAGCGATACCGCCCCGCTCGCTTGGCAATGAAAAAGCCCACGGGAAGCGCGATCGCTACATCAATTACGGTCACTCCGAGGGCCGTTCCCACGGTTCTTGCGATGATGGTTCGGTAAGACGGATTGGTGGCGATCGCCTGAAAATTTTGCAGGGTAAATTCTTTGACAATATCGAATGCTTCCAGCCGCCACACGCTGTAGCTCATCAGAATGAGCAACGGCACAAAGTACAGCGCCGACATCCACACTAACGGTGGAAACAGCGAAGCATACAAACCAGAACGGGCACGAGGCGATCGCCGCTCCACTGATTGAAACGAACGGCCTTGAGGCGCATTAAGAGGTGCATTCGGTTGAGGATCTGCTGTGGTCACATCCATTCCCCACGCATCAGCGACTACTTCAGCATATCGCACCAAATTTCAGCTCATTCGCCCTCCTGCACCATCAGTTATGACTCCTCAGCTGGGTGGCCCGTGTGTGGACGGCTTGCGCATTGACCATAAGCCGCTTCGTATTTGGGATCTTGGGTGCCCAACAGCTTATCCCAAAAGGTGAAATATAGACCGTAGTGCATGGAGTACTTGCAGTGGTGAACCGAATGGTGCGCTGGGCCAATAAACCACTTGCCCAGCCAATGGTGAGGGAACGACACGGGTAATCGCTCAATTCCTAAATGATTCATAACAGCCCACACCGTCATGGTGATGAGAACCGCAATGATAGTGATGAAGTGAAGCGGAATGGTAAAGACAATGAAAGCTAGAAACAAAGCTTGGGCGATCGCTTCTAATGGATCAAAGGCAAAGGAAGTCCAAGGTGTTGGGTGTCGTGAGCGATGATGGCCTTGATGAAACCACGAAAACAACCGAGGATGATGAAACAACCGATGGGTGAAATAAAAGTACGTATCTTGCAGAATGAGCACAAAGATATAACTTAAGCCGATGTACCACCAGTCAAACCACCAGTTGGACGATTGGACTTGCAGATATAACCGAGTAAATCCCAGGCAATACAGCGACATGATGCAAGCACAGGTAAAGGCAAACACGATGGCCGACTGCATCGACAACAAGATATCCTGCTGGATCAAACGGCGTTGCGCTGCGTTTGGCCCCGGCAGCGGAGCCGAAGAGTTTGGAGCGGAAGAATGGCGATCGCTGAGCCAGCGACAAGCCGGAACATAGAGCAGGAGATAAATCCCCCCAGCAACTAAAAAATATCGCAGCACAATAATCGCAAAAAATGCAGCGTTATAAAATCCAAACGACCGTTCGGTTAAATTCATTGGTTTGCATATCTGTCAGAAATTAGAGGTTGAATTCTCTCTGTCCTCCTCACTGTAAGCCATTCACCCCACTTAATCGCTGACCATTAGACAGAGGCCCAAGGTAGATATCATTCAGATGAGCGATCGCACTATCCCAAACCATTCCCCAAAGCAGACCCCACGTCAAACTGCTCATCAAGCTGAACTATTTGCCGCCTGCAATGTCAATAAAGGCTCCCGTGGTGTAGGAAGCTTCATGCGACAGCAGCCACAAAATCGCGTTTGCTACCTCCTCTGCGGCTCCGCCTCGCTGCATCGGAACCGTAGATTTGACCCGATCAATTCGATTGGGCTCACCGCCACTGGCATGAATTTCGGTATCAATAAAGCCAGGACGCACCGCATTTACCCGAATACCGTGATCGGCCACTTCTTTAGCCAAGCCAAGCGTCAGGGTATCGATCGCGCCTTTGGAGGCGGCGTAGTCCACATATTCCCCGGGTGAACCCAACCGTGCCGCCACCGACGACACATTCACAATTGCCCCACCCCTGCCCCCATTTGCAGTTGACATGCGCTTAATTGCCTCGCGCGCACACAAAAAGCAACTGGTAATGTTGGTGGTAAAGATGCGGTTCAACCGATCTGCGTCCATCATTTCCACTCGCATTTGCTGTTCCAAAATTCCAGCATTATTGACCAGGGCGGTGAGGGGCCCCAATTGCTCGTCTACTTGCTGAAACAGCGCCACCACGTCGGGTTCGGAGGCAACATTGGCAGCAATGGCGATCGCCCTTCCACCCATCGCCTGAATATCTGCCACAACCTGCTGAGCTGCGGCCTCCCGTTGGCGGTAGTTCACGCACACAGCGTAGCCGCGCTTCGCTGCCAACCGCGCCGTTGCCGCACCAATGCCCCGACTGCCTCCGGTGACTACTATGACGTTCTCCATCCTGGCAAAATCCGCTCAACCACCACACCCAACTATAGCGACCCGCACCCAGAAGCGATCGCGCCCAAAGCGAGAAGTTTTCGCTCCAATTGGTGACAGCTTACCGCATACCCAAGCTGGGGTGAGCAGAGCTTATCTGCGTCTTCTGGGGCGATATCCCCACACCATTCCTATTACCACCAACGCCACTGCAATGGGCAGCACCACCCGAAACCCCGCCACCACCGATGTAAACAGGCGAGGCGAGGGCAAACAGACATAGACATCTCGATACCCACAAACAGCAAATTGCAGCAGGCCATATCCCCAAAACGAGCACAGCAGCGTGAGCAAGGTCAGGCCCATCCACTCATACTTTTGGGTAGCCCAAATAGACGCCGAATGGGGGTGAAAGGGGTGAACGCTGATGCGAGCAGACGTGCCAGAACGGGACTGTTGAGAATCGGCCTGCTCATAACAGTGGGCTAGGTTTTTACCAATGAGGGCACCCGCACAGCCTGCGATGACCGAGGCCAACACCGAATGAAAGCCAATCAGAACCGCATAAGTGGGTGTCATGGCAGTTGTGGCAAAATACCACGGGCCAAATATGGCCGCGCCGCTACTAGCCAACCCAGCACCAAGAACCATCGCTAGGGCGCGATACTGCCGCACTCGACGCAATGGGGAGTAAAACCAGGCGGTGAGGCCGCTCAGCAGGAAGCCATTTGCGATTCCCAAGCTCACTCCCAACACTGCACCCACCCATCCAGTCCACAGGGCAACGAAAAAGAAAGTGGTTCCCAGCACAACTCCCAACAGGTCGCCAGCCATCAGCCCGGTCAGGTCGCTGCGGAGGATGAGGGCGATCGCCAACGGGGGCGACAGGCGAAGTCTGTCTGGTGGGGTTGGCTGCTTTGGCTCACGATTCCTATTCACAAATCCTGAATGATTCGATGACTCATGGATTTTGACGAAGCAGCCCTGACTTTACCTCCTGCGATCGCTCGTTTTCCCAAAGCTAAACAGAGGAGCAGGTCTGGTTTAATAACAACAGGACTTACGCAAGCCCACTAAATCTGGTGTGTTGGTGTTGTGGGTAGGGTGCGAAGCACCCTACCCACAACACCAATGCGTAAGTTCAGAACAAGTTGGAGACGACAAGCAACAGGAGGAGCCATGTCTACACTTCTGGTTTATGGAATTCCAAATTGCGGCACCTGCAAAAAGGCATTGAGCTGGCTTAATGAACATCAAGTTTCCTATGAATTTGTAAACACCAAAGAGCAGCCCCCCAGCCGAGAGGCGATCGCCAGCTGGGTTGCCACCCTGGGAGCCAAACCCATGCGCAACACTTCGGGGCAGTCCTATCGAGCGTTGGGCACCACCAAAGATAGCTGGACCGACGAGCAATGGATCGACGCGTTTGCCAACGATGCCATGCTGCTTAAGCGGCCCCTGTTTGTGCAAAATGGCGAAGCGGTTTTTGTTGGTTTTCGCAATCCTGAAGATGTGAAAACCAAGCTGGGCATTACATAGCCGCCGCCTGAACAACCTGTTAGCCTGTCAGCAGGGTTGCCTTTCTTGCCCATCCATATTTCTTGGGCTGATCCCTCGCCCGATTCCTGTTGGTGAGGTTCTAGACACGTGATGTTTGGTACAGAAAAGCGGCTCCATCGGCTTTCTACATCCAATATCCACCCATGCGAAATCCCCTCTCTGCCCATGCTGAAACGATTTATCCATTGGATCACCAAGAAGCTGAGCGAACTGCGCAACGGCAACAGTGGAGATTGGGCTTGGCTCAACTCCAAGCCGATGCCGTTGCCGGCCATGAATCGGCATCTTTGGCGATCGGCTGACCCATCGATTACGTATTACCTGTTGCTCACGCTGTCGGTCATCATTGCGACGTTTGGCCTGCTATCCAACAGTGCTGCCGTCATCATTGGTGCCATGATTATTGCGCCACTGATGGGGCCAATTAGCGGAATTGCTTTTTCGATTGTGCTGAACAATCGGCGGTTGCTGCGGCGCTCCATGCTGGGATTGATTACTGGATGTACGTTGGCGATCGCCACGGCAACCGCCATTAGCCTGTCGGTGGGCATCCAAACCCCAACTGCCGAAATTTTGGCACGCGTGCGGCCTAACCTGATGGATCTGGGGGTCGCGTTGGCAGCGGGCACCGCTGGGGCCTATGCTAGCTCTCGTCGCGATATTGCCAATGCACTGCCCGGTGTGGCGATCGCCGTTGCCCTGGTTCCACCGTTGGGCGTGGTGGGCTATGGGGTGGCGCTATCGTCTCAAAGCATTACTGGCGGAGCGCTGCTGCTGTTTGCCACAAATTTGGCGGCCATCATCTTTAGCGGATCGGTAGTATTTTTATTTCAGCGCTATGGCTCTATTGCACGAGCGCAACGGGGTCTGACGATCGCCGTTACCGCCCTCATCTTGTTAGGAATTCCGCTGGCTTTCTCATTTCAAGACTTAGTTCTACGAGAACGCACCCGCACCGAAATTAACCGCCTCATTCGTCGGCGCACCCTTACCTTTGCTGATCGCAGCATTCGCACCCTCAACGTCGATCGGATTGGCCGTGAACTCTACGTTGATCTCGAAGTTGCGGCTCCACCCAACACCGTAACCGAAAAGCAAGTGCAGCTCGTCCAAGATTTTTTGCAACGTCAGCTCGATCGCCCAATTTACCTGAATGTAACGGTGGTTCCGGTTGAAATATTTGTGGCTCCAGCCAATTAATCTCCCCCACGAAACCGCTTCCACACGACCTTGCCCAAACCGTCCAAACCTCGTTAGGCTAAGCCAGGGATAAGTCATGTTGACAGCCTGTGATGATGCTAGAAGATGCGATGCATCCAACCACCAACCACCATCACAGATTTAAACCACCTCCTATGGATGCCGTTGCGATCGCCCCTCTATGAAGCGTTTTGCCTTGCTATTTCAACAGGTTGATGCCACCACCTCGACCAACGAAAAGGTGAAAGCATTGGAGGCGTACTTTCGAGAAGAAATCCCCGAAAACGGCGTATGGGGACTGTTTCTACTTTTGGGAAAAACACGCAAACGTCTCATTACCTCTCGTGTATTGCGGGATGCCTTTCTGTCCATTGCCGACATTCCCGAATGGTTGTTTGAAGATTGCTACGCCCAAGTGGGCGACTCGGCAGAGGTGATTGCGCTGCTGTTGCCCCGTTCTGAAACGCCAGCTGAAACGCCAGTCAAAGACGCGACGGTTGGTTCCGAGTTACCCCTGGCCACCTGGATGCAGACTATCATTCCCCAGGTGAAGCAGATGGAAACGGAGGATGAGCTGCGATCGCTGATTGTGTCGTGGTGGCGATCGCTCGACTCGTTCGAGGTGTTTGTGCTCAACAAAGTGCTGACGGGAGCCTTTCGCTTTGGTGCATCGGAAAAGCTGGTCATTAAGGGACTGTCTGCGGCGTCGGGCATTTCCGAGTCAGAGTTGGCTCATCGGCTTATGGGCGATTTTGTGCCCACCGTGGAGTTCTATCAGCAGTTGCTTCAGCCCCAGGTAGAGGAGGCGATCGCCCCCAGCCGCCCTTATCCGTTCTTTCTGGCTTCCCAGTTGGAAGAGGATAAGTTTCAAACCGAGACCATGGCAGATTGGTTAGCCGAGTGGAAATGGGACGGCATTCGTGCCCAAATCATTCGCCGCGCCGATGAATCCTTCATTTGGTCGCGGGGCGAAGACTTGATTACCCAACAGTTTCCCGAACTAGCCGATGGCGCCGCTGCGCTGCCCAACGGTACGGTGCTGGATGGCGAAATTTTGTGCTGGTATGGCGAGGATCATGAGAATCCCCAACTGCGCGATCGTCCCATGAACTTTAACGCGCTACAAAAACGACTGGGGCGCAAACGAGTGACCGCCAAGCTAATGGACGAAAATCCCGTCAACTTTATTGCCTACGATGTGCTGGAATACGAGGGGCAAGATGTTCGCAGCAAGCCCCTGCGCGATCGCCGTGAGCTGTTGTTCCGGGTTTTGGCTCAATCCATGCCTCAGCGCATGCGCCCCTCCACCGTGCTCCAGTTCGATACCTGGGAAGATTTGCAAGCATTGCGAGAGCGATCGCGCGATCAGGGTGCCGAAGGGCTGGTCATTAAAGCGATGGATAGTCCTTATCTGGTGGGACGCAAACGCGGCTACTGGTGGAAGTACAAAGTCGATCCCATGTCACTCGATGCGGTGTTGATTTACGCACAGGCGGGCAGCGGCAAACGCGCCAACCTGTTTACCGACTACACCTTTGCTCTGTGGAAAGGCGATGAGCTAGTGCCCTTTGCCAAAGCGTATTCCGGCCTGGATAACAAAGAAATTGATACGCTCGATCGCTGGATTCGCAAACATACGATTGAGAAATTTGGCCCGGTGCGATCGGTCGAACCAATTCAAGTCTTCGAAATTGGGTTTGAGGGCATTGCCCAGTCGAATCGACATAAATCCGGCATTTCCGTGCGGTTTCCCCGCATTTTGCGCTGGCGACTCGACAAACCCGCCCAAGAAGCCGACACCATCGAAACGGCGCTGACGCTGCTCCATCAGATGCCGTAGTTTTGGGACACAAAGTGCCCATTTTTGCGTGCGCGTTGCGCACGCAAAAATGGGCACTTCAGCTTATCCATAACTCACGTCATCTTTAGAACGCGAAGGTTAACCGGAGGGTGCCAATCACAATGTCATCGTTGCCTTCAAACTGATCGGGAGCGGTAATCCACACGATGCCGGGCGTGAGGGAAATGTTGTCGTTAAAGGCATAGCGATAGAACGCTTCCACATGGAGCGACGTGTCATTACTTAAGCCAAGCCGAGGCAGATTGAGTCCATTAACCGTCGCCCCGCCCAAGTAAGGCTCCACCCCAACCAAAACGCCGCCCAAATTGCCGTCCTTAAACAAGTCGGGCAACGCCACACCCAGGCCGTAATACCAAATTTCCCCACTGCCCACATCATTGACAAAGTTCAAGTCGGTGTAGCCACCAAAGGCATTGAGGGTTAGGCCAGGACTAACGCGATAGGACAGTGACCCGCCAAAGGAATTTGTGGTGGCGGCGACGCCCAACCCTTGGTGCAGAGCATTGGCAACAACGGTGCCTGCGTAAAACTCATCGAATTCACCCAGGCTAAAAATGTAGCTATCGGAAGTGTGGTAGCCACGCACATAGGTAAGGCCAATTTGCAAGGCCGAGCTGGGCGTTACGGTGGCTTGTGCTAGAGCGGCAAAATCGCCATTGAACAAACCTCGGCTTTCGCCCGATTCGTTACTGCGGCTGGCCAAGTAGCCCGCACTCAACACAATGCGATCGCTCGCATCCAGACTAAAGCTCACTCCTGCCCCTGCACCGCCGCCAATGCGATAGATGGGGTTTTGCTGAGCAAAGGACGAAATTGCCCCACTCCCCCCATCAAAATCGTCGAAATAGGGATTGACCGTGCTGGGCACATAGTAGCTGCTTCTGCCGCCAATCCCAGCCACGTAGAGATTGACGCGATCGCCCACCGGAAATGAGTAGTCCAGCCGATCGACTTCAACCGAGTTGCCCGTATTGCCACCCACACCTGAACTCAGCCGTCCTTCTCCGGTTCCTGCGGTGACAACGGGAAATAGGCTCCCTGGTACCACAGGCGGCAAAAAGTTCCCCGAGGTAAGGCGAATGTTGAGGGCATCCTCCCCTGAAAAGCTTGCTCGCAAGTTCAGCCGCACTCGATTTTGCAGCACGATTTCATCACTGCCATCAATTGAATTGCCCAATGGAGCAGAAAGGCCAAAAATCGCTTCGCCATACAGCTTAGTGGTGGTAGAAAATTGGTTTTCTTCCAGGGTTGGAATGCGACCCTCTAGCTCGGCAACGCGATCGCGCACGGTGGCCAACTCGCTCACAAATTCTCGCTGCAATCGCTCAATTGACAGCAGGGCTTCTTGATCATCCGAATTGACGGTGATGTTTTCCAAGCAGGCGCTCAGGCTGGCTGCAAACTCGTATCGCGAAATGGGGCGATCGCCTCGAAAGGTTTGGTTGGGATAGCCCGCAATACAGTTGTAACGGGTAACCAACAGTTGCAACGCTTCATAAGCCCAGTCGGTAGGCTGCACATCCGACAGCTCCGTAACCGCAGTAACTTGAGCAAGTGACCTTTGACTTTCGTTCCCGTCCAGTTCTGAGAGAGAGGATGACCCATCTGCACTGGGTAAGGATACTTGAGCGATCGCCGCAGACCCCATTCCCCAAGCCAATACCCCCAACATCAGCCCAACATGCAGCCGATAGCACCCCACCATATCCTTTCCCCACACCGATAACGATCACCTCATCATAATTCTCGAATCTCACATCTCAACAGTTTTTTGGAGGGGTGCTCTCTCGCAAATCCAAACGGGGCAAAACGGGGCTTTAGATGACTGATCTAGGGGCAAACTGTGGGGGCGATCGCGGCTACAGGCGTTGCATCTGCCACCAGCATCACCTCTCCCGCGTCATTTCGCACCCAGCCATGGGCCTCTGTTAGTGCCAACGGAGCCGACGGAGCTGTTGGATGCAGTGCGCCCGGTGCCCGTTCGGTTCCAGATGGGGACACTTGGGCCCAACCGGAGACAACTGCCCCACTATCTCGAATATCCATCGGGCTAGCGGGTAGGCCGCCTCGTCCCGTCACCACAAATTGCCCCAACTGGCGATCGGCTACGCCGCCTGCGCTACATCCCTGGGCTATTTGATCCGCAGCATCTACCACATCTCCCGGCAGTTCCGTTAAACCCTGGCTGGGATCTACCCCCAGCGTGCTAATGGTGATAAGCCCCTGTGGCCCTGCTTCGGAGCTGGCGCTAATGTCGCTGGTGATGTTGCTTCGCAATTGAGCCGTGCTCAGCCCCGACTGCACCAACAAGCCAAACACCCCCAAGGCCGACACCGAAATTTCTCCCCCCTGGCCCTGCACGGCATTCGCAATAATGTCGCTATTTTCAAACTGGGCTGCGGCCACAAAGCCATTGGGTGTGTTGATTGAAATGCTGCCACCGTTTGCTTGATCAAGCGCCTGGGCATTAATTTCGCTACTGGTTTGCAGGGTCAACAGCTCATTCACATTCAGCACAATGTTGGCCCCCGAAGCGGAACCCGCCCCTCCAGTTTGGGCCGTGATGCGGCCTCGATCCAGTGCAACGGTGTTGGCTGTCACGGTAACGCTGCCTGCCTGCCCAGCCGGGTTGCTCACGGTAACTTCGGCTCCATCGCTGATTTGCAGCGCATTGGCCGATAGAGCCAGGTTGCCAGCAATGCCATCAGGATTGGTGGCCGCCACCGAAATACTGCTGCGATCGCCTGTCATTTGCAGCGTATTCTGTGCGGTCACGGCTAGGTTGCCCGCCGTACCCGATGCCACCTGCGCCGTAATTTGACCGTTATTGAGCGCTACAGAATCCGCCGCAATGACCGTCACATTCCCACCATTGCTCTCGCCTTCTGCACTAGCCGCGATCGCCCCATCATTTGCAATGGAGACCTGTTGAGCCAATACGGAAATAGAACCCCCATCTCCATCCGCGTCTGCGGTGGCGATCGCCTCGATTCTTGCCCCATCGATAATTTGCAACAGCCCCACATTACGAATCAGCAGCGAGCCTGCATTACCGCTCCCGGTTGTGCGCGCCGAGATGGAAGAAACCTGTGCGGCATCCGTTGGATTCGCTCCCGCCAGGAACACCGTGCCGCCATCAATCACCACGTTGCCAGCCTCGGCTGCCGTTTCGGTACTGGCGGTAATGCGACCCCCTTGCACGACCTCAATTTGCTCAATTTGCTCCAGGCTAATACTGCCACCTGCGCCCGTTGCCTCTCCCAGCGATGCTGCCACCAGTTGAGCGCCATCCTGCAAACGCAACAACCGGGCATTGCGAATGACTAAGTTGCCGCCTGCGCCAGAGCTTTCGGCACTCACGGTCAAACTCGATGGTTGGATCGCGTCCACATCATCAAATACCGAACTGTTGGGATTAAAGCCCTGCCCCGACAGCACCACCGCGCCGCCGTTGGCATCGATCGTAATGCTGCCTGCCGCCCCTTCGCTGCGCGATCGCGCCGAAATCACGCCCCCATCCAGCACCAGCAGTTGATCTATCGACTGAATGGCAATATTTCCGCCATCTCCGCCAATTACATCCTCATCATCATTGGCCGTTTCGGCCACGATCGTTGCTCCACCATCCACTTGCAGCACTTGGGCATTACGAATGGTAATGTTGCCCCCGGCTCCGGTGCCAAAGGTTTGCACCGATAGGGCCGTTTCTCGATAGGAAGGGGTATCAAACTCATCGCGAAAGCTCCGCCCCGACAGCACAATTTGTCCTTTGCCCCCACCATCGATCACAATGCTGCCGCTTGTGGCCTGATACCGCGCTCGGGCAAAAATGACCGCTCCGTCGGTAAGCTGAACGCGATTAGCATTAATTTGAATGGTGCCTGCCTGTCCTGTGCCGCGATGCTCGGTGCCAATTTCGGCATCATCTTCGGCGATGAAACTGCCTGTGTTGATCAGGATATTGCCTGAGGTTGTAAAGTCATCGCGATCGCTCGAGCCGGGAACTGCATCTGCCCGAATGCCGCTTTCAATACTTCCTGCCCGCCCGGCAATGTAGAGGGTGCCGCCGTTTGTGTTCACCGTAATGTTGCCCCCGTTGCCCTCATCATCGGTGCGAGTTTCCAATCGCCCCCCACTCAGTAGATCAACTCGGTTGGCATTGACAACGATATTGCCACCCACGTTATTTCCAGCTTCGGAACGGTTTCCGGCGGCGATCGCCCCTTGTTCCTGCACCAGCAGCGTTCCCGTATTCACCACAATTTGGCCCCCATTGCCTGACGAGCGGCCTCCGACCTCCGCATTGATGCGACTCCCTTGCCCGGTAATGACGACACTCCCACCATTGGTATTGATCACCACATTACCGGCATCGCCCGCCTCTCCATTTAGATCTTGGGACGTTTGAGTAATGATTTCCCCCCCAGAGCCAATTTCAATCGCATTCGCCGTAATCGACACATCGCCCCCCTGGCCGCTGCCTCGGGTCTCGCCGCTAATTTGGGCATCCCGAAACACCCTCAGGGTGTTGGCAGTAATGGTCACCGTGCCCCCATTTCCCGAAGCTGTGAATGCCGTATCCGAAAAAATGCCGCTTTCAATGCCCCGCTGCCGTCCGTCGGGGTCAATCGTATCGCGAGACTCCGACAGCCACACATCGCCTGTGGCGTTCACCTCCACAGCGCCCGCGTTGCCCACTCCGCTCGTGCGGTTAATAATGCGACCTGCCCGGTTGAGCAAGATTGTATGGGAATTCACCACAATGTTGCTAGCTGTGCCCGCCCCATCAATGTTGGAATTGATTTGAGCAAAGCGGCTAATGGTGAGATAGGGTGTTGTGACCCGAATGGTGCCAGCTTGGCCAGAGGCGGTGGCTCCCATATTCGAGCGAATGCGGCTTAGCGTTGTGGGGGCAAAAAAGTCGCAGCCACCATCGTCGCCTTGCGGAGGGGAACAGCCTGATAGCTCGACGAATTCATTGGCGGTCACGGTCAGATTACCCAATCGCCCCGTGCCGCGGTTATCCATATCGATGCCGCTGCCTTCTAGAATGCGCAATCGCTCGGTTTGCACGGTAATATCGCCACTTTGGCTGGCAATGCTGCCTGGGCCAATGTTGGCCGAAATGACGCTGCGGTTGTTGAGCTGGAGGGTGCCCGTAGAGTTGACATTGACGGCTGCACCAATGGCGGTGGGGCTCCCCAATCCAGGCGCAATCCCACCTAGAATTTCGCTTTCATTATTTAAGAGGATGTTGCGACCGGCCAGGTGGATGCTGCCGCCGCCACTGCTGGCTGCTGTCATTTGGCTGCCTGCATTGAGGGCGATATCGCCGCGCCCTAATGAGTTGGGAATGGAGAGACGGATGCGATCGCCCTGCTGGGTGAGAGGCAACGTTCCTGCCTGCCCTACCGAGGCCAGGGTGACATGTCCACCCAGTGCCGTGAGGGTTGCATCCGTCAGGTTAATGTTGCCGCCTGCCAGCACCAAACTTTGCCCCGGATTGGTGGCGATCGCGGCTCCTGGCTGCAAGTTAATTGGGGCAAGGCTTTGGGCTGCCGCCACAGTAAACAGCAGCGCATTGGGCTGAATAGTCAGTAACGGTGGCGCCGCCGGATTTCCGACGGTAAAGCTGCCCTGCGATCCAAACTGTAAACCGCTGGCCGTTGTAGTAAAAAACGCACCTTGGACATCGAGTTCGGCATTGGCCCCAAACACCACTCCGCTGGGGTTGAGCAAAAACAAATCTGCTGGCCCCAGCACTCCCAACGTGCCGTTAATCGTAGATGCATTACCGCCCGTCACCCGCGTCACAATAGTGTTGACTCCCGCAGGATTGCGAAAGTACACCCCCGCAGCAGGCCCCACATTAAACTCGGCAAAGTCATGAAACAGGTTGCTGTCGCGTCGGGCACCTCCACCAATTTCTGTTTGGGTTGGCGATGTGGAAGTCACAGTGGAGTTTTCTGGCCCCCAGGTGGCATTTGGGGTCAACTGGGCCCACGCGGGAACGGCCGTACCCAACACCCCAAAGGACAGCGCGATCGCCCCCCCACGTATGCCAGCACTGAGCAACGTTAGCCAGGTTTGAGCGGTCTGCCCCATGGGAGTACCTTCCTATTCAATCTTTGTTAAAGTTAAACCGCAGTTTATGAGACTTGACCCGTGACACAGTCGATGACAATTCAGGTTTTTCTAATGCTGAGCCCACTCAAAAACAACGATTAAAGCGTTGTCAATTTTTTTTCCATTCTCAAGACAAAGCATATCCAGGTCAACCACCTCGCGATCAGACTTGATACAAAGCTTGATACCTCTTTGAATACCGCTGCTCTGCCGTCTTTCCGGTCCTGAGAGTTGGGCATGAAGGGTTGGGCATGACGATAATGGATCCCCATCCACAGAAAAAGGCGCAACTTGCGCCTGGAGTGATGATGTATATTTCGCGTTTGTGGTCTTTTTCGGTTGGAGTCTGAGGTTACACAGTCAGCACCCAAGAGCTGCGAGTATCGGCATTGATAAACGCAGTGGGAATGGGGCTAAGGTCAATGCCAAGAGACTGGAATGCCGCCCGAATGAGAGTAGCGTGGCTTGCCTCGGTTGCCCCAATGCTGGCACCAGCGGTGATCAATGCGGGAGTTTGCAGCATGGCAATTTCTTTGCCATAGGCGATCGCAGCATCCGTTTCCAACGCCAACGCCAGCTTGGCAATATTGACATCCGAGTCAAGGTTGCCTTCACCCCGCTGCAAGTAAGCCGACAGATCATATTCACTCTGGGCCTCGGCTGGAGTACCACCCAAATCGCGAATCACCGAGATCAACGTATCGCGATGCTCCATGTGGTCTTCCATGTTGGCAACGGCGATCGCCTTTACGGCATTACCCACGTCCGAGCTAGACAGCAGGGGAGCCGCTGCGCTGTAAGCCCAGATCGCCGCATGTTCGTAAAACAAAGCCGTATTCAAAATCTGCACATCATTTGCCATGGTGCGGCGTGCGCCAAAGGTTCGGCGCATTTGAGCCTGGGCCGAATCTGCGAGTAGGGGCACACTCAAAACACTTGCCGCGCCTACCACTGCTCCTCCAGTCAGCAGGCGGCGACGCGATACACCCGCCGCTTTGCGAGCAGGCTTAATGAAACGATTCATTCGTGTTCTCCAAACAAATAACGCGAGAGTTGAGAGGGGGCTGGCAACTCACCAGAATGAAAGACAAAGCGAAGGAGAAAAGAAACCCCGCCGAAAACCCCTGCATCGACATTGCATGCTTTGTGCATGCATCTATAAGCCAGGGTTCAGAGTGCTCACTCCATCGCTTTGTCTAAGCTTGAGCATCAGCCCGGCAATGAAGCCTGCCCGAGCCGTTTTGCCAGTCCACTCGGATATACGCATAACTTCTGCCCGTGGATGCAATCTCTACGCTTTTGCTCTGGGTTTGGGTCACCCAACACAAACGAGCTGAGCTTACCGCTTGTGTTTCGCCTGGGTCGATGTTGGTTGTCGAAGGACGATTCCACCACCTTTCGACAACCAACATCGACAGGTCTAGAACATCACCATCTGACCCAGTTCGACCATGCGATTGGGCCAGCTCAACGGTGCCACACAACCAAAATCCCTCACATCTTGTGTTCTTGAGTGCGTGTGAAGATTAGCCAGAGAATTCGGTGCGAATAATGCGTTCACCGGGTAAGCGATCGCGGGCAGACAGTCCCAAATCGCGCACCACAAATGATCGCTGCAACCATCGATCAAACCCATCGTATTTGGGCTGAAAGGGCGATCGCCCATGCACCGTCCGCCGATTGTCGATACAGAGCAAATCCCCCATGTTAAGCCGCACACCGCGATACACCGAAGCGATCGCCAGCTTGAGTGCTTCTAGCGCCTCAGCGGCCTCAGGCGTGAGCGCCTCCATCAAGTCTTCGTCGTAGTTGAGGAAGGGATCTTCTGGCCGACCGTACAACACGGGCAGCATGGGGCCTTGGCCCTTCACACTGCTAGCCTTGCCAAACGAGTAATCAATGCCCGTCCGGTACAGCGGTTGAAACAGCAGACTGCGATGCTGTTCTGACAGCAGCGGCAGTGCGTGAGAAATGCTGGCATAGGTCGTTTCTGTCGTTCGCGCATGGTCGGGACGCAGGCAAAACAGCAGCAAATATTCCGGCGCGTAGGGATGAAATACCGTTTCGCGGTGAAACTGTAGGCGAGTTTGGGAACCGGTCGATATCTGCACAGTTTCGTTGCCCTTCACTGGAGCCAAATTTTGAAACAAATCTCCGTTTTTCTCTTGAATGTAGGACACCAAATGGCCCAGTCGGCTACCAATCATAGCCAGGCAGCGCTCGCTCACAAAGGTTGTTTTCTCGTGCGATCGCTGTGCGTTTTCAGGAGTATGCACATGGTAGAGCCCCGGATCGATCGGCAAGCCTTTTAGCAGCAAAATGCCCTCTGAGTTGGATCGCACCTGAAACTCCAGCAGCGATCGCCGCACAAACCGAGGCATTTCATCGGCCCGCATTTCGCAGTCCAGCAAAAACTCCTCTGTGTCTTGATAGGGATTGGGGCCAGGAGCCAAAAACAAATTCATCGTTTGCTCATCAAACGTCGAGCAATCCACCGTTGATACGATAGTTGGCACGACAGTTGGTACGACCGAAGCCTGAGCAGAACCAGCAGTTGAGCCTTGCATACGTGAGAAAGCCTCCCAGCGACTAGATAGCCGATAAATCGCCGACCTTTTGAGGGGAATGGTCTAAACCTGGGATTGTGGTTTGTGGAAGTGGTACCGTACGCTATTTCCACAAACCATAACCCCAAATTTGAAGCCCGATCCTTGTGAGCGCATGGGCAGGGTAGATGAGGCGCACTCTGCCATCCCTCTATCTCCATCAAAGCTCATGTTCACCCGGTTCGGTTGGCACATTTAGTACCATGATTTTTTTTGACAAACTGTTGCGCAGATTGCACCGAACCAGATGGCACCAAAAAACACAAAACCGGGCCGACAACACGTAACGACCCGGCTTAGATTCACACGGAATGCGATCGCTAAGGCGTGAATTCCCTAGCTGCGAATTTCATTCCACAGTTGAACCCACTTGTCATAGTTCTCGACACTTTGCCACATCTTAATTTGAGAATGCAGCGACAAATCATCCATAAATAGCTCGTGCGCCTTTTCGGGGCCAATGGCCTCGGCACCCAGGGTGGTTGCGCCCGAGTATCCGGTCACATCCATCACGCCCTTTTGCCCCTCGCCACTCAAAATGAAGTCAATCCATTGATACGCGGCTTCAGAATTGCGCGATCGCTTTGAAACCATCCAAGAATCTGTCCAGCCTGTGAGCTTGCCCTTGGGGCCAACGGAGCCAGCCGGAAACCCTTCGTTGATGAGCTGCGTATAGGTGAGTGGCCACGCATGGGCTAGCACCACCTCACCCGATTGAAACAAATTCGCCAATTCCCCCGCTGTCGTCCAAAACTTGCGCACATTAGGGCGCAACTCCAGCAGTTTGGCCTTCACCTCGGCCAAATCCTCATCGCTCAAGTCATAGGGATCATCCTTGCCCAACCACAGTGCCACATCGGCGATCGTCATGGGATTATCGGGCAGCGAAATCTTGCCTGCATACTGCTCATCAAACAGCACATCCCACGACGAGGGCGCTTGCTGAACTGCCGTGGTGTTGTACACCAGCACGTTTGGCCCCCAAGCAAAGGTCACTCCATAGGGCTGACCATCAAAGGTATTCCACTTGCCACCCTGAAATGATTCAAAAACTGAATCGTAGTTTTGGAGCTGACTTGTCTCAATTGGCTGTACGAGCCCAGCCTTATACAAGCGCTCGGTAATATCGCCCGATGCCGAAATCAAATCATAGGTGCGGCCACCCCCCGCCCGAAACTTGGCAAACATTTCGTCGCTGGAGCCTGCATAGGTGGCTTTGACAGCACAGCCAGTTTTTTCTTCGAAAACTTGCTCAAATGACGGATCGGTGTACCCCTCCCACACAATGGCGGTAAGCGTGCAATTGGCCGCTTGCACAGGCGCAACTGGCCCAACCCAACCCGCTATACCCAACACTCCTATCAATACAGCAGTGAATAGACGTTGAAGCATACTTGCTTACTCTCTTGAAATGTTTCTTGAAGACAGCGCTGCACAGGGTGCTTCACCATGAGCCACAAGCCGATGAGATGGTGTTTGCCCCGGCGCGATCGCGTTCGACCTATTCCTCAAGCGTGGCGAACGAACCGATCTCAACATCCTGACGCACTGCTCATGATGATGAATGACTTCACGCATCCGTGAATGTGTCAGCCAACACAGATGGTGATCCCGTCATGATGTGATTTAGTCTACTGTTCTTGCCCAGATGTTGTGGGTCTTTCGTCAGAATTCTGTAACAATTGCAGGCTGATTGCAAGCCGATTGCAGGATGGAGGAGAGCCCTTGGCAACGCAGGAGTATCAATCACGTATCAATCAATGCGCATTCGTACTCACGCATCAGCGATCGCCTCACGCAAGCAACCCCACGCACATCCAGTCGGCCAACAGAGCAGCAAACAAAACGGAGTTATGTCTTGGACATAACTCCGAGAACCAACACTATTCAGAATCAAGGAGATGAACAATTGGCTTCCACGCACTCCCATGACCATGCATTAAGCGAATGAAAAGCTTGACCTAAAGCATACGAGGGAACCAGAGTATCTACCAGACTCATGATCTATCTTTACAGAAACTATACATAAATGGAACTATTCTCTACGTAAATCTTCTGGATTTACCAAAACTTAAAGTGTTGTGGCCGCCATTGAGCAAACCTCGCAAGTGTCCTCAACCGGAGAAATCAACCAACCCCAAGGAGAAACCAACCAACCCCAAGCCAACGTCACCATAGATCCTAGCTATCTCAGCTCTTGTTAGGGCCGCGAGCGATCGCGCTCCTTCGCCACCATTCAGCAGCCTTGCCCTCATAAAACCTTGTGCCCGAACACTGGTTGAAGCATGAGTCGTTTCACAGCGCCGCCACACAACGTTTCCCCTCACCTGCTGCTTAGGCTCTCAGACTCAACTAACCAGTGTCATATGATTCAGTGTGCAGGCGGATTGTTAGGCATGAAGCTCAGTCACCTAAGTGAGATTCAGCCCCCCATCTGAAATTAAAATTTCGCCTGTTAAGTAGTGGCTCGAAATCAACATCGAAGCTACTTGCGCGATCTCCTCAGGTTGTGCCCCCCGCCCCATTGGCGATCGCTCTTCCCACAGCTTTTGTGCGGCGGCCCAATTTTTGCTCATTGGAGTATTAACCAAACCTGGAGCGATCGCATTTACCCGAATTTGTGGTGCAAGACTCAATGCAAGCAGCTTCGTCATGTGGTTTAGAGCCGCTTTACTTGCAGAATATGGGATTGAGGCTCCTTTTGGACGAATTCCCGCATGAGAACTAATGTTGAGAATGCAGCTAGGACATGCACGGCTAGAGGATTGTCGTAGGGCGTTTTCAGCCTCTGCAATGAGTGTCCAAGGTGCAATGACGTTGACTTCGTACAAGTCTCGCCAAATTTCTGGTGTCGCTTCCTTGAGGGATGTATGGGAAATTGTGGCGCTAACCCCTGCATTATTGACCAACACATCTATCCGACTGTGATGCGATAGGACTTTAGCAATCAAATCACGAGCCTGCTCTTGATTAGACAAGTCAGCTTGAAAATACGATGCACCACGATACGCTGTTGCCAATGATTGTCCAACTGACACCGATGACTTGGAATGAAAAACAACAATAAATCCATCTTCGGCAAGCTGCTTTGCGATCGCCATCCCAATTCCTGATGTCGAACCCGTTACCAGTGCAACTCTCTTGTCTCTTGTCTTTTCGGCCACAGCTTCACACTTCTCATCTTCCTTGCGTTTAATTCTGCTTAACGGTTGAGTTGAGCCGTTGCTAATTGCTCTACACTCCCACCAACCAACTCTGTAAAGCGGCTCCAACGTGCATCGTCACGATCCTTACAGACAGAACCTACTACTCAACACTCAGCGGCAACCGGATGCAGAACTCAGTGCCCTGACCCACTTCAGACTGAACTTCCAGGCTGCCCTCATGTTTTTCGACAACGATTTGACGAGCGATCGCCAATCCCAACCCGGTTCCTTGACCAACCCCTTTGGTGGTAAACAAATGATCAAAAATCTTGTCTTTGATCGCCTCACTCATACCTTTTCCATTGTCACTGATGCGAATTTCGATCGCATTTGATTGCGTCAGTGATGTTTGAATGGTGATGGTCTGGGGTTTAGACTCTAACTCAACAAATGTCATCTCTTGCGCTGCTTCATCCAGCGCATCGATCGCATTTGCCAGAATATTCATAAATACCTGATTCAGTTGACCAGGAAAACATTTGAGTGCAGGAACCTTGCCATAATCTGTGACAACTTCAATCGCTGGACGCTCGTCATTTGTCTTTAATCGATGTTTGAGAATCAGAATCGTACTATCAATTCCCTCATGGATGTTGAACAATACTTTGTAGTCTTTATCAGCTCTGGAGAAGGTTCTTAAACTGGTACTGATGCTGCGGATGCGATCGACTCCTAGTTTCATCGAGTCAATCAACTTTGGCAGGTCTTCCCGGATATAATCCAGATCGATCACTTCCATTTCTTCTTGAATTATCCTATTAGGATTGGGATATTCCTGCTGATATAATTTGATCAATCCAAAGATATCTTTGACATAATCAAATGCAGGTTGCAGGTTGCCTGCAATAAAGCCGACCGGATTGTTGATCTCGTGTGCCACTCCTGCCACCAGGTTGCCCAATGCCGACATTTTTTCGCTCTGCACAAGTTGTAATTGAGCGCTTTGCAAGTCTTGCAAAGCATTTTCTAGATCCTGTGTTTTTTGTTCTAAAGCCTGCTCAGCAATTTTGCGATCGGTAATATCAATTAGCATCCCATCCCAAACAATTTTCCCATCGTCTCTGAATTCTGGTTGAGAGGCTGCTTTAACCCACTTCACATTCCCATTAGGAGTAATAATTCGCCACTCATGCCGAAATTGGGTAAGGGCTTGTGCCGACTCCATCGTTGCCCGTAAAGCCTCTGCTCGATCATCGGGATGTTCAAAGTCGCGCAGACTGCATTTCCCAGACATCAACTCCTCAGCGGATACCTCATAAAGCGTCTGACAACCCGAACTGACATAAGGAATGGAAGCAGAACCGTCCGCTTCAATCTGAATTTGGTAAATCAAGCCAGGTACATTATTGGCAAGCTTCTGAAATCGAGTTTCGCTAGCCTGCAATTGCTGCAATGACTGCTCTAGCTGATGGGCATATTGTTGCGATCGCTCATACAGTTGAGCATTCTCCAACGAAATGGCGGCTTGAGCGCACAGCAGGTTGAGCAACTCGACGCGATCGGCGGTGAATGCTCCGATGACTGACTTGTTCTCCAGATACAAAATGCCCATCAACTTGCCTTGATGCAAAATCGGGCTGCACAAAATACTTCTGGGCTGCTGCTGAGTAATATACGAATCGTTGGCTAGAGTCGGATCGGCACTGGCATCCACCAGCACAACAGTTTTTTGGTCATGCTTGACTTTATAAATCAGCTTTAGAGGAATGTCCTGACTCTCTTCAATCGGGAGACGCTGCAAGACCACTGGCTCTGCTCCTGCCATCATTGAGCCTTTGATCAGCAAGCGATCGTCTCGTAGCAGCATCAGAACGCATCGATTCGCTCCCGCACCTTCCATGACGATAGAAAGTAGTGATGCCAGGAGTTTACCGAGTTCAATTTCGCTGGAAAGGGTTTGGGAGGCTTTGAGAATCGCCGATAGATCTAGCGCATCGGAAACGCTGGCAAAAGAACTGCTGGAGGCGATGGTTCCAGCAGCGAAGACCGTTTCATTAACCGAGAGAGGCGTGCGGGTTTGTTGCAGAATGGGAGCCAGCAGTTGCGGGTAGCGAGTTTCCAGGTCAGCAACTTTGGCTTTGGCCCCCCAGCGGGAATAGCCATAGTAAGCTTCGATCAGATAGTCCTGGGCAATGCGTTCTTTGCCCCAATTGAGATAGAACTGAGCGGCGAGTTCGTTGGCAAGAGCTGCTTCGTGAGTGTATTCGTTCACATTGGCGGCTGCGATCGCCCGATCATAACCCTCGATCGCGCCTGCATAATTGCCAGTCAGACGCGCCATTTCAGCCGAGAGCAACAGATATCGATGCAAAAAGTTCTCCGGGCAATGATCGGCCCATGTTTTTACCGTCTGCTGATGCTGTTGCAGAATTTTCCAATATTGATTTTTCTCCTCTGCGTTAGCAGTAGGATAAAGTGCTGCCAAACTCAGCGGGTAGTAGAAATAGTATTGAATAATTGGGAAAAAACCTGCATTAGCGGGTAGGGTTGGCTCTGCCTCCTTTGCTGCTTCAATCGCATCCTCATACCGCCCATACAAGTACGAGAGTTGTAGTTTGAGGAAACAATACCAGTTAATGCCATGCTCAAAATTCTTCTTTTGTCGCCAGATCTCAATGTGGGGAATGACGCGCTTATCCTGAGCATTGTGATTTCGATCGCTCAGCAAATCGGTAGTCTGAGAAGGGTCTTGCAGGTTTAAGAGAAACTGTCGCTGTAAGGTGAACGCATACAGCATATTGACATCGTTTACCTGCTGCACGTAATTCAGATACTTCTCAGTTTCAGCATACACATCAGACAGGTGATCGCCCTTCACCAACATTGCCCAGATCAGAAACGAAACTGCCCAGATACCAAACACGACATCTCCACCCTCCTGACTGGTCTGGTAAGACTGCCGGGATACGGGTAAGTTCGTTTTCAAATGTTGGCTGTAGGGGTTGATTGTATGAGCAAAGATGTTGTTGGTTTTGTAGATGAATTTGGTGCTGTTGAAATGGCGATCGAGCTTCCGGGCTAAGGTGCCAAACTCATAGGCTGTTTGATAGTCTCCTTGATTTGCTAAACTCATTCCATAAAGGCAGTAAGCAAAACCAGAGCCATCCGTATTACCATGGGTCAACGAGGTGTTAACCATTAACAGCATGCTGAGATGTGAAAGGTGCTGATGTCCTCCCATGTAGGCTGCTGCCCACAGGTCTGCTAAAAGACTCATGCAAACCTTTTTAATCGGATCGGTCATCTCAGGTCGATCAAACAAATCCGCAGGATGAGTTGCTTCAAGTTGAGTGTGGATTTCTTTTAGTTCACGATTGATAGCAGCTTGCTGTTCTTCGACCGTGAGCGGCAGAGGCATTCCCATAATGCTCAAGCCTTTTAGTCCCGCTTCAAAACCAGCCTGGATGTTTTCGCCCTGTGTCATTTTCAAGTACATCTGGATGGCGTAAATATCGGCTTTATCAAACTTGTCTTGAGCCTGATGCAATGCGAAATCAAACAGATGCTCTGCAGCACTAAGATTACCCGTCAGATATTCGCACTCTGCCTGTTCTCGATAAAGCCCAAAAGTCAGCCTGTAGTCAGTTTCCCAACTATTCTTTGGCAGCAATTGAATGCCCAATCCAAAGTATTCAGCGGCGGCTTTATAAGCCGTAGAAACTTTTGCTTTTCTCCCAGCAACCAGATTGAGTTGAGCGATTTCAGTTTTTTCTGATTGTTCGGTGAGGATTTCAATTCCCTGATTTAACTGACCGACAATATCAAAAATGCCAGTTTCAATGGCTTCAGAAGCAGTATTTTGTAGCAGTAATTGTCCAATTTTGAGATGGGCCGCTTTTTTCTGGGATGTCGGGATGAGTGAGTAGGCCGCCTGTTGAACTCGATCGTGCAAAAAACGATAAGTTAGATTCACGGTCTCCGTCGCCTCAGACTGCTCTGCCCCTTGAAAGAACTTGTAAATCTGGCTTGTCGGTAAAATCAAGCCTTCCTGCAAGGCTTTCCACAGTGCAGTTGCGGCATCGCTTGGGGATTGTTCCGAGACGATTGTTAGAGTTTCTAGATCGAACTGTGCTCCGATACAGGCAGCCAACTTCAGCATCCGCTGGGTTTCAGCAGGCAATTTCTGGAGCTGAAGCGCCATAAACTCTACGACATCATCCGTGAGGGAGAGCGATCGCACCTGTGACACATCACACTGCCAGTATCCGACCTGCAAATCATAGGCAATGTAGCCTTCTTGATGGAGCGCTTTCAGAAACTGGGTGGTGAAGAAGGGGTTGCCCTGCGTTTTTTGATACACCAGTTCACTCAAGGGCAGTGCTGTTAGGGTCGAGCAACTGAGCGTATCGGCAATTAAATGATTGATGTGAGCCTGACTTAAGGGTGTGAGCGTCAACGTGCTGAGGGTTGCCTGAGCTTGCTGCATTTCCTCCAGGGTCAGCATCAGCGGATGGGCCGGAAAGACTTCGTTGTCCCGGTATGCCCCAATCATCAGCAGGTAGCCCCGGTTGCTTTCACTCATTAACGTCTGCATCAAGCCCAATGACGCAGAATCTGCCCACTGCAAGTCGTCGAGAAACATCACTAACGGATGCTCTGGGGCCGTAAAGACTTGGACGAATTTCTGAAATAGCAAGTTGAAGCGATTCTGAGCTGCACTGCCTGACAGCTCGGGTACAGGCGGTTGCTTGCCGATGATCTGCTCCAGTTCCGGAATCACCTCAATCAAGGCTTGCCCATTCTCGCCCACCGCAGACAGGATCTTGTCTTTCCACTGCGCCAGTTGCTCATCCGGTTCACTCAGCAATTGTCCCATTAGGTCACGAAATGCCTGCACAAACGCAGAAAAGGGAATGTTGCGCTGAAACTGGTCATACTTGCCCTTGATGAAGTAGCCGTTCCAGCGGACGATCGGCTTATGCACTTCATTCACAACAGCGGTTTTGCCAATGCCTGAAAAACCTGCTACTAGCATTAGTTCAGACGCACCATTGGCCACTTGTCCAAACGCCTCCAGCAAGGTTTGTACCTCTGCTTCTCGACCGTAGAGCTTCTCGGGGATGAGGAAGCGATCGCACACATCCCGCTGCCCCAACTCAAACCAGGCGTGTTTGCCTGTTGCTTGCCACTGTTGCTGACATTGCATCAAGTCGTGCTTGAGCCCTAAAGCACTTTGATAGCGGTCTTCGGCATTCTTCGCCATCAGTTTTCGGATGATCTCGCCCACGATTAACGGCAAGTCTGGATTGACATCACACACGGAAGGGGGGTGTTTCGCCAGGTGACAATGCACCAATTCCATCGGGTCAGAAGACGGGAAGGGTAGCTGTCCGGTGAGCAGTTCAAACAACGTGACGCCCAATGAGTAAAAATCGCTGCGATAATCAATGCCCCGGTTCATGCGTCCGGTCTGCTCTGGTGATAAGTAGGCTAGGGTTCCCTCCAGCACGTTGGGATTCTGAATCTCCTGGGTCTCTCTCGGCAACAGCGAGGCAATACTAAAGTCAATCAGTTTGACCTGTTTTGTCTCGGGATGAATCAGAATGTTCGCAGGTTTGAGGTCTTTGTGAACCACGCAGTGCTGGCACAGATCGTGGAGAATATCGGCAAGCTGTAGCGCGATCGTTAACACGTCTGCCAGGTTCAACGACTGCTGCTGCATGTATTTACCCAATGCCACCCCGCCCCAATCCTCCATCACCAACGCATAGCTACCCCCGACAGATTCCAGGCTCAACGGCTGAACAATGCCTGGAATATTAAGGTTTTTGGCGATTGTGTACTGGTTGCGAAACTGAACTAATTCACTAAAGGCTGGGTATTTACGCTGTAAGACCTTGATCACTACTGGATGCTGCACGTTCGTTTGCACGGCTCGATATACTGCCGTTCGAGAACCGAGATACAGTTGTTCGACAATGGTGTAGCCCGCGATCGCAGGGGCATGAAAAGAGGTCGTTACAGCAGGTTTCATAGGCGTGGGTGATGGAACCCAATTGAACTTTATCACCCTAAAATTCCCTAGGAGGCTGGCGATCGCACCATGAACTTTATAAATTCTAAGAATCACCAAGCAGTACAACAAATCATGCAGAGGATTGATTGTTCAGCTCTGATGAAAGCCAAGTTTTGTAAAGGCTCCGTAGCCTTCTCCCATAGAGGTGTAAGTACCCCTATGCTCACTCTATTTCCTTAGAGTCAGGTTTCTTGACGGTTAGAGCGCTTAGAACCTGAGTTTGAGGATTCTCTTCTCAAATCTGTATGGGAACTTCTTGCTGGCGTGGGATCGTCTGTTCTGACAACTTATCTGGCAGCTTGGGGTATGACACGTCAATTGGCTTTGCTGGAAAAAGCCCCCTAACTGAATAGCAGCCCATAATTTCCATTCTGCCTGCCAAGCGCAGTGGTCAGGAGCATGTCAGCTCCCGTTCCATTACCCGAGCGATCGCCGTTGATGGCAAAAACCTATGGCTCAAGCCGTTTGAAACTGGCCGCTTCACGCTTCTCAAAGGAAACTCTAGAGTTCTTACGCAGACTCCTTCCATTTCAGAATCGGCTTGTGGGGGAAATCCTCAAAAATACAGACCTGACTTTCCGTGAAAGTGCGATACACTTTGCTGTACGATAGGATTCCTTAAAAAAGTTTACGCGTTTCTCATATTTCTTTTCGTTCGAAGTTCCCTGCCTGAATCATATGAAGTACTCGATTCCGACCAATCCTCAAGATATTGTGGCGTTAAGACAGCAGCCAGTTGATGAGAACCTGATGGCCGCTGTGCTGGCTGGCGTTGTGGGTATGGCGCGATCGCGCGGTCAATCGTTAGAAGACTTAACCGCAGAGGTATTGGCGGAGGATGGTTTGCTGGATGCCGCCACCCGCAGACAGCTAAGTGAAGTGGTAGCCCAAGCATGGAAAACACTGCCCTAAGCTTTGGGCCTCGCGGCTGCCAACGCTGCGCCGAGGGGCAAGCCAATGCAACGCCAAGTTGTAACATATCTTTTTAGAATTTTAAGATGGCCGAGTCGTAGCCTTGATGGAAGCTGGCTCGGCCTTTTACGTAAAACACTTGCTATAACCCACTTGTAGCGCCAGCATTTTGAAGCAGCCAAGGCAAAACTGTTCGCATCGGGTGCGATCGCCCTCTCCTGTCGCTTTCGGCCCCATTCCACGACACGTTGCAATGTGAGGGATTTAGGTTATCTTGAACTCTTGAAGACCTCGCCAGGATAAAGGGTTATGGGCAGCAACGGACACAGTCAACACATGTACTCAACAAAGATTGATCTGGCGCTCGAGATTCGAACCAACGTTATCAATATTTTGAACCAGTCGCTTGCGTCTACCCTGGATCTCAAAACTCAGGTCAAGCAAGCCCACTGGAACGTAAAAGGCATGGATTTTTACCAACTCCACGAGCTGTTTGATGAAATGGCCTCTGAGTTAGAAGAGTTTGTGGATATGATTGCTGAGCGAGTTACAGCCTTGGGCGGACTCGCCATGGGCACCGCCCGTTTGGCCGTTGCCAGCACGATTCTGCCGGAATACCCGCTGGATGCAGTTGATGGAAAGGATCACATTGTTGCGTTAGCCGATCGCTACGCCGCCTATGGCAAGCTGGTGCGTGAAGGCATTGATAAAACCGATGAACTGGGTGATGCCGATACCGCCGATTTATACACCGAAATTTCGCGGGCGATCGACAAGCGCCTGTGGTTCCTAGAGGCCCACTTGCAAACTTCGGCAACCTCTGTTGAAACCAATGGCTCGAACACGAATGGTTCTAGCGCAAGCGATTCGGTAGACAAAGCCTCTAAGAAAGAGGCCAAGGCCAAAAAGTAGCCTTCTGTTGTAGCCCCTTTGGCGGACGGAGGCATTTCGCGTCGGTTCCATCTACGTGTGACTCGGCCTTCTGCCTATTTGTGCATCATCGTTAGCGAAAGCGATACAGGTCATTAGGGGAATGGGGATGTGTCTCCTAAATTGCAGCGCATCCCATCCTTGCTTTAGGATCAAATCACTTAGACAAACGTTGGGAGTGCCACGCAGGAGGCTTGTATTGAATTAATTATTGAATCACTTGTGATTCACAAGTGATTCACAAGGGTTTTCCTGGGCCTCAAGGGATTTCTTGAAAGTCCCCCAAAATTTGGTGGGGCGATCGCCATTGGCTAGCGTGCTTCAAGCCTAACTTGCCCAAAATTTGTTATCATCCGGTTCTGTCGATTGTGTGACTGAGCCTGAGCGAGAACTGTGCCGTCTTCAATATGCAGATTCACCCCTAGTCTGCGCTCCACCTGTACCCGCTACGATCTGTATTTCACGAGTTCAATTAATTTGTCATGTAAGTTCACTCTTTGGGCGATCGCGATGTACTAGAGTTTCCTCATTCATCGCATCAACAAGGCCAATCAATTGGCGAGCAAACAATCTCCCAGGGCAGGCTCTGGCCTGTCTTGAAAGTGCTATCTTGAACTAGATGAACGATCTTGAGCAGAGCTACAAAGTATTGGGATTGCAGCCTGGTGCATCACTGGAAGAGGTGAATCAGGCGTATAAGGACTTGGTGTTTATTTGGCATCCCGATCGCATTCCCAGAGACAATCCTCGATTGCAAGAAAAAGCTCATGAGATGCTGAAAGAGCTGAACCAAGCGCGCGATCGCCTGCGTTCTTCGCATCGAGCCAGCAAGGCCCAGCCCCAAAGCACAAGTCAAACCAAAACGAGCTATCCCAATTACTCTTCAAGCTCCTACTCGCGCCCCAACTCCTCAGCCTCTAGCTCATCGAGTTCTAGCACGTATGGGTCGAGTACCTATGGCTCTAGCGGCTCCTCTAGTTCGGGCTCCTCCAATTCGAGTTCACCCAATTCAGGCTCGGCCCACTCGTCACGCTCCTATTACCAACCGCCACCCCGCCCACATTACTACTACCAAAGCCACAATCAGGCTAAGCAACCCAATTCATCGAATTACCAGGGCTCTAGCTCCAGTTCTAGTCAGCACACCTCGTCTAGCCAGTCAAATTACCAAGGCTCTAGTTCCAGCTCTAGTCAGCACACCTCGTCTAGCCAGCAGTCCACTTACCGCAGCCCCTACGGCACCACTGGCGGAACTTACTCCTCCGGTACGTCCAATAGTGCCAACGGCCAATCTAGCTCGCAGCAACCCCGCAAGGAAAATCCCGACTTGAGCGGAGCCGATCTGAGCGGCCAAAACCTCCGGGAAAAAGACCTGGCAGGCCGCAACCTGAGCAGCGCTAACTTGAGCAACGCCAATTTAAGCGATGCCTTTTTGCACAAGGTCAACTTGAGCGGAGCGAACTTGCATCGAGCCAATCTGTTTCGGGCCAACTTGCTGCAAGCCAATTTGCGCAATGCTGATCTGCGCGAAGCCAATTTGATCGGGGCTGACCTGAGCGGAGCAGACCTTAGCGGAGCAAACTTGCGAGGAGCCCGAGTTGGGGTGCAAGACAAACTCATGGTCAAGCTGACGGGAGCAAATTTGACAGGGGCGGTGATGCCTGATGGGCACCTCCACAGCTAGTCGCATTGGCCCGTTTTATCTGCCTTAAACCAATCAGCAATGCCAGTTTGATTAGGACATCTTGGGCCTCCCCCAAGATGTCCTTGGCTCAACTACGCTGACGGCAGCTAAGACATCTCTGTTGGCGAAGCCGAAATACCTATTTTTGCGTGTGGGTTACGCCACAAAAATAGGCACTTTTTTGCTGACTGCACGCCCTACAGCCAGCAGAAAAGTGCTCAACCGCAATGGATGTTATTTGAGCGATCGCACAGCAAGGATATCCGTAGATTCGCCATCAGGAAATTGGTATCCCTGTACTCCCACCATCAAGAACCAGCGAGCAACGCTGAGGTCAGCAAGCTGCATTTCTTTACGTCTTGTAAAGCTTTCACCGATTGACATAAGCCTATAAGCACGGTAGGTGGAATCCTCTGATGCGAGAATTACGGGTTCTAAAACTTTGTGCTAAATTGTGTTCACGATTAAAGATTTTTTTAAGAGAGTTCACAGGAACTTTACTTAAAACCCCCTGTTCGCCCCCTAGCAGCATATTTGAGGCTTGTTGATTATGATGTCAGGTCATCTACCCGAGTCAAGTCCACAGCTCAGCCAATCGTCAATTGATCGCTCTTGGTTTCAAACAATTCCTCCAGAGCGCATTGGTTTGGATGGAAAGTACGATCATAATGGCTTAGCAAAACGCGTAAAACTCGCATTTAATCAACAATTTCGCTACGGAGAAGTGTGCAACCTGAAGGTGCGACAACGGGGAGCTGTGGTTGTCTTGTTAGGTGAAGCCCCTAGTCAAAAGGTTCTTGATCAGCTATCAGCGGTGGCCATGGCTGTGGAAGGCGCAGCAGGCATTGAGTTCAACGGTGTCAGCATCGTACCCGCTTCTACTTCCGGGTTGTTTCTGACAAATGGTAGCGAGCAGCTTTACGCTTACTAACCCGTCTCCGTACTACTCCTGATTTGGGTCAACCGCTGCGATCGCTCACATTAGCGCGACTCTACGATGAGCTGAAACTCCAAGCCATGCGATACAGCAAAGTCGTGAGTTTGGTGATCTACCAGATTGGTATCGCTCAGTTCCAAATTATAAAAATCAACAAACTCATGCTCAAAATAGGGACCAGCATGCCAGGTTCCAACATGCAGTTTAATAAAACAATCTCCAGAAATCCGAAATGCCATGAGTTGGTTGAGGTCGGGGTAAGGCGTTTCGCTGGGGGGAGCTACTGCCATAAGCCAATCTTTGCCATTCAGCGCTCCCAAACACTGCGTACACTGCTGATGCCGCGTTATACGAGAAAAACGCAACCCTTTTGCAGGTAATCGCATAATGTAAAATCGAGGGATACCGCGATCGAGGCTCAGCTGCGCATCTTCGGCACTAAAGGGCTGCCCATCTTCACTCGGCACAATTAATTGGCCAAAGGGCTCAAAGGCGGCAGAGGTAACCCATTCAGCCGCCAAAGGTTTTACCGTTAACGCTGGTTTCATAACAACATGTGGGGTACACAAGGCATAGTGGCATCTTTAGCATCTTGCCTTACCAGACAGCGGAATTTCTACCCTATCCGCAAACAAACTGCGCAGCCTGCTGATACAAACTGCGCAGTAAAGATGCAGCTGAAATTGTAGAACTGAAATTGTGGAGCATATCCAAGGCCAATCACAGAAGGGCGATCGCGCTCCTGCATTAACCCTGAACCGCCAAATACAGCTCTCGCAAACGTTGTAATGCCCGATATCCTCGCTGACGAGCCGCATTTGCCGACAAACTATCTGCCCCCTCCTCTGATAGCGACTCTCCAATCTCTTGCCACGACTGACATTCCCAATAGCGAAGACATAAAATTTGGCGATCGAGCGGATTGAGCTGTTGAATCGCTTGGTGAATCATTTGCATATCCTCTTCCAAAACCAACGTTGAAAACAAATCATCAGGCGCAACGCGGTGTAGCGTGGATTGCTTATGCAGTAGAACATCCAAATTTTCATCACTAATGCGTGGATGCTTCGACTTATCCTGCTGGCGGCGAAATTCACGAATCACATTCAGGCATGTTCCTCGCAACCATGCGATCGGAGTGTCAATTCCCTTGCCCGATTCAATGTAGACAATGCCTCTGGCATACGCCTCATTGATAATATCGCGCACATCATACGTTCCATTCAGCCGAAACTGCCGCAACATGCGCGCCACGCCAGCAAAAAAGGTATGGGCATCTGGATTATTGTCATCAAACAACGCCTGCATCGCTCTATCAAATCGTTGACGACAATGTTGGCGGCTGTAGTCTTTAATAACCTCCAGGCAGATGGTTTTTAGCCACGCGAGCTGAATTTCCAAAACCGCATCAGACTCGACCAGTTCTGCATTACGGGTCAGCGCTTCGGTGATGATCTCTTCAACACAGTAGCAGTGCTCAAGACCATACTGCGCCAGTAAAAGGGCAACAAACTCGCGTAGTGCAAAAGCATCAGAATTATCGGAATCGAACAGGGCTTGATAATTTGGGGGCATGGCAATTACCTAGTTTGCAACGCAGAAAAGGTTTTCTTACCCGGAACACCATCGACACAAAGGCGGTGCGATTCTTGAAATTGCTTGACAGCGTGTTGTGTGCGTTTGCCCAACACCCCATCAATGGGACCTTCATAAAAACCGTGTTGCTGCAACAAACGCTGAACGGCTTCTCGGTAGGTTTTGTCGTAGGGGACACCTTCTAAGTGCTCGCGAAGCCACGCTTGCTGGTTGCAATACAGTTCAACTTGAGCGTTATCCAACAGCCCTAACCGCTGGCCTAAAATTGCATCGAGCTCAGTAATAAAGAAATTTAGCAGAGGTTCCTGCTCGGCAGCCGTGTAAATCGAGGCCAATTGCTCTGCTTCACTATCGGTCAGCTCAGGACGCAGAACGAGCTGGCAATAATTGGCCAAAACATTGGCATACTGCTCACTACCTTGCTGCAACGTTTCAATCAAATCATCCATCGGACAATCCATAAACTCCTCTCCTATCAGGTGTTTATTTCTCTCATGAACTAATGTGAATCCAGTGGGCAAGTTATCCACTGAAAAGCTCGATCGGGGTGATCTTGCTCGCCATCGTAGGGATGGTCCTTGGAGGAATAACCCTATCCGCTTGATGGTTTGTGACGTTGTTGGCGTAGATGTTACACGTCTTCTCTCAATTTCTGCTGTTCTTGATAAGCACATGCGAGTTATTGGGTTGGAAACCCTGCCAACAGCTCAAGGGTTTTCCCGTTTTTGGTGCCTCTACAACTCCATAACGCATTTTCCCCGTATCTCATGCAAACTCCAAAGCCTTTCGATTCTGCACAAACTGCGTTAGGTGTGAAGTTTTTGGGCCGTGGTGTAACACAATGGCGAACTGCGACACAGAAGAGTACAAGCCACCCCCCCGCTCAGGAGTATGCTCCGTGAATCGCTTTTTGATGAACCGCCCTACCCATCTCGCTACAACTTTTGCGGCAGAGCCGATCTGGCCCAATGCATTACCGTTGAGTCGTCCCGATCAGATTGGTCAATTTGAGAATCTGGTGTTGGTTGATGCGCCCTTCTTATCACCAGGATTGATTGATTTGTTGCAAGATGCTGGGCATGACTGGATTTGTGCGCTACAGCCTGATTGGGCAGTGGAACATCAGCGCTGGTGTCTGTCTTCCCACGCTGTGGTACTGAGCGAGTCATCGATTGGCTCTGGCACAATTCGCGACTATGTGGCGGCGCTGGCACCAGAGCGGTATCAATGGGTACGGATAGAGGGTGCTCAATATTGGGTGCACACCTGCTGCTTGAATGTGATTGGCATGGGGCGGGTGCGTATGGTGGTTGTGGCTGAGGAGGGAGGAGGCGATCGCCATTGCTGGGTACTGGCTACCAATCGTTTGGGCTGGTCTCATCGCCACATTTTGAGCCAATGGCAGCAAATAATGGGGCACTTGGGGCGATCGCCCAGCGAAGCACACCTGAGGATTCCGCCGTCTGCAGCACGCCCTATTCATTCATAAACAGGGCTTACTCAACACAAACACACTAGATTGAAGGACTTGCATCGGTTCTGATCTAATGGGCACGCGATCTGTTCTAAAGATCATCCCGGAATCAGTTTGCGACAGCGTGTAGTAGATAACATTCACGCTTCAACACGTTGTGGCTCTCAGTTTCCCCCAATGGAGGTGCCCATGCAGTCTCATCTTTACACTTCCTCTTCAGCCAAAACGGAACTACCTTTGTTTCTTCAATCTGCGGCTGGTATTGTTGGTTTTTTGGTCTTGGTCTGTTTGATCTAGTTCATCGCCCCACTCTTCTTCGCTTCCAATCCTTTCGACATTTGCATTCCACAGACCACAGGGTCTCCCAAGATCCAGCCGTTCCGTTTCATTAGAACTGACGCACTTCATCCATCATTCAACTACGTAAGTCCTGTCCGTTTTGGATGGGGAACATTATCGGAAAGCGCATTCACAGCTCGTCACGTGAATGCGCTTTCCATTTTTGAAAGAATAGTCTGTGGGCAGGATTATTTTGTTGGAAGTAACTGCAAACTTTTAGCAAGACAATTTACCGATCTCTTTATTGTACTCCCCACTTTAAATAGATGAATTCGGTGTCTAATTTTTTAGGTACTTCCTAGAAATATCTCAATACACATCATTCGTTTTTACGTGGACCCAGGCGATCGCTCAGCAAATTATTTCTTGCATAGGTCTTTATACTGAATGGGCGATCGCACTCATCTTCTATCTTTAACCTTCAAATAAATACAAACTGTTGACAGCATTAAAGTATCCCTTCCCTCACTGATGAGCTTGTTTTACAGGCGTTTCAGCTAATCAGAGCTCCATCTCTAGGTAGATGAATAGACGAAAATGAATCAAGGTAACGATCTCGATTTTTGCTTTCAAGCAATTAAATTAGCTTGAAAAATATCTTAATTTAATATCAATAAATATAATTATTTAAAGTAAATCAAATATTAGCCTTTTCATCTTTGGTTAGACTCAAGTATTTCCTTATTTAAGTCAATGGAGTGATGAAATTATCAACAATAAAATCTAACTTGTATGTAGAGATTTAGATGTGCAAGAGGAAAATGTAATGGCTTTACATAAAATTAAAGACTTCTATCCCGACTATCCAGAGCTGTTTGGAAATCACGACATTCTGGGATACAGCGTATACGCTACACCTGATGATAAGGTGGGTTCTGCTGACAACCTGATGGTGGATGAAGACGGTCGTTTTCGCTACTTAGTGGTTAACACTGGCGTGTGGATCTTTGGAAAGAAGGTGCTGCTGCCTGTGGGTCGTGCCCGCATTGACTATGACGATCGCCGTATTTACGTTGATGGGCTAACCCGCGACCAAGTCGAAAACCTGCCCGAGTTTGATAACGACATGACTGTCGACTATGACTATGAAGAGCGTGTGCGCAATGTCTACCGTCCGGGTGCTGCTACAGGCGTTGGTACTGACCGAAGCATGACAGCTGATAAGAAAGGGGTCACCCGAGATCGCACAGCTTCAACCAGCCAAACCGACACATATGATCGCAACTCTTATCGCTATGACGAAGAGCCAGGATTGTATGGGATCAACGAAGGCTCGCACGGCAGCCTACGTTTGTACGAAGAGCGGTTAGTTGCAGACAAGACTCGTCGCAAAGCGGGTGAAGTTGCTTTGGGCAAACATGTAGAAACCAAGCAAGCCAACGTGTCGGTTCCAGTTGAGAAAGAGCGCGTTGTCATTGAACGTTCTGGTGGCGCTGCCAATCAGGCTGTTACTCCAGGGGCTGATGCTTTCCAAGAAGGCGAAGTTGCCCGTGTTGAGGTTTACGAAGAAACACCCGAAATTCATAAAGAGGCTTTCGTGCGGGAAGACGTTAGCGTTCGTAAAGTGGTTGATCGGGATACCGTTGAAGCCAACGAAACGCTACGCAGAGAAGAATTGGATTTAGACACGCAAGGCAACCCTGTGGTTCGCGATAGCAAAAATCCAGGAGTTGATAAGCGACGAACTGAGCGCCGCTAACTTCTAACTGCTGAGCACTAATTGGCACCAGGCATAGTTTTATGCCTGGTGCTAACCCGCTCTATCTAACGATCGTAAAAAAGAGCGTGAAGTTATTTGAAACTTGAGTACGCATTATATCTACAGAAAGAAAAAGCAAGAGAAAATCAAATTTTTTGGAAGAGATTTACCTGTAGTTTATAACCCATTAAGAACAAGCCATGAGTTCAATTCACTTAAATAAATCAGATGACCATCGAGGTTACATGTTTTCCGATGCAGACCTAACAATTTTAGATGTTTATTCTAGCAATAACGATCGCGTGGGTAGGGTCGTTGAGGAAGTGATTGATCGAGAGAGTCAGTCTCATTATTTGCTAGTTCGTTTAATTAATGGAGCAACGAATAAAGAAGTACTTCTTCCAGTAGAGCAACTGAATGTAAATCTAAATCGGCAACGAGTTGATGTGGAGGGATTAACGACGATCCAGCTCTACCAGTTACCTTCGTCATCTAGCTACAGTCCGGTGAGCGATCGCACTCCTCCTCCAGCCTCTACTCAACAGAGCTATGCTTCTCCTCAGTTATCGACCCAAGCTTTGGAAAACGAGCAACCTTTGGAAAATTCTACGCCGTTAGAAGGGCCGGTTGCCGTAGAGTCGGTTGTGCGGCTTCAGCCATCTACCGTGCTTTACCAAGATTCCCAGGCAGAAAGGGTAATGCCTCAATCTAGGGTGGACTCTACTAATCAATCCACACCAACGGCTGCTCAACTTTCAACCCATGAACCAGCTGTGGCCGAGGAATCTTTGCAAGAGCAAACGATTCAATTATTAGAAGAACGAGTTGTCAGCGATCGCCAACGTCGAAAGGTTGGAGAGGTGGTCATTCGAAAGGCAATTGAAACCAGAATGGTGGAGGTTCCCATTCGCAGAGAGGTGCTAATTGTAGAGCAGGTCAGTCCAGATCGGCACAATTTAGCGACGATAGATCTAGGCTTAGAAGCTCAATCAAGCGATCGCGATCGCCTATTCCAGACGAATGCTAGCGATTCGTTGATGTCAACCACAGGCCAGCCAGACCAAACTCTACAAAACATTCAGTATGTTCCGATCACAGCTGCTCAAAAACTCATAGATAGCGTTATCAGCAAACCAGAAACTCAATCAACCCGAGTAGCGCTCATTTTTGAGGAAGATTCTGTCCAACAAGCCTATGAGCAATGGCTTCAACGTCAAACGAGTCATCAGTAAGTCTCTTTAAAGATGGTAGAGATACCGTAGCCTGTTTACACATTGCTCCCTCGTTGATGAATTGGGTCAACAATTAAAAATGGCGTACTGGAGCCTATGTTATTTATAGGAGCCATACGCCATTTTTGCTAAAAATATTTGAAAGCCTGCGTGCGATCGCCATTTTCTCTGCAATTCATTATCTATTTCTCAATAGATAAAAAATCATCTTAATAAACGGTAGATAAACCACACTCCTGCTGTCGTAAACCGACGACAGGCACCTAATAAAGTATTAAAAATAAAGTAAAAAGATCTAAGATTCTGAGTGCATCAGCAAAGTCAGAAAGCTAATCGCTTTTTTTGTTTGCAGATTTATTAACGTCTATAGCTCTCCCAAAATTACGTGGACTTAAATAAGCAGCCATTAAATCAATCCAAAATCATGCAGAACTTAAGACAGAGCTTTAGGAGTAGCCCAGCAGATGAATCAAATTTTCTGCCTAAAGTGAGATTGGAACAAATCGACGCAATCGCTATGATTAACCCATTACAAGAGCCTGTTTTTACTCCTCTTTAATACAGGCTTTGACGAAATAGTGGTTCTTAAATTTGCCAAAACTGAGTTGGTCTTTTCGTGCTTCATCTTAATAGGCTCACTCCTATTTGTTAGCTGAGCACAACATACAATGACGAACTAATATGGCAAACCAAAATTGACACTAGATTTAACGATAAAGAAGCTGTCAATTCCGTTTTTGCTGAATTGACCACTAGAGATTTGCAGAAACTCAGGAGAAAGTTACCCATGTCATATGCAGATAGACCTGTAGATTACGTCGCTGAGCGTACGGCTACTGTCGCTGTAGCAGATTATCATGACCGAGTTCGTTGGGGTCCAATATTTGCTGGTTTAGTCATTTCATTAAGTACTCAGCTTGTTTTGAGTGCTCTTGGAGTTGCAATTGGGTTAACGACGTTTGCTGGTTCTGCTCAGGCAAATGCTGGAGAAGTTGGCTCAGCAGTGGGCATTTGGTCAATCATTAGCTTGCTTATTTCACTGTTTGTGGGTGGATGGGTAACGGCTCGTGCCTGTGGTCCGATGAACCGCAATACAGCCCTTTTGAACGGGGCTATTCTTTGGGCCACAACGTTGGCGATTAGTGCTTGGTTGCTTTCATCGGGGGTATCGGGTGCTTTTGGGATTGCAGCATCCAATGCTGGTGAAATTCTCAACCAAACTCAGCAAGGTGGCGCTCCGTTACCTGGGGTAGATCCCAATGTGAGTGATGCAGAGGCTCGTAATATTGCTGGCAATGCCGCTACGGTGGGCTGGTCGTTTGCCTTGGGTTCTCTGTTGGGATTAGTTGCTTCGCTCATTGGCGCGTCTGTAGGCGTTCGCCGCCCTCGGACAACCGCTGTCGATGACCGCTACTAGTACGGTTCTCATCTGCTGTTTAGGAGTCAATTCTTACGAGGCTTGCTCCTAAACAGGGTCTTTTAAGTAAATGATGGGATGGACAGAGTAATGTAGAGCAATTTTCGTTTTTCTTTAGCGCTGTTTTACGTTGATGTTTTCTTTCATCTGTAGGGCAAAGCGTTTAGTTACGATTGCTTTGCTACACCCCATTTATTTTTTTGAAAGGTGTATATTTCAGATATTCCCTCTGAATTGCGCTTTATCTCTACACCCCGCTATGGATTAAGAAAAACTAAGGAGTTCTTATGTTTTTACAAGACAAAAAGAGTAGCGTTTTAGTGAAAGTCTTAAACCTGGAAGAGTTGTTTGATCCGATGCAGGAAGAGATTTCGGGTCAAATTCAGGATGGACAAGAGGAACAAGACCCAGCGCCGATGCCCAAACAGCATTTGGTGTTTCCGTCGGGGGAAAGTTTGCCTCAGTGTTGGTTGGATAAAGACTACCGCAGCCATTAAGTGCCTTGTCAACCCGTATGGAGCTAGCTCTCAACTGGTGCGGTTGAGCTAATCACTCTTTGATAAGAGATCTCTCATACGGCATTGAGAGGCCACATCTCAACCTGTGGTTTTCCCGTCATATGTGTTTTACGGTGTGGCCTTTCGTCTCAATCAGCTCCTGATTTTTTTGGAACATAATCAGGCTGCAAGCAGTAGGAAGAGAGATGATTAAAAGCGTGTTTTGGGATGGCTTTGTTGCCAATTCCAAAACACGCTTTTGATGGTTGCATCCGCTCACGCTCTCAGCGATGGGATGCTTCATTAAGCACAAATGTGCTAACAGGTTGACATTAAGCAATCATCGTTGTTAACGATTGGCTTGCAGTTAGTACTTGCTGCCGGGCCCACTGATCAGCTGCAATAATGTCTTGCAGGGTGGGTTGGACGTGGTTGTCGGCTTGATGGCGATCGCACACTGTTTCAATCACCCGTGGGATATCCAAAAATCCAATCTGCTCATTGAGAAATAGCTCCACAGCTTGCTCATTAGCAGCATTGAGAACCGCTGGCATCGAACCTCCGGCACGCCCGGCTGCATAGGCCAGCCGCATACAGGGATACTTTTGGTGGTCGGGTTCGCGGAAGGTGAGCTGAGCACACTCCACCAAGTTTAGGCGCGGCCATTCAGTAGGAATGCGATCGGGATAGGCCATTGCGTACAGAATGGGCAAACGCATATCTGGCAGACCCAACTGCGCCAACACTGACGTATCTTCTAGCTCAATCAGCGAATGGATAATGCTTTGGGGATGAATGACAATTTCGATATGGTCATAGTCCACACCAAACAAGAAGTGAGCTTCAATCACCTCTAGGCCCTTGTTCATAAGGGTGGCGGAGTCGATAGTAATTTTGCGCCCCATCGACCAGTTGGGATGCTTCAACGCATCCGCAACGGTTACAGTGGGTAGTTTTTCAACTGGCAAGTCGCGAAAAGCCCCACCCGAAGCGGTGAGTAAAACCCGTCGCAACCCGCCCGCGGGGACTCCCTGCAAGCATTGAAAAATGGCAGAATGCTCAGAATCGGCTGGCAGCAGCTTGACTCCGTACTGCTCAATCAACGGCAGAACAACTGGAGCGCCAGCGATCAAGGTTTCTTTGTTGGCCAGGGCAATGTTTTTCCCTGCTTCGATGGCGGCGATGGTTGGCAACAAGCCAGCACAGCCAACAATTCCTGTAACGACAACTTCCGAATCACCATAGCGGGCGACTTCAGCAACACCTTCCTCCCCTGCTAGCAAAATCGGAGGCTGATCCAGGTCGGCGATCGCTGCTTGGACAACAGGCAACTGAGTTTCATCGCAAATAGCCGCAATTTGAGGACGAAATTGCCGGATTTGTTGGGCGAGCATGTCGCCATTGCGCCCAGCGGCTAAGCCGACTACCCGAAATCGATCGGGATACTCACTCACAATATCGAGGGTTTGAGTGCCAATAGAGCCCGTTGAACCAAGCAGTGTAATCGCTTTCACAATCGCTTAAGAATTCGGCACCTCCAATTCTATCTTCAATGGTGACAGCGCAAAAGCAACCACAGCCGCAATTCCTAGCCATTCAGCATGAATCACCCATGTTCTATACGCAATGGTTCAAACTATGGGTGATTGAATAGATTCATTCAACGGCTTAGCCGTTAGTACAGCTCATCCTCGGCTTCATCTTTGGTGTTGGTGCGGCGCTCGGGTGTTTCGCGGTTGAACTTCATGTGAATGGAACGGGTTTGCTCGCCATCTGATGCGATCGCCAAAATGGGGAAGTCAATCAGCCCATCCTGGAACGACATTTGAAAGCGGAATGTGCCGTCGGGGTTGAGCGGAACTGGCCGTCCGCCAATGTAAACGGTGGCATCGGGTTCCGTTGCGCCGTACACAATCAGCTCGGCATCGGCCACGAGCCAAAACTTGCGCGATCGCAGTGGTGGCATCGACGCCGAGAATCCAATCCCCGACATCGATAGACCCGACATTGTTGGCAACGCCCACAGCCCCATCCCCGAAGGAAACACAAACGAGCTAATGGATTCTGCTGGAGCAAACTGGGCCGAGCGTTCAACCATTTGAGCTGAACCAAAAATTGACCCTGCAACATGCTGCATCGAACCAAAGAGCGACCCCGCAACCTGCTGCGCTTCTACCGATTGGGCTTGGGCAAACATTTCGTCGTAGATGGGGTTGGCGGCGGCGGCGGCGGCGGCCCGCTTTTCGGGAGGCACCAACTCCAAGAAAGTCTTGCCCCGCAGATCTTCATTCCAGTCGATGGTGAGAAATTGCTCTTCGTACCAATCGGATGGATAGACAGGCGGCACCCGCACCATGTTGGAGCGTGCCAACACAAGCCAACGGCCATCCGCAGCCAAGTAACCAATCTCAACCAGGTAGTCGCGATCGCTCACGGGAATTGGCAAGTACCAGTCTTGCGCCAGCTCATCGCAGTCAAACTGTTGTAGGCTGTGGGGCCGTTGATGGCCCAGATCCACATCTGTGACATCGTATAGCCGCAGCGCCAACCGTTCGCCCCCTTGACGGCGCAACTCTTCCTTGTGCTCGCTGGGGACATCCCAGTAGGTGTAGGCCCACTGCGGATCGCGGGGCATCAGCACAATCCGGCTTTGGCCATAGCCACCGGGCAAATCCGCCAACCCTTCATCCACATCCGCCAACGCCTCAGCAGACAGATCCGATTGGCCCACATCAAACTTCGTTGCCTCGACATTGGACTGCTCTTCCTGTTCCGATAAAGCACCCAATGCACCCAACCCAGTGGCGGCCGCAACGCCACCCACCACCATGCCCAGCCCTAGCATCTCGGTATCCTTGACCGCTGGCGCGTCAACAGCCAGGGTCATTTCCTCTATCACAATCTCTTCTGTTACTACCTCTTCTGCCGGGGGTTGAGGCTCTGGCATCGGTTCTGTTTCACTGGACGCACCTGGAGTTTCCACCACAGATTCTTCAAGGGTCAGCTCTTCCAGAACTGGCTCTTCCAGAACGGTCTCTTCAACAACTGGCTCCTCAACCGAGACCTCTTCCAGAACGATGTCTTTTGAGCTGACAGGCTCTGTCGTATCCTCTGATTCAGGCATGGCATTTGCAGCGAGAGTCGCCGCTGCCAGCATGGCCGATGCTTCAGCGATCGCAGGAGGCGATTCTGGTTCTTCAACAGGTTCCTCAGCTGCGGGTAAGTCCACAGATGGCTCTTCTAGTGCGGGCTCTGCCGCAGGGGGTGCCACTACCGGAGGAACCGCCGCCGCTGGAGCTTCAGGAATGCGAATCTTTTCAGACCGAGCCAGGGGAAGCCAGCGTCCATCTTCGGTGGTGTAGCCAATTTCTGCCAAGTAGTCGCGATCGCTCGCAACAGGAACATGGCGATCGCGCTCGTAGTCTGCAACGGAATACCAAGTCGGCTGAAGGCCGCTCAGCGAGGCATTTTCCGGATCTGCCACATCGGTTACATCATAAATAGCCAGCTTCAGATCCTTACCACCGTCCGCTTTCACAGCTTGCTTGTGGTCATCAGGCGTTTCCCAATAGGCATAACCCAACTGGTGATTGCGCGGTGACAAGACAATTCGACTCTTTGGCTCCGATTGACCCAGGGCACCCAACGCCGCAAGACCGCCAGTTCCCGCTAGCACCCCTCCTACCAACGTCGGATCAACATTAGACCGGGCAGCGCTAGCCGAGCGAGTGGCCCGATCGGACGAAATCACCGATTCCGCACGGGAAGCCAGGGGAGGCTCAGGGGCAGCCGCCGGAGTAGTGGATGTAGGCCCACCAGCCAGCGGAACCGTTGATCCACCATCGGCGATCGCGCCATCTCCTCGTCTGCGGAATAGGGCCATCAGCAGGGGCAATAGGCCCAGGCCAATTAGGGCAATCCAGGGTAGTATCTCAGCAAATGAGCGCGGGGCTGGTGCTGCCGTCGCGGCGGAGTCTGGCTCTGTCGGGCTGGAGTCTACGACAGGGCTGGAATCTACGACAGGAACTGGGTCTACAGCAGGGATAGGAGAAGCATTGGGACTCACCGTAGAAGCAGGGCTGGCCGTTGCGGTTGAGGCTGGTGCTGCCGCAATGGTCGATACGGCCCCGGCCACCGCCGAAATCTGGTCGCCGGATGTATCGGCTAAGCCCACAAAGGCAAGCGCAGCAGGCGGTGCTCCATCCTTATATATGTAATACCGGGGCTGCGAATAGGGATATCTGGGATCATCCGGCAGGGTTTGGTGCATGGAAATGACGCGAACATCAGCGCGATCGCCCACCTGGCTGGTCACCGCATAGCCAATGCCATCCTCTCCCAACGCATCAACCACGGCATCGGTTGTATCCTCATCAATCTGAGCTACCGTTGCTCCAGGTTCAAACCCACCTAGCGTTTCCCAAATGCTGTATTGGCTGACGGCAAGGCGTGTATCACTCTCATCAGGGCGATCGACAAACCGAATTGCCCCTGCCTCATCGCCCAGCTCAGACCAATCGGTAATTTCACCCCGAAAAATGCGGGCAAATTGCTCAAAGGTCAAATTCTCGCTAAAGGCATTGTTAGGGCTGACAAAAATCGCAATTTTTTCGCGCTCAAGTGCGATCTGCTGCAACCCTTGAGCAAGCTCAGCTTGAGTTAACGGGCGACCAATCGCTGCAATCTCAATCTCATCGTCCAGCAGCTTGCGCAAGGCTTCGTCGGTTCCAGTTGTGGCTAGTTCAACCGTCGTCCCCTCATAATCTGCTTCGTACTGGGCCTTGAGCGCTTGGTTCGTCACCGCCATGCTGCTCGATCCATCAATACGAACCACCGAGCCAGCAGGAACCGAGGGGAGTGGCACAGGTGAAGCGGCTGGGGCTTGTGCCAACACGAGCTCGGCAGCAATAGCCCTGGACAGTGGCTGAGCGGATGCCAAAGCTAGGAGCAGTGCCAGAGTCAGAACCGGAGTACTTTTACGTTGCAGCATCATATTTGTTAAAAGGGGTCAGCCTAACTTTCCCTGACTAAAAAATTAACTTTTGCAAAAGACGAGATGATTATAAACACCTTACGATAAATAACAAAGTGTTTCTTCATGCGGAACTGTAAAAAACTGATTTTGCAAAAAATGCCAAAATTGGCTAGATTCTCCCATCCATGGCATTTTTATGCATTTTTAGAGGCTGTGGTTACTATCTTAGGGGGGAAGCTTCGCGCTCAGCTTTAAACCAGTCCCCATACCTGCTGGCAACGGGCCAAGAGTTGTGCTCCACCCCAAAGATTCCAAGTCCTCCCACCTCAACAGGGCCGCACCAACTATTCTCAGTTTTTGTCGTTGGTTTATCCAAGTTCCTGGTTTGCGTGGTCTAAAAACATCAGTGCTTGAAACCGATATGGGAACGAAAGCCCAGCTTTTCTGCTTCCGAGTGGGTGGTGCTATGGAAACGGTGTGATGTGCCAGTTGCACAAAAAAATTACTCCATCAACAACCCCATATTTGAAACGCGATCAAGCGCGATCAAGGGATTGCATCCTGGATCGAAGACATCACGGTGTATAGCTGGGTGACAGCGTATGGCAAGTCCTTTATTCATCTCCAATTCGTTTTGGCTCACCGACGGTGTGCATCACCATCAGCAAACGACCGCTCAGTTGCCTTCTGCCGCTGAAGTTGTGGTGATTGGTGGCGGAATTTCGGGGGTGAGTACCGCCTATTGGCTGAGCCAAATGGGTCTTGAGGTTGTGCTGTTGGAGCAGCGCGGTTTGGCTGGGGGCGCGACAGGCCGCAATGGTGGCCACTTGGCCCTTGGCACCAATCGCTCGTTTGGCAATGCGATCGCCACCTATGGATACGACGCCGCATGGGAAATTTGGCAATTTACTCAACAGGTGGTTGAACAAATTCAGCAGTTCATTCACCAGCATCAGATTCAGTGTGATTTGCGCATGAACTCATTTGCCTCATTAGCCCAAACGGAAGCAGAAGCAGAAGCGTTGCAGCAGTCCTTTGAGTGGATGCAAAAAGCAGGCTTGGATGTGGAGTTTTGGGATGGGAAGCAAGCCGCTGAGCATACACACAGTTCGCGCTTTTTAGCCGGGTGGCACTATCAAGAGCATGGACAAATTTGGCCTGCCAAGCTGGTGGTGGCGATCGCCCAGGTTGCCATGGAGCAGGGTGCCCTCATTCATACTCACACTCCGGTCGAAGCCGTTGAAGCGCATGGAAACGGCTTCAGCGTATACACCCCCCAGAGCACGATTCAGGCTCAGGCGATCGTGCATGCTACCAATGCCCATGCGCGCCGTTTGCGTCCTATTCTTCAGGAAATCATCGTTCCTGTACGAGGACAGGCGCTGGTGACTCAGCCCGTGCCGCGCTTGTGGGAATTTGACTGGATTACTAATTACGGCTATGAGTACGGGTTGCAACGGGTGGATGGCCGAATTGTGTTTGGTGGTATGCGCTGGCGATCGCCCACAATGGAATGGGACATAGAGGACGATAGCCAGATTCATCCCACCATTAGCCAACAGTTGCGTGAGTTTTTGCCCGCGACATTCGATGCCTTACGAGATGTTCAAATTCAACAAGAGTGGACGGGAATTATGGCCTTTAGCCCAGATGACAATCCACTCATTGGTGCGTTGCCTGGGTATCCCAACGAGTTCATCATTGCGGGCTATAGCGGTCATGGCATGACCATTGCCTTTGGAGCCGGCAGGGCGATCGCCCGCATGGTGGCCGGATATCCGCCAGAATTGCCCAGTGCCTTCTTCCCAGATCGGTTTAGCCAGCTACAGCAGCCAATGCCCACGTAGTTTTTCCACGTTCTGGGCTCAGTAGAGTTTCCGCCACGTCATAGACTTTTTGCCCGAATCATTGCGCAGAGCTGCACAACGATTCGGGCTGAAAAGAACCACTCGCTCAGGATATTGAATGATTTGCGCAGGAGGTCTTGTAAATTCAGCCATACAGAAATCGCCCTATGCCAGAGCGTGCTCATGGGCGATAGGGCGATTGAGTGAGTTATTTAGACTGAGTTATTTAGATTGGATGCAGAGCAGATGAGGCAACCAAGTGCGCTCGCCCAGTGTCGTTTAATATAGACCGCGAACCGGGCCAGCGGGTGGAGCCGGAGGCGCAGCCGGAATAGAAGGCACCAACACAGGGCGGTTAAACCCAGCGGGGAATTGGCCTGGTGTGGCTTCTTGATAAGAGGGTAAAAACATGAGAGACGTGCCAAAGGGATTGGCCAAGTCAGCGGTGCGAATGGTAGGGTCGCTGGTGCCTTGGTAGCTCAACGCATTGGCATACACTTCGTGTACATCCTGAGCATCTAAGGAAATGTTGGCTTCGGGGAAGGGGCCAATAATCCACGTTAGGTTGTTGGGAATTTGGCGGTTGCGCCAGTAGGTGCCGCTCAGTCCAAAGTAGGCGTCTTCAAATTCGGATTGCAGCGTTTGCTGTCGCTGGAGTGTTTCGCGATCGCGAGACTCGTCGGCTGGTATTTGTGCGATCGCGCTGCTGGCCAACAGTGCGGACGATGCCACCAGTCCTACAGAGACCCAAAATCCTGTTAGTAAGCTGTTGCTCCTCACGCCCATACCAAAATCCTCAAATTTTGACTTTCATCCTAGCTCATGTTTCTCAAGAGATCTCACTTTTTTTGCCAGCTTGGTTGATTCTACAGACTGAGTTGAATTGAGATTGGTTATGGGTATGCTAGAAGCATTTAAGCAGGAATGTTTACGGAGGTTTCTGCTAGAAAAGATCTCTGTAAGCCAGCCTGCCTCGCCTCTGTTGACAGCGGTGAACCATCGTTCGATGAGTTCGGCCCGATGAGTTGAGCTTGAGATGATGTGATGTTGAGGATATGAGAATCAACAAATTTTCCCCCATGAATTCTGCTTGGGTACTCGGTTTAAATCGCTGGATGAGGCGAGCGCTTTCGGTAGGGTTTGCGATCGCAAGTGGTGTATTTGTCACACAATCGGTGGTGGCGCAGGAATGGAACCTGAGCGACGAATCTTTGTATGAATCGTTTCCCATGGGTGACCTGAGTTCGCCCGCAGAACGAAACTTGCGCATTGAAATTGCCCTGAGCGATCGCCGATTGGTCGTGTACGATGGCGACACCGAGCTGAAAAGCTATCCCGTTGCGGTAGGACGGCAGGGCTGGCAAACCCCCGTTGGGAGCTTCGAGGTCAAGCAAATGATCGTTGATCCGGCGTGGCAACATCCGTTTACCGGCGAAGTGATACCGGGTGGCACTCCCCAAAATCCACTGGGCAACTACTGGATTGGCTTTTGGACAGATGGTACAAATTGGGTGGGCATGCACGGCACCCCAAACCCCGAAACCGTTGGCACAGCAGCCTCCCACGGCTGCATCCGCCTGTACAACGAAGATATTCAAGAACTGTTTAATCTGGTGAGTATGGGCACTCCGGTTGTGGTAGAGCCGTAAGATTTGGGGGAAACCCAACAAACCTCAATCCCCAATGCCCATCGAGCATCTCATCCTGTTTACCCGATATCCTGAGCCGGGTCGCACCAAAACCCGGCTCATTCCGGCATTGGGCGCAGAGGCCGCTGCCAACGTGCAACGAGCCATGACAGCCCATGTCTTGCGGCAGGTACAAGCCTTGCAGCAGGAGCGATCGCTCCAGGTGTCTCTGTGGTTTGCTGGTGGTTCCGTTGCGCAAATGCAGGCTTGGTTGGGGAATGGGTGGCAGCTCAAGCCTCAGCCAGATGGGGATTTGGGCGAGCGCATATTGGTTGCGATTCAATCGGCCTTGGCCAAGGGTGCAGAACGGGTTGTGGTGATTGGGGCCGACTGCCCAACGCTGGATGCCCCTTGTTTAGCGCAAGCGTTCAATGCGCTGCATCATCATGACTTGGTGCTTGGGCCAGCCACCGATGGCGGCTACTACCTGATTGGGCTGACTAAAGCCATTCCCGAACTGTTTCGCTCCATCGATTGGGGGACTGAGCGAGTCTTTGCGCAAACGATGGCGATCGCTCAATCGTTGAACCTGACAGCCTCTACGCTGGTTCCGCTTACGGATGTAGACTACCCTGCCGATCTACCCACTTGGGAGCAGGTTCGGCAGCGCATCGTTTCCGTCATCATTCCAGTGCTGAATGAGTCGGCAACGCTCGCAAATTGCTTAGCCTACTTCCGCTCTGTGCCAGAGATGGAAGTGATTGTGGTGGATGGCGGCAGTGGTGATGACACGGTGGCGATCGCCCAGTCTTTGGGGGTGCAGGTGATGACCTCTCCACCAGGACGCGCCCACCAAATGAATGCTGGAGCGGCGATCGCGACTGGGGATACGCTGCTGTTTTTGCATGCCGATACCCGTTTACCCGCCAACGCTGCTCAGCACATTCGGCAAACGTTGGCCCAACCTGGGGCGATCGCTGGAGCATTTGATCTCAACATTGCGGGTGCAGGTTGGGGATTGCGAATAGTGGAATGGGGGGTGTATTGGCGATCGCGCTTGTTGCAACTTCCCTATGGTGACCAGGCCATTTTTCTGAGCAAGCAAACGTTTGAAAAAATGGGTGGCTTTGTGCCCATACCGCTCATGGAAGACTTTGACCTGGTGCAGCGGTTAAAACAGTGGGGAAGCGTGGCGATCGCCCCTGCTGCCGTCACCACCTCAGCCCGACGCTGGCAAACCCTGGGTACATTGCGCACAACGCTCCTCAACCAAGGGATTGTGCTGGGCTACTATCTGGGCGTTTCTCCCGAAACCTTAGCTCGCTGGTATCGCGATCGCAAAGGTAAACTCAAACCCCAAACCAAAGGGCAAAAATAAGTGAGCACCACATCGCTTTTCAGTCGGCTTCTCAGCTTAAACACTGGCAGAATTCCACTGGAAGACTTTTTTACTGAACTCGTTGCTTATCTTTTCAGCCAGAACAAAGAGATTTTGTATGCTTGGCTTCAAGCGCTCAAATTAATTGATGCAACCGCTTGCTTTGATGCCCATGTGTTCACACAGCAGGAATTTAAACGGCTTGACAATCATGATTCAGAGAGCCGCCCCGACATATTAATCAAACTCATCGGCAAAAGCGGTCAAAGCATGATTTTTGTTGAGAGCAAGATTGGTTCTCACGAAGGCCATGAACAGCTTTCTAGATATGCAGAAATTCTAGATAGCTTTGCAGGCTTCCATCAAAGTGTTCTCATTTACATCACTCGTGATTTTGAACCAAAAAACAAATCAGACATTTTCAAAAATATTCCCGAATCTCCTGTTCAGTTCAAGCAGGCGCGATGGCATCAGTTTTATCAATTTCTCAAACCCTGGAGCAAGACAGCGCTAGTTCCAGAAATTATTGCATTTATGGATGAAAACCGTATGGCACGCAATAACCAATTCTCCTCTATCGACATCATTGCATTAGCAAATCTTAGAAACTCAATTAAGCTTTTGGATGAGGCACTGGGAGAAGAAGTGAGTCAAAAATTTGATCAAGTTTTGAGTATTACTAGACGCAAGAAACAAAAACCAATCATAGACGGACAATTTAATGACCATGGAAGATATGTGATATCTGCGTCCCTCTTGGGCGGCTTTTGGTGTCACATGGGTTTCTTCTTGCAAACACCAAACCTCACAGATTATCCAACCGTCCGGCTTATGCTTGAAGTTGACTCTATCTCTGATTGGAAAAGCGATATTGTCGCTGCCATGAATAAGATTTCTGAACAATATGGCTGGGCTTGTGATGATTTGAATAACTCGGGCGGTTGGCCAAAAGTATTTCGAGAAAGCAGTTTGCGAGATTTCTTATCTGAAGACGATCACATAGCTGCAATCAAACGATTTTTTCTACAAGCTTTAGATGAGTTGAGTGCGATTAAAACGCAATATCCACAGTTACCGTGGGGGGTCGTGCAAGATCAGGATAGTGAAGAGACTTCTCCAAATCCATCGGATATCTATCTGAATAGCCAATTTGAATAGGAATTTCTGAATAGCCTTTTTGTCACCTGCCAATACGGCTATGTTTCATTGCTGTTGGCAACCGCAATATGACGTTTTTTACCAATTCGCCCAAAAACAAATAGCCTCTCCAAGTGGAGAGGCTGTTTGTTTCACAATGCTTTAGCTAGCTGCTAAGCAAGGGGATGAAGTTAGATGAGGCGTAGTTCGGGGTAATTGGCCAACACTTCTTCGGAGGACATGGTTTCGCCTTCGGCTTGAGGAGTCCACAGCACTTCCAAGGCCAACAGGCGATCGCTCGACACAGAGCCCAACTGAGTTAGCGCACGGCGCATATCTGCTTCGCTGTTGATGGCAGGCAATTGCAAATCGCCCTGAGTTGCCACCAGCAACGTCGCCACAATGTACTCTCCAGGCTGGGTTTCGGCCAATGCTTGCTCCCCACCGTCGGAAACGGCGATCGCCGCCCGCTTCACCTGGCTATTCACATTCGACAGCGTTTCGCCGCTGAACTTGCTGCGCTCAGCCAGAGCCAATCGGTTGAACTGAGCTTCGGCAGAGTTGAGCGCGATCTTACTGCTTGTGGAACCACCATAGGCCCAATATTCGGGATGGCGCATCAGTGCCAAAGTTGACTCTTGCAGCACTTGGCTCAAGCCAGCTGCCGTGCTGGTATTGGCCTTTTCGGCAAGGTTGTTGAGGTCGGCTTGCAGCTCACGAGCATCCGCCAACAGCCCAACCTGCACCTTGGCGACCGATACCTTGGGATTGCTGGTGTACCCTAGCTCATCACTCGACTCGGCGGTTGCATTGCGGAAGCTACGTACCAGGAAGCTTGCCAGCGACAAGAACAGCAGAATGGTGAATAGGCCACCAAATCCGCCGCCAATGCCAAAGATCGGCATGATGAAGGGGAACCCAAAGCCACCACCGGGATAGCCATAGCCATACCCGCCGCCATAGCCACCCGGAGACGAAGGCCGAGGCGCAACACGGGTCGGCGCAGGGGCTCTAAAGCTACCACCGCCAATCCGTCCGCCACCGCGTACGGCTGCCATGGCGTTGCTGGCATTGCCCAACACCAGCGTGGCAACCAAAGAGAAAATGACCAACGTTTTGAACAGGGGCTTGATTAAATTCACAAATTTTCTAGGCATAGACTTTTTGCCCATCCAAAGCAACAACCGCTGATGTCTGCTGACCCATGCCATGAGGGATGTGCCAGCCATCACAACAGCTTTACGATAATTCCTCTGTTCAGGTTTTAGCGGCAAACTGGAGAAATGAATCTGCCGAACACTCGACGGTGTGCAGCGTTGCCCTACGCCTTAACCAAACGTTACATCGCAAAGCCTCACTTACTAATCTACCGCTTTCCCGCCGTTGAGGCGAATTGCTACAGGCAGATTTAAGGTGGGATACCCGTACTCATGAGTAGGGGTTTGGGGTCGTGACGGGTCTAAAACATCACCGGGCTTAGGTAAGAATGGCAAACGAGCTTAGCCGCCTCCCACAATGGTGACAATTTCGAGGCGATCGCCCTCTTTCACATAGGTCTCATCCCAGTACTGACGATGCAAGATATCACCGTTATATTCCACCGCAACCAAACGAGGATTCATGCCCAGCGTTTCTAACAGCGTTGGCAGCACCAAGTTGGCTTGGCATTGGCGAGGTTCACCGTTGATGTGCAGATTGATGGTTTGCATGGATGAGATTTGGAAATAGGGAGTAGAGAGTGGGGAGTAGGGAGGAAAAGTATTAAAAGCGGGAGAGAAGGTGTTGGGTGGTGAGGAGGGGGTCGGGGGCGGCCATGATGGCGCGGACGACGGCAACGTGGGTGGCTCCGGCTGCGAGGACATCGGATAGATTATCGGGGTGGATGCCGCCGATCGCATACCAGGGCAGGGTGGCATGTTGGGCGGCGTAGCGTACGTAGTCGAGTCCGGCGGCGGCGCGTCCGGCTTTGGTTGGGGTTTCATAGACGGGGCCAACGCCAATGTAATCGGCTCCTTCGGCGATCGCCCGGTGTAGGTCGTCGGGGCAGTGGGTTGAGCGGCCAATCAGCTTGTGGGTTCCGATGAGGCGACGAGCCACCGCGATGGGCATGTCCTGCTGACCGAGGTGAACCCCATCCGCATCCACGGCGATCGCCAAATCCACCCGGTCATTCACAATAAACAGTGCCTTGTATTGATGGCAAAGCTGTTTTAACTTTTCGGCAAGGGGAAAGCGTTCGTCGTCATTGCGGTTTTTGTCACGATATTGCACCAACGTGAGCCCACCTTGCAGGGCTGCTTCCACCGTTTCAAACAGGCGATCGCTGGGAGATGTGACGAGATAGAGGGGCGATCGCTTCAGCCGTTCCAAAGCCGAGTGATTGGGCTTGAGTAGCTTGCTTTCTAGCGTGTACACGCGATAGCGCAACTGCTTGCAGGCCGTGGCCATCTCTAGCCAGTACAACTTGCCGTACTCCTCCAGCACGCGCAGTGCTTCTTGCACTCGGCACAGGTTCACCAGCAGCACATCGTCTACGCTTGTGCGCTGTTCTTCATCAGGATGGGTCATGCCTGTGCCGACATCACCGGGGGTATTGCGCGCGGCCCGCAGCTCGGCACTATGCCACTGGGCCAGCTCTTGCCGCATGGCCTTGCACTCGGCGGTCAATGCCACATCATCGGCACCAAATCGGCACCATTCTTCCACAATGCGCAATCCTTCGCGGGCGCGATCCAAGTTGGCATCGAGAATGCGATAAATTGCGGTGGTTGTTGTGGGAGATGGAGCCGAGCTGGACTGGATCTGCTGATGCATGGTGGAAACTGTAGATTGCAATTGGAATGAGCGCAGGTTGCCAAACACCAAAACATCACAGCACCCTGTGGATCGGTGGCTGTGATGTTCGCTGTATCCATGATATCGAAGTGTTTGATGGATGTGGCGATCGCATCTAGATGACCCACCGCCATAGCCGCTTGAGGCGACGCCTGCCCAGCATGAGGAAGCTAGGAGCGTTTAGGAACCTTGAGGTTGAAGCAGTCTGAGAAAAAAGTGAAGCATTTTCTGCACGGTTCGCTATGATGATTGGCCAAATGGAATAGCCACCAAAGACAATCATTGAACTCGTATTTTTGAGGTCAAAACTGGTTTAATTTGGCTTCTTTAGAGAGGTTTTTTGGCATGTTGAAGTATGGTTTGGGTCGATATTCAACGCAGCAAGTTGGAGCACGTTTGGCTCGGTTTCTATGTTTAAATCAGGGCCAAACGCGAGTGATAGCTCAGGTAATTTGTACCGGATTGGTGAGTGTGGGAAGTGTGGCCTATGGCTCTATTGCCATAGCATCTGAGGCGGGCGATCGCACGGGGCAACCGATGTCGGGTTCATCCGTTTCAGAACCCGTTTTGGGGCCAACATTGATGGCACAAACCCAAGTTGCTGCCGCCAACCAGCTATTATTTGTCAGTCCGGTAATGGGCAATGATTTAAGTGGCGATGGCAGCCAGCGATCGCCCTTTCGCACCATTACCCGCGCGTTACAAATGGCTCGACCCAATACTGCAATTGTGCTTGGCACAGGCACCTACAGCGCCGAAACCGGAGAACAGTTTCCGCTGCGATTACCCAATGGAGTTGTGCTGATTGAAGACCCAACCACCAACGGGCGGAGTGTGGTGATTCGAGGCGAAGTTCAGGGGCAAGCGGCGATCGCCACACAGCCCAGAGTGAATGCAGGGCCAACAGCGAATGCAGAGCCAACCGTGGCCGTTCCCGCGACGATTGCAGGGGCGGTTCCTGTCCCGTCTGCCGTTCCGGTAATGTCGGCTGTTCCGGCGCGACCTGCCGCTCCTGCCCGCACCTTTGGTTCGCGAACCGCCCAGCCTGTCGAAGTGGCACCCAGCCGTCCGGCAGCACCCCAGCGTACCTTTTCCTCTCGTCGGCGATCGCCCATCTCAACCTACGAAACAACAGCTTCTATCTCTTCAGCAGCAACCCCCGTCCGGCAATCTACCACTGGCACCGCCATCGAAATTCCAGTCCCACCGCCCGAAAGTCCGGGTTGGTCGGTCGCAGCAACGCCCCAGCCTGTGCGATCGCAGCCATCTCAGCCGCCGCAACCTTCCGTGCCGCCACCGCCCTCTGGGTTGCCTCAGCTCTCGGCAGCCCCGACCTTCAATCCTGATCTGTTGCCCGTACCCAGCGCCAACATTCCGACTGGCTATGTGGGCGACACACCGACCATTGGCGTTCCTAGAGTAGTGGCCAATTCTCTGTCGTTTAACAGCGGTGGCCCGGTGGCTAGCCGCGCCCGCGAAGTTGGGTTGCGCTACCGCGTCATTGTGCGAACCCGCAGCGATGCCGAGCAAAGCTTGGTGCGATCGCTCGTACCGGGTGCCTTTGCCACATTTTCGGGGAGCGAGGTGGTCATGCAAACGGGAGCCTTTGGCAACCGCGACAATGCCCAAGCTGCTGCCGATCAGCTCAGCCAGAGCGGGCTCCAGGCCATTGTGGAAGATGTGAATTAGAGACCGTTATCCGTTCCTATTGCGCCGACCCATCTCTGGTTAGATTTTGGGTGCGATCGCGCTATTTGGCTCAAAACCGTCAAAATTTCGGTAGAGTTCGGGATTAAGCTAGAGGTGACAGAAGAGTGTAGAAAGCGGTAATGGCTTTCTGATGTGATGGCTTTCTACAAGGCAACGGTTCTCATTCACCCAAGTCATGACGGATAGAGGTTCTATCACGCGTAGCTTTATGGTGCTGTGCTTTGCCACGGCGGGCCTGTTGCTATGGGCGCAAAACCTAAACCGGGCCGAGTCAGCCGGAGGTGGAGCCGCACCCCCGACTGACTCGGCTACGTTGAACGTTTCGGTAACTCCGGCGCGCTCCTCCACCTCATCCACAGCCGAGGCACTGGATGACTCCAAGGCGACCTCTCCCCTGGCGGGCGGCTGGATGCACCAGCTGTTGTCTCAGGTGCGATCGCCCTTCTCTCCTCCATCCGCAAAAGATACCCACTCCACCCTTCGTCCAGAACCCGACCCCAACGGATTTGTGGCTGCGGTTCCGGGACTCCACACTACCCTTCACACACTGCCCGACTCCGTTGCGCAAATTGTTGTGGATTTGAGCGATCGCCAAGTGTCCTTGTACAAAGGGGCTGAGCGCATTCGCAACTACCCCGTGGCGATCGGGCAAGATGGCTGGGAAACGCCCACAGGCCGCTTTGCCGTCACCGATATGCAGGTCAATCCCCATTGGCAGCACCCTATTACCAAACAAGACATTCCACCCGGCCCGGGCAATCCATTGGGCACCCGCTGGATCGCCTTTTGGTCGGATGGGCAAGGGGTGGTGGGCTTTCACGGCACCTACGATACCGACCTGATCGGGCAGGCTGTTTCCCATGGCTGCATTCGCATGCACAACGACGATGTGGAAGAACTGTACAAGCAGGTGGCGCTAGGTTCACCCGTCATTGTGCAGCCCTAGATCTACGCATGTTTGGTGGATGCCACCCATCCACCAAACATGACCCGATTATGGGGCTGGTCGCATGTCTTCGCCTGTGGCGCATTCGTACACGAGCGTTGCCACCAAGCCGGTCCACCCGGTTTGATGGTTGGCTCCCAGTCCCGTGCCATTATCGCCGTTGATATATTCGTAAAACAGCAGCAAATCGCGCCAGTGCGGATCGGTTTGGAAGCGGGGATAGCGACCGTGAATGGGGCGATCGCCACTGTCCTCATCATGCTCAAAAATGTGAACCAACCGTCGCGCAATCTCCATGGATACCTCCTGGAGGGTGGCCCAATTGCCCGACCCAGTAGGGCACTCCACCCGAAAGTCGTCACCCAAATACCGATGAAACCGCTGCAACGCCTCAATGATGAGGAAGTTCATGGGAAACCAGATGGGGCCGCGCCAGTTGGAGTTGCCGCCAAACATACCGCTGGTGGATTCTGCGGGCTCGTAGGCCACGCGATGCTCCTCACCATTGGTGCGAAACGTGTAGGGATGCTCGGCATGGTGCTTGGACAATGAGCGAATGCCGTAGGGACTAAAGAACTCATGTTCATCAAGCAATCGTCGCAAAATGGCGCGCAGTTTGGTTGGAGAGGCGATCGCCAACAGCCGATTGCGGTTTTCTTCAGTTTCCTTGAGGGAGGCAATATTTTGTTGCAGGAGCGGGCGGTTTTCAATAAACCAGTCCAGTCGCTGCTGAAAGTGCGGAAACTGCTCCAGCGTTTCGGGCTCGATCATTTCTACCGCAAATAGGGGAATCAACCCCACCATCGATCGCACCTTGAGGTGATGCCGCGTATCATCAGGCGCGTGCAGCACATCGTAAAAGAACTCGTCGGCTCCATCCCACAGGCACACATCGCCCACGTAGTTCATCGCATCCGCAATGTAGAGAAAGTGCTCAAAAAATTTGCTGGCAACATCCTCGTACACCGGGTTGAACTTGGCTAACTCCAGGGCGATCGCCATCATATTCAGGCTATACATCCCCATCCAGCTCGTCCCGTCCGACTGTTCTAAATATCCCCCCGTCGGCAATTCCGAGCTACGGTCAAAAATCCCAATATTATCTAGCCCCAAAAAGCCACCCTGAAACACATTGTTGCCGTCCTTGTCCTTGCGGTTGACCCACCAGGTAAAATTCATCAACAACTTTTGAAACACCCGCTCCAAAAAGGCCGTATCCGCTTTGCCATACAGCGACTTTTCGATCTGGTACACCCGCAGCGTCCCCCAGGCATGCACGGGTGGATTCACATCGCTAAACTGCCATTCGTAGGCCGGAATTTGCCCATTGGGATGCATGTACCATTCCCGCGTGAACCGATCCATTTGCCGCTTGGCAAAGTCGGGGTCAATCATCGCTAGGGGAATGACGTGAAACGCCAGATCCCATACCGCATACCAGGGAAACTCCCACTTGTCGGGCATGGAAATAATGTCGTCGTTGAACAGGTGCCGCCATTCGGCATTGCGGCAATAGTCGCGCTGCGGCGCGGGCTGGGCCGGGTCACCCGTGAGCCAATCCTCTATCACGTAGTGGTAGAACTGCTTCGTCCACAGCAAGCCTGCAAATGCCTGGCGCTGCACCTGTTGCTGCTCGGGGTTGGCTGGGGCAAAGCGTTGATAAAACTCGCCAGCTTCCTGTTGCCGCTGCTGAAATACCGCATCAAAGCGATCGCCAAAGGGTTGGCACTGCTCGGGTGGCGTTTCCGTTAGGCGCAGTCGAATCACCCGAGTTTCCCCCGCCTCCAGCATCAGGGAATAGTAGGCTGCCATTTTGGTTCCGTAGCCATCGGGGTTGACAGCCTCGGTTTTGCCCTGCACCACATAATCGTGAAAGCCATCTTTGACATAACAGGTAGAGTTGGTGGTACCAAACAGGCGCTCACGGTTGGTTTCATTTTCGGTAAACAGCAGTGGCGTTTCGGGATGGAGATGGGGGGTGTCGCAATAGAGCCAGCGATCGCCCAACGTGGGATGCATGGCATGTACCACCGGAACATCGGCTCCATCCACCGCCCGAAGCTGAGGAATATCGGTTCCTTCGTACCAAGACCAGGTGTTGCGAAACCACAGCGTGGGCAACAGGTGCAGGGGTTTTGGCGCAGCCGCCCGATTGGTCACGCTAATTTTTACCAATATGTCTTCGTCGGTTTGTTTGGCGTACTCCACCAGCACATCAAAGTATTCATCCCGGTCAAAAATGCCCGTATCCAACAGCTCAAATTCGGGATGGTGAAAGCCAAGCCGCTGGTTTTCCTCAAGCAGCTGAGCGTAAGGAAATGCTGCCTGCGGGTACTTGTACAGGTACTTCATATAGGCGTGGCTGGGCGTATTATCCAGGTAAAAGTAGTACTCCTTCACATCCTCGCCGTGATTGCCCTGTGACCCTGCCAACCCAAACATCCGCTCCTTCAAGATTGGGTCTTGCTCGTTCCATAGGGCGATCGCAAAACATAAGCGCTGGTGGTTGTCGGAAATGCCCGCAATGCCGTCCTCCCCCCAACGATAGGCGCGCGATCGCGCATGGTCATGCGGAAAGTATTCCCAAGCAGAGCCATCGGCACTGTAGTCTTCGCGGACTGTGCCCCACTGTCGCTCACTCAGGTATGGCCCCCAGCGTCGCCAATAGGCTTTGCGTTCTCGATCTTCAGCCAACCGCTTTTCTTCTGCGTTCATGGTTATTAGTCTCCAGTTTGCAATTTTGGATTTCGGATTTCGGAAGCGCAAATTTTGCCGCCCATGGCCCAATCCAAAATCAAAATTCAAAAATCAACGGGGTCTTATAGCAAGTTTTTGAACAACAGGCCAAATCGGCCTTGTGCCTGCTCCCAAATGGGCCGCTGTTGCCATTGCTCGTAAGTAAGGCATTGGCTGCTTTGCAGTGCGGTTGAGAAGAATTGCTCCAAATTTTGTACCAATTCGGGATGGGAGGCTGAAATATTCAGCTCGTCGTTGTGGAAATAGCTGCGCGGATCAAAATTGGCACTGCCAGTGCTGGCCCAATTGCGATCGACCAGGGTCATTTTGGCGTGCATCATGCTGGGTTGGTATTCGCAAATTTGCACCCCTGCCCGCAGCAAGTCTCCATACATTTCGCGCGAGGTGTAATGCACCAGTTCCTTATCCGTTTTCTCGCTCATAGTGAGAATGCGAACATCCACTCCCCGATTCTGCGCATCCATGAGGGCACGGCGCGTATTGGCATCGGGAATGAAGTATGGACTGCTAAGCCATAAGCGCTCGGTGGCGGCCAGGGCGTTGAGTTGGGTGAGCATTCGTACCGATGATTCCCCCAACGAAGCGGAATCGTCGGTAATGTAGAGCGGTTCCACAGCTGCGGTTGCTCCGGTGGTTTCGATCCCGGTTGGGTTTGTATTGCTGGCTTCGACCTGCACGCCAGCTGCGGTTGGGTCTGGCTCTGGGACGAGATTGGTGGAATCAGGGGAATCAGGCTGTGGCGCAGATTGGGTTGAGCCTCTGGGCTGCAACGCTTCTGCCAGGTCAATGGAGCCGCCCTCTTGCACCCAGTTTTGCAAAAACAGCCCCTCTAGTAATTGGGCGATCGCACCCTCATACCGCACTTCAAACTCTAGCCAGGGAGCGCGATCGTCAATTTCAGGATCGCCATCCCACTCATCCGAGACTCCAGCACCGCCAGTCAGCACGGTTTGCCCATCAATAATTAGCAGCTTGCGATGGGTGCGTGAGTTGTAATCGGTGGGTGATCTCCAATCAAACTGGCGAAAGAGACGCACCTCAATGCCTTCATTTTCAAGGGTTTGCCAATACTCATCGGGAATATCGTCGCTACCGTGGTCATCGGCAATAACTTGCACCTTGACTCCAGCTTGCGATCGCTCTATCAATGCAGCAGCAAAGTCATCGGCTCGTTGTCCTGGCTGCATGTAGTAAGTCTCGAACCGGATGGAAAATTGCGCCTCACGAATGGCGGCCAACCGGGCGGCATAAATATCCTCGGCACCCACCCAAAAGCCGGTCATGGCTCCTTCCGAGGCGATCGCATTGCCCAAACTCACCATCGCCAGTGCAAAACGAGGATCTTCCGCAGCAGGCGCATTCTCCAGCTCGTACTCTGCCGAAGTGCGAAACGCACCTCGCATGTACATCACCCCTAAAACGCTCAAACCAGACACAGCCACCCCAAGCGCCACCAACCCCAACAGCGATCGCACCACAGAACCCAATTGAAATCGCTTTTGCTGTTGACGCATGAGAAATCCTATGAGGGTGACGGATGGAAGGTGTAACGGATGAAACAAGTGCAAGTCAAACACGCACGGCTAACAAACCAACGCAAAAACACCCTTGCTCTAAGCCGACCAAGGCTCCTGAAAATCGGCATAGAGCGACAGCCCCCCATCAATAAACAGGGTTTGCCCGGTAATATAGGCTGCTTCGTCCGAAGCCAAAAACACAACCGCTGCGGCCATTTCATCGGAGGTGCCCGCACGACCCATGGGAATGTGGCTTTCAACTTCGGCCTGCTTTTCGGGATCTTCCGTCCAGGCGTCGTTAATGGGGGTAATGGTGGCACCAGGGGCGATCGCATTCACTCGAATCCCCCGGCTGGCATACTCCAGCGCCAGCGTTTTGGTCATTCCCTGCATGCCAAACTTACTCATGGAATAGCTGACATACCTAGGTCGAGGAATCAGCTCATGCACACTCGACACGTTGATAATTACTCCGGGGCGTTGATGGGCCACCCAATGTTGAATCACCTCACGAGCACACAAAAATGAGCCGCGCAGGTTCACATTTAGCACCTGATCCAAATCTTCTGCCGTCAGCTCATGCGAAGGCTTTTCAGATTGAATGCCCGCATTATTAATCAAAATATCCAAGTGGCCAAACGTGCTCACCACTTCATTCACCATATCGACAATGTCAAACTCTTGGGAAATATCTCCCTGTACCGGCAGCGCACGAACCCCGCAAGCGTTGACATCTTCACAAGCTTTTTGCATCACCAGTTCACTAGTTTCGTCGCCCCGTTCTGGATCTTTACGGTAGTTAATGGCAACATTGCAGCCTTCTTGAGCGAGCCGAATGGCGATCGCCTGACCAATGCCCGAGGTTGCTCCGGTCACGAGTGCTGTTTTTCCATCAAGCCGTTTCACGATGACTGCCCTCACTGCTTGTGCCAACTACTGAGATAAACCACAAGCGGGATATACAGAACCCAACCCATTCCAGTACGTTGTTGGAATCTGTTGGAATCGACAACATCCGCATGTACCTCGTCAATGACGCAATATAATCTCCCCAAAAAGATATCAGGCATTACAATTTCATATCCCTACCTATGGGGAGATAAATGAGGCAATATCAACAAACGATAAAAAATTACGTCATTGCATAATTAGGATTTCCTACGGTGCACCCCGATCAAGAAGCCTCACCTTTATGAAAGAGCCACGACTAAAACATTTTTGGGATCAACTCGATAATTCAAAACTCGTCTACTATCTGCTGCTGTTCGCTTTGGGCTGGGCGATCGTGCAGGTGCTCGTGTATTTCGATTCGGTTATTGTCATTTTTACCTTCTCTGCCATTCTTGCGTTTTTGCTCAATTACCCAGTCCGTTGGCTGAGCCGATACATGCCTCGAGGGGTGGCGGTGATTGTCATTTTTTTGATTGCACTGCTGGCCGTTACGGGGCTTGTTGCCACGCTAGGATTTGCACTATTGGCTCAAGCCCAACAGCTTGCTGAGCAGTCTCCTAGGCTGTTGGAGTTTGGGTTTGATTTATTGAATAATTTGCAGCGATCGTTTCAACGGTGGAATATCTCGGTTGACCTCACCACGATAGAAGAGCAAATTCGAGATCAGTTGGTCACAGGCATTGCGGTTGGCCTAGCAACGCTGCAAAACGTGTTGGGTAATTTGCTGAATTTAATTTTTATCTCAGTAATTGCGTTTTTTATGTTACTGGATGGAAATCGACTGTGGCGGTTTTTGTTAAAGCTGGTGGATGAAGACCAGCGCGATCGCGTCACCTCGGCAATTCAGCAAAATTTTCTCGGATTCTTTTGGGGGAGGTTGTTACTCTCTATTTTTTTTGGAGTATCTTCGTTCCTCGTGTTTGTTATTCTTCAAGTTCCCTATGCTTTGTTATTAGCTGTAATTGCAGGTGTGTTCGATCTCATTCCGGGTATTGGTGCAACATTAGGGATTTCGCTTGTTGCCATTATTTTGCTGCCCCAAGGTTTTTGGACAAGCCTCAAGGTCATTGGCATTTGTATTGGGCTTCAGCAAATTGAAGAAAACCTGCTCATGCCGCGTATTATGCAAGGTTCCATTAATATGAACCCGGTGGTGATGTTTTTTGCCCTACTGGTGGGGGCACGAGTTGCCGGTTTGGTTGGGGTCTTTTTATCAATTCCCATCGCTGGGGTTGTCATTAGCCTCCTTCAGCTCAACGAAATGAAAGCCAAAGAAGAGCCGCCCCCGGAAGAAGTTTAACCCCCTGTTCAAGCCTTACCCATCCAGTCAACATCGAGCTTAAAGAGCGATGAACTCTAAGTAACCAGTCATTATTAAACCTAAAATTCTAAGCCCTGTGCCGCCCGCTATGTGGGCAACACAGGGCTTTAGAATCTGATTTTTTTTAATGGTATCGAGATGATATTGAGGTACTTGGCAATTCGATCGGCAATGGGGGGTGTTCTAGGTCTATGCATGCGGGTTGTAGAGAAGAGGTGGAGTCGAGCCTCTACAATCAACATCCCCACGTGTGAAACACAACCTGCCCGTGATTTGTGATTGAACGGGAGTTATGGATAAGCGGAAGCGCCCAATTTTGCGTGCGCGTTGCGCACGCAAAAATGGGCGCTTCTGAGGGTTGCGCGACGCGTAACCCTCAGAAAAGCCTTTAACCGAAACTGGCGTTACTGAGGTAGGGTACGAACAAAAACACTCGTTTGCCTTTCGTGGCGTAATCCTAAATCTGCCAGCTCACGACCGATTCGTTCTCGTTTTGTCCGCTCAAGCTCGACTGGACTGGGTCGGCTTTGTAGCCATGCAAACATGGCTGATGCTGCAATCAGCATTAGCGTGATGAGGGACGCTAATTGCAACATGATGCTATACCGCATAGGTTCTACACCTCATTTAATAAAGTAAATCAATCGGATTGGCTAATTCAGTCTTGGATGGAATTGGGAAAGCTCTATCAAGCTGGTGGACAACGATAGCCGATGGGGATGGATGATCAAGGGAATGGCGATCGCACAACCATCCCAAGCGTTCGCCTAAACCAAGTTGAAATGTTCCATATGAATATTGGTAGCAGGCACATCTAGCTCATGCAGCGCTCGTTCGACAGCATCCATCATGCGTGGTGCAGCACAAATAAAGTACTGCCGGGTGCCTCGCCGCTTGGGAATGTAGCGCTCTAACAGATCGCGATCGACATAGCCCGTTTCGCCCTCCCAGCCATCGGGAGGATGGCGCAGCACATGCACAACCGTCAAATCCATGCGCTGCTGCATCGCCTCCAACTCTTCTCGAAACGTTACATCATCCCAACTACTGCTGGCATAAATCAGCAGGTAGGGGCGTTCGTCGTCGTGGCGTTCGCCATGGGTTTTGAGAATGCTCATGAATGGAGTGATGCCTATGCCCCCAGCAATGAACACAAAGCCCGCTGCATCTTCGTAGCGATCGCTCGTAAACACTCCATAGGGGCCATCCAAGTAGGCTTTGGTCCCTGGTTGTATATCCTTGATTTGCTCGGTAAAGTCACCCAAGGCTTTGATCGTAAATTCCAGTCGCTCGGAATTATCACCATTCGACGACATGGAAAATGGATGCTCACGCATGCGAAACGGCGAAATATCCAGCGTAATCCAGGAAAACTGCCCTGGGTCAAATGTAAAACCCTGGTGCCCGTGGGGGCGCAGAGCCAGGGTCCACGTGTTCCCCCGTTGGGGAGTTACATCCTCAACCAAGTAAGGCTTCTTAGTCATCAGGGCGGGCTTAATGAGCCGCACATAGACCAGCAGCCAGAGAGCCGTAAGCGCGATCGCCGCCCAAAGAACTGTCTTCCAAAACAGCGATAAGTAGTAGTTCACCCCAACCGCATGCGCAATGCCAAACGACAGAGCCAACACCGCCATCGTGCCATGCAACAAGCGCCAGGGTTCATAAGGAATGTGGAGCTGAGTTCGCCAAATGGATGTGACGACTAGCACAATCAGGGCCGAGGTAGCCGTTACAGCAAATCGGGCTCGCCATGGCGCTTCCAGCACATTCAGCAAAGCCAACGTTTCGGGTTGGCGAATAAACAAAATAATGGGATGAATCAGGATAAAGCAAAACGCAACGATGGAAATGTAGCGATGAAATTGCAGAATAATGTCAATTCCATAGGAAGATTCGATGCGGTTGATGCGGGCCGTGAGCGCAAACTGGAGCGCCATCATGGCTAGGCCAATAAAGCCCAAAGCTACCGAAAACTCAATCCAAAACCCGCGCTCTATGTTGGGGGCGGGTGGATAGAGCAACAACACAAACAGCGGAAACAGTGTTAGGCACAGGTAAATTCCAATCCAAAACACTGCGATCGCAATAGGACTGCGCATCAACAGGCTTCTCATAAACCCCAGGTGAACTAAATGGTGCAGTCTCACCTTAGGTAGGTTAGAAGGGATTGTCATCTCTCTGAAAGAAGAATACAGAATCAGGAAACGCAAACGAATGTTGGAAAGTGTGCTCTGGGTTTTGTTGGTTGGCTTTTTTGCGGGGCAACTCGCTCGGCGCGTGAAGCTGCCAGAACTCGTTGGCATGATTGCGGCTGGAATCCTGTTAGGGCCACAGGTTGCCAATCGTCTGGGGCCAGAGATGCTAGAAGCTGCCAGCGGACTGCGTACGATCGCCGTGATGGTCATTCTCATGAAGGCTGGGCTGGGGCTCGATCGCGACAAACTGGCACAACAGGGGACGGTTGCCCTCCGCCTCGGATTTTTGCCCGCCATTGGAGAAGCGATCGCCACTGCATTGCTATCCATGGTGCTGTTTCAGTTTGATCTTGCAACCGGGCTCATGTTGGGCTGCATTATTGGAGCCGAGTCTCCTGCTGTGATTGTGCCGGGAATGCTGCGGCTCAAAAGTTTGGGCTGGGGCGTTGAGAAGGGAATTCCCGATGCAATTTTGACGGGCAGCGCTTTGTCGGATGTGCTGTTGCTGCTGGTGTTTAGCCTGCTGTTGGCTTTTTTGACCCAGAGTACCTCAGGGCTGAGTCTGCCCGGAGGTGTCACGCTCAGCCCTGTGCAGCTACTTCCTCTGCAAGTGGTGTCGCAAATTGCGTTGGGGTTGCTGTTGGGATGGCTAGTGGCACGGCTGGTGGTGCGCCTACTGGCCAACCAAAACTGGACTCAAAATGCGGTACAAGATGCGATCGTGGCTGCCAGCATTGCCCTACTGTTGGTCGTGGTGGCCGAGGTGGTGCCCATTTACTCGGGTTATTTAGCGGTCATGGCAACTGGTTTTTTCGTGATTGAACTGGATGGCCCCCTGGCGCGGCGATTGCGCAGCGGATTCGACAGTTTGTGGGTGGTGGCGCAGCTGTTTTTGTTTGTGCTGCTGGGGGCGAGCATTCAGCTCAATGTGCTAGAGGGGGTGCTGCTGCCGGGTTTACTGTTGCTGGTGCTGGGTACCCTGGTTGGGCGGGGCATTGGCTGGTATCTCTCTACGCTGGGCAGTAATTGGAACTGGAAGGAGCGGCTGTTTTTGCTGCCGGGAAACTCAGCCAAGGCGACGGTGCAAGCGGCGATTGGGGCGATTCCCCTGGCTCAGGGAATTGCGGGTGGAGACACGATGCTGGCGATCGCCGCTCTCTCCATTTTGGTTACTGCGCCTTTGGGTGCCTGGGCTATTCCCACCTTTGCCCCCAAACTGTTGACCCGGGGCGATGTTGACCCAACCAAAGTTTCTGTATCCAAAACGTTGGTGTTGCTGGCGGCTGTGGATACCTCACCGCTCGCAGTTGCGGTACTGACCAAAACTGCCGAACTCGCTCGCCGTAGCGATGCCAGCGTGATTGTGCTGCATGTGGAACGTGCTGAAGATCGCGATCGCACCCTCGATCTACAAGCCACGGCTCAACGGCTTCTGGCGGATATTCGCCACCAGTTTTTGGTTGTCAATGGTTCTATGCCCGAAGCGATCGTGACGACGGCCCTGCATCACAACGTGGCCGAAATTGTGATGGGCAAACGGGGCGATCGCTCACAAGATGGGCGATCGCATACTTTGGATAGAGTGCTTATGGGGTCGGTTTCGCAAGCTGTCCTGGAGACCAGTCCAATTCCAGTAGTGGTGGTGGAAGAGGGGCAGTAAGGGGGAGTCGGGAGTCGGGAATAGGGATGGATGGAACAACGAACACGGGTTTTGATTTTAGGGGGAACGGCGGAAGCGGCTGAACTGGCGCAGCGGTTGGAGGCTTTGAGCCATGTTGATGTGATTACGTCGCTGGCAGGAGTAACGTCGCAGCCGAAGCCATTGCCAGGAACACTGATTCGCGGAGGATTTGGCGGGGTGGATGGATTGGTGGATTACCTCAAGGCGGAGGCGATCGCTCTCCTCATTGATGCGACTCATCCATTTGCGGCTCAGATCTCGCACGCGGCGGCAGCGGCGGCAGAGCGGTGCAAGATTCCCCGACTGATGGTGGTGCGGCCTGCGTGGAAGCCAGAAGCGGGCGATCGCTGGATTGAAGTTCCAACAATTCAAGCGGCGGTGGAGGCAGTGTCCTGTTTGGGGCGGCGCGTATTTTTGACCATTGGCCGAAAGGAGCTATCTCGATTTGCAGACCTGACCTCGTGTTGGTGTTTGATGCGGTTGCTTGAATCACCTCTGGCCGATCGTCCAATGCCTTTGGGCACAGCGGTTTATGACCGTCCGCCCTATACCGTGGAGGGCGATCGCCAGCTCATGGTTGAGCATCGCATTGATACCGTGCTGACCAAAAATAGCGGTGGCGCGGCTACTGTGTCAAAGCTGGTGGCCGCACGCGAGTTGAATTTGCCGATGGTGATGGTTCAGCGACCGTCTTTGCCAGATGGAGTGCAGGTATCGGATGTGGAGAGGGCTGTGGCGTGGGTGCAACGGTTGGGTGAGTCTGCATAGTCGGCTCCAGCGAGAGGTGTTGTGCAACCGTGCTGCGTAACATTCTTGCTGCCATAGGACTTACGCAGTTGAATGATTTTGGGAGCGTTTAGCACTCCCAAAATCATTCAACCCCCTGTTTTTTTGTCTGAAGTGCGTCAGTCCTATGTACAAGCCGTTGGAGCAGGAGCGATGAATCGGCTAATGGCGCACTAGCTGATGGTCGAACTAGCTGATGGTCGAACTAGCTGATTGTTGAACTGACTGATAGAAGAGCCGACTGAGTGTTACTGGAGCAAACTTGTCACCCAGCGTTCGTCTCCGGTTTCTGTCCGCTTGAGTTGGGCGAGTCGCCACACTTTGCTTTCGAGTTGCTGCTGCACATACACCTCAAATGGATTTTTGCGCTGAACAACGCGATGGTCGGGGTAAGCGATCGCAACGTCGTAGGTGCCGCGCACTCGATAGGATTTCAGGTCGGAAATGGTGAGGGGTTGACGTTCCGAAATTTTAACGTGGCTTACAGAAAAATTTGGCGGAACCATGTTAGGCTCTGCCAGCTCTGCCTCAAGCTCTGCCTGAGTTTGGCTCAGTTGTAGTGCGATCGCCTTTTCAACCACATTTGGGTTAGGCAGGGCGCTACAGGCCGTTAACAGCACGGCCAACATTCCAATTAAGATCGCTCGCCACATGGCTCTTGGTGTTGTGTTCATCACCTATGATTGTGCCATCTCTTTCAACGACCACGGCAATTGCCAATTCACCTCAACCAGTTGGACTATGAGTAGCAAAAGTTTAGGGCTGAGCGAAGGTTTGCACAATTATCTGCTGTCGGTATCGCTGCGCGATGCGGATGTGCTGCGGGAACTGCGCCAGGAGACGGCACAGCATGCGATGAGCATGATGCAGGTAACGCCGGATGAAGGCCAGTTTCTAGCGTTTTTGGTGCAGCTCATTCAGGCTAAAAAGACGCTTGAGGTTGGGGTGTTTACGGGCTACAGCGCTTTGTCGGTGGCGCTGGCGTTGCCGGATGATGGGCAAATTGTGGCGTGTGATATCAGCGAAGAGTATACGGCGATCGCCCGTCGCTATTGGCAAATGGCTGGGGTTGCTCACAAAATTGATTTGCGCATTGCCCCCGCGCTGGAAACGCTGGATCGGCTCATTGCTGAGGGTCAAGCGGGTCGTTTTGATTTTGCGTTTATCGATGCGGATAAGACGAATTACTGGAATTACTATGAGCGATCGCTTCAGTTAGTTCGTCCGGGTGGGTTGATTGTGGTGGATAACGTGTTGTGGTCGGGGCAGGTTGCGGATGCGAGTGATCGCAGTGACAGCACTCAGGCGATTCGTGAATTCAATCAACGGCTGCATCATGATGAGCGCATTACGTTGAGTATGATCCCGGTCTCCGATGGGTTGACTCTCGCGATTCGGCGCTAATTTAACTCCAGGCATGGAAGATAAGGCTTGTGCTTGGGGGTGCGTCACCCCCTACCCCCTTGACTGGGAGGGACAGCAGCCCGTCTTCCCAGACCCCCCTCGGCAAATGGGTTGTCGGTGAGCGGTGTTGAGCCGCTTCGCATCGGTGGGGTTTGGATCAGGTGTGGGCTTGGGTGGAGTGGTGGCTGGAAGGTAGGGGTTGGTGAGGTGGGTTGGTCAACGTCAGTTTCGGTTAAGAGCTTTTCTGAGGGCGGCGCGACGCGCAACCCTCAGGTTGTTTAGGGTTGGGGGGTGTTTTCGACTGGGTTTTCTTGGGCTAGGTCGTCCGAGGCGATGGCTTCTGCCGTGTCTGCGGGGGTTGCTCGTTCTAGCAGCAGGCTTCCGCCTAGGGCTGGGTCATCGTCTTGCAGTTGGGGATGGAAGTATTCGTAAATGGTTTGCGCCATTTTTGGGCCAATTCCGGGCACTTCGGCAATTTGCTTGGCGGATGCCTCTCGCAAATAGTCAATCGACCGGAAGTGGGCCAACAGCAGCTTTTGCCGATTCAAGCCTAAGCCGGGGATATCTTCTAGGCGCGAGCGCCGCATACGATCGCTCCGTTGTTTGCGGTGAAAGCTCACGGCAAAGCGGTGGGCCTCGTCTCGCAGGCGACGCAAGAGCTGTACACCAGGCTGCTCGGCCTCGGTAACGAGGGGCGACGATTCACCGGGCAAAAAGATTTCTTCGCGCTGCTTGGCAAGGCTGACGACCTTGACATCCTCTAGCAAGTTCATTTCGCGCAGTGCGGCCACCACCGCCGAAAGCTGGCCTTTGCCCCCGTCTATCATCACCAAGTCTGGGAAGTCGGGATTGCCCAACCGCTTCAAATCGGGATTTTGGGCATAGCGCCGAAACCGCCGTTGAATCACCTCGGCCATGCTGGCAAAATCATCGGAGTGGCCAGTGCGCACCGTGGGGTTTTTGATCTTGTAGTGGCGGTAGTGCTGCTTGGCGGGCAGCCCATCCACAAACACCACCTGCGATGCCACTGCATCGGAACCCTGGATGTGGGAAATGTCGTAGCCCTCAATGCGGTGGGGCAAGTCGGGCAAGTCCAAAATTTCGGCCAGATCCAGCATGGCTTGATTGTTGCGATCGGCAAAGCGTTGCGTCCGCGCCAGTTCGTACCCGGCGTTGCGCTCCACCATTTCGATCAGGTCGGCTTTGCTTTGGCGCTGCGGCACAATGATGGAGGCTTTGCGGCCTCGTCGTTCTGTCAAAAACGTAGTCAGCATGCCAGTTTCGGGCAATTCATGCTGCACCAAAATTTCGGCTGGAATTTCAACGGTCTCTACGCTGGAGTAGTGCTCTTCCAAAACTCGCTGCAAAATGGCCCCTGGCGTACCCGACTGGGCATCAGCGACAAATCCTAGGCGACCCACCAATCGGCCTGCCCGAATTTGAAAGAGCTGTACACAGGCGTGATGATCGTCAGCCATGAGGGCGATCGCATCTCGGGATACAGTATCGTCTGGTAGCGCCACTTTCTGGTCTGCCCCCAGGCTTTGCAATCCGCGAATTTGATCTCGAATCCGAGCCGCCAGCTCAAAGTTCAAGTCTTCGGCGGCTTTTTCCATCTGCACTTGCAAAATGTCTTCTAGCTCTTTGGTGCGCCCTTGAAAGATCATGGCTACCTTTTGCATGATCTTATGGTAATCCTCGGGCGAGATGAGCCGCTGGCACACACCAGGGCATCGGCCCATGTCGTAGTTCAGGCAAGGGCGATCTTTGAACACGGGCTGGGGCCGCTGCCGCAGGGGAAAGACCCGCTTCACCAAGTTCAGCGTGCGCCGCAGCGACCCCACATCGACATAAGGCCCGTAGTAGCGGTCTTTGGTTTTGCCAAGCCGCCGCTTGCGGGTGATAAAGATGCGCGGATAGTCTTCGCTCCAGGTAATGCACAAAAAGGGATACTTTTTGTCGTCCTTGAGCAGCACGTTGAAGTGAGGCTGGTGCTGCTTGATTAGGTTGGCTTCCAGGGCCAGCGCTTCGGCCTCGGTATCCGTCACGATGAATTCAATTTCCGCCACCTGCATCGCCATCAGGGCAATTCGGGGATCACGGTATTGATCTTCCCGGAAGTAGGACCGAACGCGCGATCGCAAACTTTTCGACTTGCCAATGTACAGAATGTTGTCGGTCACATCCCGCATAAAATACACGCCGGGCTCCTGGGGAATTTCCTTCAAGCGCGTTTCTAGGCGTTCCGGGTCTTTGAGCAGGGTCGATGGAGAAGAAGACAGAGTCACAGGGAAATTGGGGAGTAGAGAGATGAGAGCGGGAGGAAGAGTGAGGGACTAGGAGTTAGGGGCTAACAAGCTTGAGTTACATGTGGAGGCGATCGCCCGCTATTTCTAGCTTAATTTTTCTTCGAGAAGGGCTTTCTGGCAGAATCATGAGCCTTCTTCTTTTGAGTCTAGCGTTCAAAAACCTGCTCCATTTGCTTAACGTGCCATCCAAACGTGATACCATCCCTTTTGCTTGCCAGAACCGCATCGAGTTGCCAAAGCTCAGGCAAGTCCCCCTAACCTTTTTGCTAAAAACTAATCCTTATCTAGACTTCTGGAACGCACATGTCATTGCACAACGCTATTCGCCGAACCAAGATCGTCGCCACTATTGGTCCCGCCACCAGCAGCCCAGAAGTCCTCAAGAGCTTGATTGAAGCGGGAGCCACCACCCTCCGGCTCAACTTCTCCCACGGCAGCCACGAAGACCACCAGCGCAATATTCGTCTGATTCGTCAAGTCTCGTTTGAACTCAACCAGCCTGTTGGCATTTTGCAAGACCTGCAAGGCCCCAAAATTCGCCTGGGCAAATTCGAGAATGGTTCAATTGTATTACAGAAGGGCGATCCGTTTATTCTCACCAGCGAGAAGGTGGTAGGCACCCAGGCCATAAGCTCTGTCACCTACGAACCCCTGGCCGAAGAAGTGCCCGAAGGCGCTACCATTCTGCTGGATGATGGCCGCGTTGAAATGGTGGTCGAAAAGGTTGACAAGGTCAAGCGCGAGCTTTACTGCCGGACGGTTGTCGGTGGTGTCCTGTCCAATAGCAAGGGCGTCAACTTTCCCGGTGTGTACCTGTCCATCAAGGCTATGACCGATAAGGATCGCACCGACCTCATGTTTGGGTTGGATCAGGGGGTAGACTGGGTGGCGCTCAGCTTTGTGCGCAATCCCCAAGATGTGCTGGAAATTAAAGAACTCATTGCCAGCGCTGGCAAAAATGTGCCCGTGATCGCCAAAATCGAGAAACACGAGGCGATCGAGCAAATGGAGGCCGTGCTGTCGCTGTGTGATGGAGTGATGGTGGCTCGGGGTGACCTAGGTGTGGAGCTTCCAGCGGAGGATGTGCCCATTCTGCAAAAGCGCCTGATCGCCACGGCAAACCGGCTCGGCATTCCCGTCATCACCGCAACCCAAATGCTCGACAGCATGGTGAATAATCCCCGGCCTACCCGGGCCGAAATTTCGGATGTGGCCAACGCCATCATTGATGGTACCGATGCTGTCATGTTGTCCAACGAAACGGCGGTGGGTAAGTTTCCCGTTCAAGCGGTAGAAACCATGGCCCGCATTGCCGTTCGCATTGAGCAAGAAATTCCGCTGACCCGCAATTTGGAAGCGTCGCCCGGTCGCACCATTCCCAATGCCATTAGCCAAGCTGTGGGCAACATTGCCGACCAGCTCAACGCGGCAGCCATTATGACACTGACGAAGACGGGAGCCACCGCCCGCAACGTATCCAAGTTCCGACCCAGTAAGCCGATTCTGGCAGTCACGCCCCATGTGGATGTGGCCCGACAGTTGCAGCTCGTGTGGGGTGTGCGTCCTTTGTTGGTATTAGATTTACCCTCGACTGGCCAAACGTTCCAGGCGGCGCTTAACGTTGCTCAGGAAAAGAGCCTGCTGACAGAAGGGGACTTGGTGGTAATGACGGCAGGCACGTTGCAAGGCGTGTCGGGTTCAACCGACCTGATCAAGGTAGAACTGGTGACGGCTGTGCTGGGGCATGGGATTGGCATTGGCCAAGGGGCCGTTAGCGGTCGCGCCCGCGTTGCCCAAAGCATTCAAGAAGTGAGCAACTTCAACCCTGGGGAAATTCTGGTAGTTTCCAAGACGAATGTGGAGTACGTGGATGCGATCCGCAAAGCCTCAGGCATTGTGACCGAGGATGACAATCTGACTGGCCATGCGGCGGTGATTGGCCTGCGGTTGGGGGTTCCTGTGATTGTCGGGGTGAAGGATGCCACATCGGTGATTCGGGATGGCACGATTTTGACGCTGGATATGCAGCGAGGCCTGGTGTACTCCGGTACGGTTGGAGCGGCCCAAACTGATATGGCCCTGAATACTCGTGTAGAAGCCTAAGTCGCAACCTGTAGAGTCGTTATAAAAAAACCTGAGTTTTGGATAAGCTGAATCGCCCAATTTTGCGTGCGCGACGCGCACGCAAAATTGGGCTTTTCTAAGGGTTGCGCGTCGCGCAACCCTCAGAAAAGCTCTTAACCAAAACTGACGTTAAAAAAAAGTTTGGGTGGCGTGGTCTGACTACACCACCCAAACTTTTTGTTTCGTTTTGGGTGAAACACTGCAAAATGATGGAGAGCAACTAGTACGATTGTTTTCTCTGTTAAAAGAAATAAAGAGGGGAAGCGATCGCCGGCTGCATTAGTCAGCACTCGCGACTTGTGAGCGAACACATTGGGCTATGGGGCATGATCAAGGTTCTCCATCTGTCAGATATTCATTTGGGTAGTGGGTTTTCCCACGGTCGGGTCAATCCAGAAACCGGCTTAAACACACGGTTTGAAGATTTTGTGCACACGCTGAGTGTGTGCATTGACCGGGCGATCGCCGAACCTGTGGATTTGGTACTGTTTGGCGGAGATGCCTTTCCTGATGCAACCCCGCCGCCAATTGTACAAGAAGCCTTTGCCACCCAATTTCGCCGCCTAGTCGATGCCCAAATTCCCACGGTGCTGTTAGTAGGCAATCATGATCAGCATGCTCAGGGCTTGGGTGGGGCCAGCCTGTGCATTTATCGAACGTTGGCAGTGCCTGGATTCATTGTGGGCGATCGCCTAGAAACTCACCGTATTCAAACGCGCAATGGGCCAGTCCAGGTTGTGACCTTGCCCTGGCTCACCCGCTCCACCTTGCTCACCCGTCCTGAAACCGAAGGGCGATCGCTAGCAGAAGTCAATGATCTCCTCATCGATCGGCTGCGGGTAGCCCTAGAAGGCGAAATTCGCCAGCTCGATCCAGCGATACCAACCGTAATGCTGGCGCATCTCATGACCGATACTGCACGGTTTGGGGCCGAGCGTTTTCTCGCAGCCGGCAAAGGCTTTACGGTACCCATGGCTCTGTTGACTCGCTCGTGTTTCGATTATGTGGCACTGGGCCATGTGCATCGGCACCAAGTGTTGTGCGAGCAGCCGCCCGTTGTGTATCCCGGCAGCATTGAGCGGGTAGACTTTAGCGAAGAAAAAGAAGACAAGGGATACGTACTCATTGAACTGGCGCGCCATCAAACCCGATTTGAATTTTGCCCGGTGTCGGTGCGGCGCTTTTACACCATTCAGGCTGACGTATCCCATGCAGAAGACCCGCAATCAGAGCTTTTAAGGGCGATCGCCCATGCCCAAATTCATGACTCCGTGGTGCGGTTGGTGTACCAACTCCACTCACAACAGCTCGAACACATCGACAACATTGTCCTGCACGAAGCCCTGGCCACGGCTCATACTTACACCATTCATCCCGAATTGGTTAGCCAACTAGCCCGCCCTCGCCTTCCCGAACTGGGCGTGGGCCATAGTGTCGAGCCTATCGATGCGCTCAAAGCCTACTTAGCTCACCAAACCCATTTGCAAGAGCTAGAAGCAGATATGGTGCTTGCAGCACAAAGCTTACTGGCAGATCACGTCGATACAGACTTGGATTGGAGCACCACACCCGAGATCGACATCGAAACCCAAATGCCAGATGCACAACTTCGCCTGTTGTAACCAAAGCTGACTGGCACAAAATTGGCTTACCTGCCGCGCATCCTAAAAAGAAAGTCCTAACAAGAAAGAATTAGTGGGGCGATCGCTCGGTCAGCACCTAAGCCCATAGCTCACCTCATCTGCACGAGTCATACAAGCTTTAACCGACCGCAGAGCCCTTCCCGAACCCTCATCAATTCGCCAACAGCAATGGGCTACCGGTACAAATTGCCCAGCAAATACTTGTGCTTTTGAATACATCCCCTTTCTCCAGGAAGATGATATGAGAAGGATAAATATAATCAGTTTTTATCTAAACGCTTGATTCAACGGTTTTTAAGGTGCAATCTCCTAATTCCGATCAGCCGTTTTTACTTATCAAGACCAGATTAAGTTGCCACCCAAACCCCAAAGCCCCTATGAATCGAGCATCTTGCCAAGATCTGCCAAGCATAGCTGGGTAGGGCGATCGCTTTCCACTCTAATGGTTGCTCTACCCCTTGAGCCAAATCGGAGAAAGGCTCATGAGCGCTGTACTTGAAGTAAGAACTGCCAAAAGGCACTTCCATGAAAAGCTCTCATGCAAGCCGATGGAACAGCTGAGTGGTTTTGACTGCCATCGGGCGATCGCAAGTGGCCACCCCAGACTCCACAAAGGATAAGTTTTTCTTTCCTGGCTAATTAGTTTTTCGAAATAGATCGATGGTTAAGGGGATGTGAAGCGTCTGTGATCAATATCACAGGAAAACTGGAAGAACCTTAACAAAAAAGAAAACTTCAATGAAGATTTCGTAAAGCTATTTATCACGGGATTTCGACAAAACCCTTTTCTAAAGGTCTGTTTAACGAAATGTTGAATATAAAGTTTTGATGAAGTTATCGCCCTTCCCAAAGGCACCCTGATCCCCATCCCGATTTTTTCGTGATAGGGTGTTGCAGTTCCACAACCCAAAGAGTGAACACATAACGAGTACGAGTTGAGAGGGTTGCATCTCGAATTTTCTGCTTGGTCTTCCGTTTTGGTTGTCCAGTTCAGAAGTGGTGTGCGCTGTGATGAACAGTTCCCTAGTGTCCGACAGGTACTTGTGCGGTTGAGCAATCAACCCCCTTGGCATAACAGGTCTGGTTGTTCTGAGGTTACAAGTCCTAGGTCTCGGCTCTCTGCTGTCTTTCACTTATGGAGTGTATGAAGCAAGCAATTTGGGGCAGTTTAGCGACTGCTGCGGTCATGGTCACAGCTCTTGGAGTCGCGCCGAGTCAGGCAACGCTCCCCGGAGAGGGTGACGAGGTTCCTCGAAGTCGAGTTTCCCAGCAAGAACTCGGTTCCAACGAAGTCGTTGAAGCTGAGCCTGCATCTAAGCTCGGTTCTTCGCAAGAATCGACCCACGGTGGCTCCAGTACTGCCGATTTGGGTTCCCTGAGCGTGGGCTCATCTAGCGAGGTGAGCAAGGTCGGAGAATACCAGTCTCAAGAAGAGGCTGATTCCGCCGAGTCCACTATCGTCATGATTTTTCCTCACACTGTAGGAGAACGTCAGGCTGCTACGCTGCGGGTTCGCAGCATCCCGGTTTTTACATTTCTGGGATCGGTCTCGGCGGCTGAAGTGAGTGTATCCCCAAAAACTTATGTTTTAGCGGGAGTGCAAACCTCAGAGGCTGAAACAGGTATCAAGCTTCCAACCCCCCCCTCTGAATCGACCGCCACTAAGGCAACGGACCCGACTGAGAGTTCTGATTCAGCAAACCTGTTAGACCCGGTTCAGCAGGCGTCGGCGATCGCTACTCGCATCAACCAGCTCTACCAAGAGGGTGTGAATGCTGAGTCCATCATTGCAAGATGGAATGCTGAGCAAGAGCAGTACATCATCTATGCCAACGATACCCCCCTCATCAGCATGGGTACGGATGTCATTCTGCCCGATACCACGCAAAATCCGGCTGAAGACGTTCTACAGGCTACAAATCGGTTGCGCCGTCTCCTTGGCGGAGCTGCTCCCCTAACCGAAATTGAAGGTCAGCCTCGCCAAGTTGCCCAGGCACGTACAAGTGGCAACCTTCGCGGCATGGCTTCCTGGTATGGCCCTGGATTTCATGGCAATCGTAGCGCTAGTGGCGAAGTGTTTAACCAAAATGCCATGACTGCTGCTCATCGGTCGTTGCCGTTTGGCACTCAGGTGCGGGTCACTAACCTCAACACGGGTCAATCGGTTGTTGTACGAATCAATGATCGAGGCCCCTTCTCAAGAGGTCGTGTGATTGACCTGTCGGCAGCTGCAGCCCGTGCGATTGGCCTTATCAGCTCTGGCATTGCACCCGTCACCCTAGAAGTTCTGCAGTAGCAGCATCCTTAACGCTACAAACGCTCAGATTGCATCTGTCAACCTATATTCGGGTTGTGGAACAGAGGTGTGATCTGGGCGTTTGGCGTTTGAAAAGCTTTTCTCGCTGATGTGCTGATAATGTCTAGATTTTGGCATTCCCAAAACAGTCAACGGAAATCGAGTGTGACAGTTCTCAAATATGCACGATGCTCATAGATTTGCGCTCATATACTCACCTTCACGTATTCACACTCATGCTGGGCGGTGATCCTCTTAAACCCATCGTGAATTAAAAGTCCGCCTGATCTCCTGCCTGATCCTGATGGGATTTCGTGGCATCGCGCTGAGAAAACGGTTAGACCACTGGCGTGAATTGTAGTGCGACGGAGCCGCACCACAATTCATGTTTCAAAAAGCTATCCAGATAGGAGGCCATTGAGAACATCCACCCGCAAATCTTCTAAGTATCTCGACACGATTCAAAACCAGATCCCAAAACTCTGTGCCGCCCGCTGTGCGGCACAGAGTTTTGGGATTTTATGTTTAACGTCAGTTTTGGTTAAGAGCTTTTCTGATTTTTGCGCGTCGCGCACGCAAAAATCAGCTTTTCAGCTTATCCAAAACTCAGGTTATGTTGAATCATGGCTGCCTACTTATGAGCTAGTGGCTGGTGGTGATGCCACGTTGGCGGAGTTGCTGCACAAAAAAATCTTCGAGACTGAGCCGTGCCAAGCTCATACTCACAAGCTGAGCGTTCATCAGCTGCAAGCTGGCTAAAAAGTCTTGGGGTTGGCCGTTGAGATGGCCCTGCCATAACCCATCATGAAATTCCAAATCGGGAAGCCATTGCTTGAGCCGATCGGGATGAGCATTGCGAACTTTGACTTGGTAAAGATTGGCAGTGCCTAGCAGTTCATTGAGTCCGCCAACACAAATCAGCTCGCCTCGGGCCAAAATGGCAATGCGATCGCAAATTTGCTCCACATCGGATAAGACATGGCTATTGAAAAAGATAGTTTTGCCCTGCTTTTTCAAAGACACAATGATTTCTCGAATTTGGTAGCGGCCAAAGGGATCAAGCCCAGACATCGGCTCATCTAAGAAAACGACTTCGGGATCATTGATCAGGGCTTGAGCCATGCCAACGCGCTGCAACATGCCTTTGGAATATTGCCGCAAGGGTTTCTTTTGAGCAGCCGAGCGCGCAAGCCCTACCATATCCAACAGTTCGGGAATGCGCTGGCGCTGGACACTGCGGGGAATTTGAAATAGACCCGCGCTATATTCCAAAAACTCCCATCCGGTGAGGTAGTCGTAGAAGTAAGGATTTTCTGGAAGATAGCCAACCCGACGCTTGACAGAGCGATCGCCCAGTGGCTTGCCCAGCAGCATACCCTGACCAGATGTGGGCCGAATAATTCCCAACAAAATTTTGAGCAACGTCGTTTTACCGGCACCATTTTGGCCGAGTAAGCCAAACGTTTCTCCCTCATGCACGCCCAGGGTACAACCTTGCAAGGTAGACACTTTTTGATTGAGCCAAAAGCCAGTGCGATACACCTTCCACAGATCTGAGACCTGAACCACCATTGGTGGCTGCGTTACGCTAAGGTTTGTTGAGTGTTGAGTATTGCTATCCATATCTCCGTCCCTTCACTCTGTGCGATCGCTCCTGTAACTCGGTTTTGCCAAGTTGCATGGCACTCTCGTGTGGCACTGTAGAACAATATATCGAGCAATGGCCATTGCGGTTCAGACGATAGGTATAATCGTCATTCTGCACCGTATTTGCGAGCTAGTTTGCGAGGAGGCTCTATGGGTCGGTCAAAAATTGTTGCCATCATTACAGGAGCGATCGCCCTATTGCTAGGGTTTGCCTATCTATTGTTGGTTCAGCTGCTCGACTTTCGGGGCGACATGGTGCCCGCTCCCGTAGATGTATCAATGTGGATGTCGTTTTGGGTCTAGCGATCGCCCCTATTCAGGCGATCGCTCTGTGCGTCCCTAAAATTTGCAATGCTCTGGCCCTCGTTGTGTTCCCTCTTTGTTTTAATTTTGTATTTGCCCTATTTGTTTTAGCCTGATCTGTTGCAAACTTCCACGACCGATAAACCTTTAACCCTGACGGTCCTTGGGGCAGGGGCATGGGGCAGCGTACTGACTGAGCTGGTCCACCGCAACTCCCATCGCCGCCAGCAAAACGTGCACCTATGGTCGCGTCAGCATGGCACCCCGTTGGAAACATTGCTGACATCCAGCAATATCGTTGTTTCTGCAATCTCAATGAGTGGCGTTGCCGAGGTGGCCAGCCGCGTTGCGCAGCATGGTTTACCAGCCAATACCATTCTGGTGAGTGCAACCAAAGGGCTGGATTTAGCCACAACCTGCACAGCCTCTCAAGTTTGGCAAACGATGTTTCCTCGCCATCCGGTGGTGGTGCTGTCAGGGCCAAATTTGGCGAAGGAAATTCAGCTGGGGCTCCCTGCCGCAACGGTTGTTGCGAGTAAGGATGAAGCTGCTGCCCGGCTGGTGCAGCAAGCCTTTGCATCCGATCGCTTTCGGGTATATACCAATACCGACCCCTTGGGTACAGAGCTAGGGGGAACCCTCAAAAACGTAATTGCGATCGCCGTTGGAGTCTGCGACGGGCTACAGTTGGGCACCAATGCTAAATCGGCCCTAATTACGCGATCGCTCACCGAAATCATTCGCGTGGGAACGTACCTGGGAGGCGACACAGAAACCTTCTTTGGCCTGTCGGGCTTGGGCGATTTGTTGGCAACTTGCAACAGTCCGCTAAGCCGCAACTATCAGGTTGGGTTTAAGCTGGCTGAGGGCAAAACTCTGCCACAAACCCTTGCTGAAATTGGCGAAACTGCCGAAGGAGTCAACACAGCCAATGTACTTTATGCCCTGTCTCAGCGGGAATCCATCCCCATGCCGATTTCATATCTGGTGTACCTGTTGTTGAATGGCAACATCACCCCTCAGCAAGCCGTCGAAGCGCTGATGGAGCGCGACCTTAAAGCAGAAAAGTAACCGGCCGTGGCTGTTTCTCCAAGCTAAACGGGCGATCGCGCCATTGCCCAACGCTCAAATTCCTTAGATTGACCTAAACGCCGATAACCATGCCTGTTTCAAAAGCCGAAGCCAAACAGTTATTAGAACGCCTAATTTTTGACGATGAAAAGCCTCGTGACTGGGTGCAAGATGTGTGGTACTTCAGCCCGACATTGGGAGAAAGCGCCGCCAAGCTGCTGGATTTGTTTGAGGCACTAGTTGAGTGCTGTCCCGACGAAAAGCTGGAAAATCTGCTGCACACGCTGTACCGCCAGCTAGAACATACGGAATAACCATGACACAGCGGTTCACCCCGCTGATCGTTTCATAGGTGATGCTCTATGGGTGATGAGTAGGTAAACACCAGGGCTGATCAGTGGCGATCGCCTATCGAATTGGGTTTCCCTTTAGCGCTTTGAACTCTTTGGGAAAGTAGTACTGCAAAAATTCAGGCCGCACATTGAACTGTTGCAGCGTGTAGAACAAATCTTGCCGCCGCACTGATTGCACCAAGCTTTGGGTCGCCGTAATTTTGTCATATAACGACGTTTCGCGCAGCGCTTGGTCGATCGCCCTCAAAAACGTTTCTTCTTCCTCTGGCGACAGGGAAATATCGGCACTAAAGTAAGCACGCAAGTCCTTGAGACCTTCTTCCAGCATGGCCGTGGGCTGCATCAACTCCCGCTCAAATTCGCGCAAAAACTGAGCCGTGCGGCGAGTTTCCTGCGCGGCAATTAACCGAACGCCAATCACAATCAAGCGATTGTAAACGCTCTTAATGTCGATGGTGAGAAAAACCGTTTCCGTACGGGCATTGAGAAACGCCACAAAACTGAGGCCAACCCCAATCGCTTTTACAAACAGGGGAAAATCAATGGGGGGTTCAGATGTAAAAAAGTCAGTTACCCACGCCAAAAAAATGCCAGCTGGAAATAGCACCTGGATGATCATCAAAATCCAAAATCCCAGGCTCTTTAACGGTTCAAAAAATAACAGCCCTTTGCAGGTTTCCCTTAACTTCTCATACGCTGCAGGAAGGTTAAAAAGACCTGCAATGAGGGCTGCAATTCCGAGTAGGATTCTGTAGGTTACAACATTCACCAATACCTATCCTCGCGCCTACCGATAATGAATACTGGGTGCAACAAAAAGTGCCCCTTACTGGTAAGTGTCAGGTAGGTATCTGGATCGATGGTTTCGTTCTCGCGATGCCTCCCACCAAACATGGCGGATAGACTGCTGAAAAAGTTTCCAGTGAAGCGATCAATGTAACCCTCCTTCCAGAGATATTCCACGATGGAGCGGGATTGGTCAACCGACAGACCCACCACATGGGGCAAGTTGCGTGGGGTCAAAGGTCGCTTTTCAATTGCTTTGAGAATGGCGATCGCCTGAGCATGGGCTTGGGCCACCGCCCGTTGCAGCGCACTCAAAAATACCTTGACATCTCCTGAAGCTTTAACAGCATCCCCTTGGGCATGAGCCCGCTTGAGTAAAGCTTCTGCCCCCGCCCGAAAATCATCCTGTTTAAGGACTGCGGCTGCAATATCGTTCCAGGTAATAGCTTCTGGATCGTTGTGGTGGTGTCCGCTGATGTAGCCATTCAGCCGTTTTGCTCGCTGCTGCGTGGGGTATAGCTCTTGCAGATTTTGGCACTCAACGTCATACAGCTCTTTCAGCCGCCAGTGTTGCTGCACGAGCGATCGCACCTCCTCGGCCACCTCAGGTCGATGGTGCGTTAGTGCATCGCCAACTTGATTGACGGCCTCATGTAGTTCCGGCGAAAGAGGCACATCCAGCTGAACCAGCGCCAGCATAAAAGCTTGTAATGTAATCGCGTCTGCGGAATCCATATGACGATTTTCGAGTGGTCATCTCATGCCTGTGTGTCTAATTTCTGCTAATGCCATTGAAAAAACAAGCACCAAACGGGTAGTCCTCACTCCATCTTTGGGGAAATGATCCACAGTTCATCAACGCAACCAGGCTCAAACCTTGCTGCAGGTTGGGTTTTGCCCATGGCAACACTCCAGATTGAGAGAAGCGCCCTATCCAGAAATTAAAAAAATTAGAATTCACTGATTGCCCGACTTTCATTCTATCGAATGCTTTTGGGGAGTGGTAGCGATCGCTTTACCGCAAAACCCGCCTCCCATCAGTGATTTCGAGGGTTCAACCCCGCTTTAATTTTTGTTGAACTTAATTTGTTGAACTTGAAAAGCTGCTGAGACTGAACCCAGATAGACAATCAAGGGCAAGAAACCGATCGCAGACCTCTATTGCAAAAAACTGGCAGGCACCACAATCAAGGTATTGCCCTGCCGACCCACCACATGAACCGTTTCTCCAGCGGCGATCGCCACATCTGACACTTGGCAACGGGCCGACCAAAACGTGCCTTCATAGGAGACCTCGCCAACTCCACCACGAGGAATATCGGTAGACACTTCAGCCTCGGTGGGTGGGTCAAGATTCCGAGACTTGGGTGGCACAAAGCCGCGCAGCACCAACGCAATAGTGACGGAAAGAACTCCCCACAAGAGCGTTTGCACAGCAATATCAGGCACGCTGAGGGCGGCGATCGCCGTGATTAGGGCGGCAATGCCTAATGCGGCCACAATCGGTTCAAATGCAATCAGGCTAATGGCAATTAAGCCAAAACCAAAAATTGCCCACAGAATGTACGGGGGCTGGGTTGAAAATCCTTGCACGGTAGACTCCCTTCAAAGCGTTGCTCTGAAAAATTAGCGTGTAGCTGATGAATACATCAGTTGATTGGGCGATCGCGGCAACCCTTAACGAACTGACAAACTTGTGCAGCGTGCGCAGCAGAAACGCTCAGGGTTGGTCAGTATCGTTGGAGCGATCGCGCTTGAGGCGATACCAATCTCGTCGGAACAGCCGACTATTGGGCGATCGCCAGTTTCCCGGCAAAATAAACAGCACAACGGGCACAGAGGCCAACAGTCCAGTAACGCCTAGTAACGCAACGTTAAGGGTTAAGCCCTGGCGAGGCTGGGGCGGACTTGGCATGAGGGTCATCTGTTCTAATGGTAGCGCTGCCATGCCCAACCATTTGGAGAGATTGGTTGACAGGGTAGAGTTGAGCCGCAGCTTGAGGTCGGCCGTGGAGAGCGACTGGGCATAGGCCTCCGACAAGAATGGGTGATACGTGTGCGCGTCGGGCGTATCTTGCTTGATAAACGAGAGGGCAACGCCTTTGGTAAGGGTACGCATGGCTTCGGTTTCGTGGTTGGGCCGCTCTCGAATGAACAGGCTGTCGGTCAACGCGTGGTTGAGGTTCTCAGGATCACCCACACTCAGGTGGGTCGCCCCAATCGCGGTAAGCAAATATTTTTGCTCGGTTTGCAGTTGGGCAAAGGGTAAAAGTTGCTGGCTGACCGCAGGCGTAATGGCATCGCTGGTGGAGGACGTGATCAGCACGGGAATGCGAATGTTTGCAATGCTGTTGGGGTTGAACAAGCGACCCACAACCGGGTTGAGAGCAATAATGCGCTTGACGCGGCGATCGCTCAAACCCTTGGTATCCTTAGCTGCCAGGTCAGTCGCAGTACATTGCAACCAATCCGATACCGACAGGCCATACTTGCTAGCACTGTCACAAAACTGATCCAGCTTTTGCAGATCGAGCTGGGCTCCGGCTAGAGCCAGGGCGGTATACCCGCCTAGGGAGTGACCAATTACCGTTACCTGCTCTGTATTGAAGCGTCCCTTCAAGTAGCGAGAGCTATGGTTGAGTTGCTCCAACTCACTCAGCAAAAAGCTAACATCCTGTGGGCGATCGACAAATTCGCTCGCGGGCAAAATGTCCGACACATTGCGATACAAAAACTGATTATTCATGACGGACGAAAGCCACGTCACATTGCTGCGGGGATGCTCCAGCGCAACCACGGTAAACCCATGCGAGGCCAAATGATAGGCCAAATATCCTAAAAAGCGGCGATCGGCTCCAAACCCGTGGGACAGCACAATGAGTGGTCCTGATGTTTTGCGAGCCCAGTAAATATCGACCGGAATCGACCGATGGCGATCGCGATCGCGAAAATACATGGTTTGCTGCCGAACCCATTGCCGTCCACGCTCTGCCGGGTTTAGATCGGTTTCCAAGGTATCGACATCGGCAACCGTCAACTCCCGCTCCAAAATGGAGCTAAGGGCCTTGCTTTGCCAGTAAGGAAGGTTCATTTGCGAGGCCAGCCGAATTCCCGCCGACAGGTCGATCACCATCTTTTGATGCGGAAACTCCGCCACAAATCCCAAAAAGCTAAGCCCTTCGGGGCTGGCGGCAGCGCGGGCGAGCGCTTGCTGCAAGTCTGCTTGGGTTGAGTTGGGAATGACAGAATTTAGGGTTTTTAGCAACCGCTCCCCAGCAGAGGTGCTGAGCAACTCATCAACCAAGGCACCCCCACCGTGGCTTTCTAACGGCAGATGGCTACCAATGGCTTGCTGTACCTCTGGAGTCATGAGTGGGGCATACAGCCACAACGAGGCGGGTACACGGCCCGTTTCGGCAAATGTTTTGAGGTCTTGAATGGCGATGGTTTGCTGAATAGGGCCTAGCTTGAGGGCTAGTTCTTCGGCAGCATGGGCCGCATGCCCACCCATGCCCAGCACAGCCGCCGAGCTCAACAGTAGACTGCTTCCGACACGAGAGCACCATCGTTTCAACAAGGGCTTGAGGCCCTGTGACCGGACGGCAGGGTTTTGGCCAGCAGAGCTTTGAACAGCAGGACTTTGACCGGCAGATCCGTAGCCCTTGCCATTGGTGCAATGCGTTTGAGCCTGTATTGAGTTGAAAAAGTTTTGCTCGGATGAACTCACTGGAATTTCTGTTGAGGGGGCAAACACAGCACGTGCAGAATTGAGGAGAGCCAGAACTTGCTGAATCGGATGGCAATCCACAACCAAGTTCTTCCAGGATTCCCTAAAAAAATTGAAAACGCAACACGTCGTTTCTCTGCGGTTTGGGCATCATTCTTTGGAAATATTCATACTTCGTCATCGGACTTAAAACAAGGGTGGGACTGGGTTTTATCTATCCTCCTTGGGAGGTAGGGCGGGATCAAACGATCGCCCAAGGGGAGATGTGCCCTCTGCTGCCCCTGCCAGCGCGATCGCCGACAATACCAATCCAACATGGGATCAATGAGTGACGACACCATTGGCTGCCCTCGCAGTCTAGCAATTCCTGCTGTAGGAAGGGTCTTTAGCCACCAGCGCCCTATGCCGCGCACGAACGCTGTCCAGTGGAGAGATGGCATGAGCGGTACTCCATATAGCTCGTGCAGGTAGCGATTGGATGCGCCATAGCGTTGCCACTGCTGAGCCAAGCCTTGCAGAGTAGAACGATGTCGATGATGCACAATAGCCTGGGGTGCAACTTCAATCGCCCAGTTGCCCCGTTGCAAAATTCGCCAGCATAGGTCAGCGTCACCCCCGGTGGTTATATAGGGACGAAACAGGCCAACTTGTGCGATCGCGCTACGTCGTACCGCTAAGTTGGCCGTTTGCCCATAGGGCAAAAAAGGATGAGACAGCGTATGGGTTTGCGACAGAAAGGCGTGCCGCATTGCATAGGCTTCTATCCAGTTGCCGCCAGGAACCGCTGCAATTTCTCCAGCAACAATGCCCACAGAAGGATTGGAAAACGGTATCACCATCTGCTCTAACCAGTGGGGATGGGGCCGACAATCTGCATCGGTAAAGGCCAAGATCGTACCCGTTGCAGAACAAATACCCCGATTGCGCGCCGCGTAGGAGCTTTGAATCGCAGTCTCTTTCAAAACCTGGACGGTTAAATTGTGCGCTTTGGCCTGTTGCTGAAAGTGGATGAGCTGTTTCAGACTGTCATCTTGACTGTGGTTATCAATCAAGTACAGATTCCAATATGCTTTGTCATAACTTTGGGCTAGCAGGGAATGAAACAAACTGGAGAGCAAAGCCGCACTGTTGTAGATGGGGATAATGACAGAGACCTGAACTGACATAACCACAAGCCCCAGTTGTTTTGGACAAGCCTGGTCTGATCCATCGTTGTTGGCGAAAAATTTGCTGGCGAGGTTGTTGCTGGTGAGATTCGTTGCTGGTGAGATTCGTTGCTGACGAGAGTTTTCAGAGGATGCCATCCCTCAGTTAACGCGATAACGGCAAGAGTGAGAGCAACGGCGTGAATTTAGCGAGAGAGAATGAGCTGCTGCACCTGGGCAGCGGTTGCTGGGGCCAGCAACACGCCGTTGCGATAATGCCCCGTTGCAGTAATGACGTTGGTGTAGCCAGGAAAATTCTCAATCACGGGAGCCGGACGATTGAAGGGACGCGGACGTAGGCCATACCAAGTTTGCAAACGAGTAGCAGAGGCAAGGTTGGGCCAAATGGCGATCGCCCCCTGCCATACTTCTTCCAACTTGTTAGGTTGGGCGGCGATCGCGTCTTCTTGATTGGCAAACTCCACCGTTGCACCGACCCAATACTCGCCATGAACCAAGGGCACCAGGTGAATATCGTTGCCAGTCATCACAGGCTGAAACGTCGGATCGCCCAAGGAATCTGCCAGCCGAATGCGCATGGCTTGTCCCAGTACAGGCCGAATATCCAACGGTTGGGGCGTGGCTTGAGTGAGCTGGGATGTGCCAATGCCAGAGGTGAGGATGAGCCAGTCAGTTTCTATCTCTCCCGCAACGGTGACGATGCGATCGCACCGCTCAAGCTGGGTTGGATCCGCCTCATGGGCTTTGGGCAACGGCGACATCGCGCAATTGAAATGAAAGGTTGCCCCATTTTGGGTTGCGGCCTGTACCAAGGCCAACGTGAGCGCGGTGGGGTCAATCTGGCGATCGCCCGGTGAGTAGACCGCTGGCACCCACGGAGCCACCTGCGGGCAGTGGCGATGCAGTTCATGAGCATCCCACAGGTCAATCTGCCAGCCCTGCTGGGCACGAATGGCTGCAAGACGAGTCCAGCGATCGGGGTCGGATTCTTCCTCTAGCCGCAGCAGCACAATGCCCTGGCGGTTGTAGGGAATTGATTGTCCAGTGATGGCTTCTAGCTCTGGGATCAGAGTTTCGTAACGGTGCAAACTGTCTTGTCGCAAATTCCAGGCGCGGCCTTTCACTTTTTGGCTAATGGCCCCCATCAACACCCCCAAGGCAGCCCCTGTGGACCCTTGAGCGGGCGATCGCGCTTCCACCACCGTCACAACAAATTGTGGGCTGCGAGAGAGTTCGTAGGCGATCGTCGCCCCAACTACCCCACAGCCCACAATCAGTACCCGAATCGTATCAGACACGTCGGTAAACCGTTCCCTTAACTGGCCTGAGTTGGAATCAGCTTCAGGAATTCATCAAAGTCGCGCAGCGCTTCGTTGTAGTTCAACAGTGCCTTACGAGAATCTAGGGTTTGTACGCCTTCGTCAATCACATTCAAGTGGCCAAACACGTTTTTGGCAAGCTCCTGAGCTTGGGCCTGAGTGTCTTTGGGTTTGAGGCTACGAGCCAAGGTGCTCATCTTAAAGCGCATCTCTCCCAACGGGCCGTGAATGTAGGAGCTAACGTCATTCCAATCGCCTTTTTGAACCAGGGGAGGAATGCCCAACATCCGCTCACGAATGTCTTCAACATCGGTAGCCAACTTTTGAATTTGGGCAAGCTGCTCAGTAGTATACAAGGGGCCTTTGGCCACTTTGGGGCTACTGCAACTTACGGTAAATATGGCGATCGCCGCGATAATGAGAGCCAGAATAGACCGAACGCGAATCATAGACCTATCTCTACTATTAACCTTGCAGCAAGACCATCTTAAAGGTTCTATGGGGCAGAACCCAAATGGTAGAGACCTTTGCAGAATGAACCACTAGAAGTTAGCGGTGATCAATCATGAGGTTAGATTCAGGTAGAACCTGTGACCAGAGTAGACATTCTGTGCCTCCGTTCATCACTGTAACTCGGGTTTGGCCCTGACTCAAAGGCAAATTTTCGAGATCAACACCCCTTTAAGTGAGCTGTCGCCGCAAAAAGGGAATTAGCACTTCGTTCACTTTTTCGTGCCAGTCTTCTTGCGGGTAGTGTCCTACTTCTTCAAATTTGGTGAATTCTGCCTGAGGATAGGCTTTGGCGGCGGCTTCGGCCTGGTCGCTGGGCAGCCACGGGTCGCGATCACCCCATCCCATCAACAATGGCTTCTCCCAATTGGTCAGCCCGGCTTCAATTTCGGCAGCAACCTTGGGAACTTGCAGTTGGCGCACCAGGGTAAACAGTGCCCGCCCCGCATCCGAGCTTTTCAAAAAAGGGCGTCGATAAACATCCAGGTCGGCATCTTCCACCACGTAGCCACCGCCGCCTTCCAGCGTGCGATCGACTAGTAGAGGATCTTGGGTCAGCATTTCGCCCACCAGGGGAATCCCAAACTGCTGCATCTTCCACGGCAGCTTGGCACCTGCCCAGGCCGGAGTATTAAACAAGGCTAAACGCTCGACGCGATCGCGGTTGAGTAGCGCATACTGCACACCCGCCGAGCCGACAAACCCCTGCGCCACAATGGAAACCTGCTCCAATTGCAACGCGTCGAGCAATTGTCCTAACCCGGTGATGTATGCCTCGGGAGTATAGGCAAACATGCGGCGATCGGGCTTTACTGAGTAGCCGAAGCCAATCCAGTCGGGGGCGATCGCCCGCAAGCCCTGCTCTGCCAGTGCCAGCATCACATTACGCCAGCTATAGCTTTGAGACGGCAGCCCATGCAGCAATATCACAACGGGTTTGTCACTGGGGTTCATCGGCTCTGCTTCTCGATAAAACCACGTCAGCCCGTTCACATCTACTGTTTTTTCCTGTAGCGCCAATTCAGTCCCCTTTTTTCGCTGCTTGCAAAACTTGCGTGATGCTGAGCTTATCGCTTTGTGCGATCCCCATTTGGTAAAGATATATAAATTTTATAAAAATACACCTTTTTGTAGTCATTGATACAGAAGTGTTTGCTATAGTAAATCAGTGAGCAAAAAATATCAGAACAAACAAAGCAAGGAGTAATTCCCATGTCTACTCAAGATCAAGCTCGGGCACTCATGGTTCGCCATCATCAGCTTGTTAAAAACCGTCAGCAGTCCATGCTGGGTCGCGTTGCAGCAGAAATCGGCTGTGAAGAAGAAGTTAATGGCTACTGGAACAGCATTCAGGGGCAGCCTCATCCCACCTTTAGCAAGAACTACGATCGCAGTGGTGGTTCGATGAGCTAGGCTCTGGCTGGAGTTTCTACATCGTTGCTGCAAGCTGTAGCCTGATGGCTCCTTGCAAGGGATACGTTCCCGTTTCGTTTGTTTGGTTCCTACACTTGTGCCAGGGTTCTACCGGGCTGGAGGCAGTCCAAAGCCTGAGCTCGGGAGCGCTGGCTCTGATGTAACCCTATGATGACTCAACCGCAATGCCTCTCCATCGTTACTGGAGGGGCATTTTTCATGGTGAGGAGTTGTGCCGTTATCGGACTTAAGCATTTCATTCGAAAAACCAGGGGGCTGAGTGACTTTTGGGGCGATTAACGCTCCAAAAATCACTCAACTGCGTAAATCCTGAGTTAGAGAATTTTGAACAATGGGCCTTGGGCTGGATCTACGAGAAAAACCATCCAAAACCTTTCAAATTCGATACAAAGTGCATTAGTCCTGGTTTGTTGTCATGTTTTGCCAAAAACTCACGCTAAACTAGGCTTCATCTTTTGGGAATGCTCTTTTGAAAAGACTGGACTTACGCGTTGGTGTGGAGGGAGTACCCTACACCCCACACCAGCAAACGGGCTTGGTGTGAGCTTGTGTTAAGCCCTAGACCCTTGGGTTCAAAAGGAGTGTTTGAATTTGCGATGGCAGCATGGGAGGCGACATGACAGACTGGCATGAGATTTCGGGAGGGGTAACGGCTCCCAAAGGATTTAAGGCAGGGGGAATTGCTGCTGGACTAAAGCCGTCTGGTGCGCCTGATTTGGCTCTGATTTGGTCAGAGGTGGAGGCGATCGCCGCTGGGGTATTCACCACAAGCCAGGTGCGGGCCGCCTGTGTTGACTACTGTCGGCAGCGGCTTCAGGCAAAACCCAGCGTCCACGCGATTTTGTGCAATGCGGGTCAGGCCAATGCGGCAACGGGTGCCCAGGGCTGGGCCGATGCCCTAGAAAGTGCGCAACTGTTGGCCAAGGCGATCGGCACTACGCCAGAGTCTGTGTTGGTCGCTTCGACCGGGGTGATTGGTCAGCGCATTCGCATGGAGCAACTGCGGGCTGGCATTCCCAAGCTGGTGACTGCTGCCAGTGCAGAAGGGTCAGATGATGCAGCAAAGGCGATTATCACCACAGACTTGGTGCCGAAAACGATCGCGCTAGAAACGACGATTGAAGGGCGGCCTGTGCGGATTGGCGGCATCAGCAAAGGGTCGGGCATGATTCACCCCAATATGGCGACGATGCTAGCTTTCGTCACCTGCGATGCGGCCATCTCTCCTCACCTGTGGCAGCAAATGGTGAGCCGTGCTGCCGACAAATCGTTTAACCAAATTACGGTGGATGGTGACACCAGCACCAACGATACCTTGCTGGCTCTGGCCAATGGCGAATCGCGCACTCCCGCCATTACCGAGATGGATGCCCATGCCGAAAAACTGGAGGCGATGCTCACGGCAGTCTGCATTCACTTGGCAAAGGCGATCGCTCGTGATGGGGAAGGAGCTACGTGTTTGATTGAGGTGCAGGTTTCGGGTGCAGCGGATGATGCAGCGGCTCGGCAGGTGGCCCGCACGATCGCGGGTTCGGCGTTGCTCAAGTCGGCCATCTTTGGTCGCGATCCAAACTGGGGACGGATTGCAGCGGCAGCAGGTCGGGCGGGTGTGCCCTTTGACCAGGGCAACTTGCAGATTAAGCTGGGCGACTTTTTGCTAATGGAGCATGGCCAACCGCAAGCCTTTGATCGGGATGCGGCCAATGCTTATCTCAAAGCGGCGGCAGCGGGAACCTACTTAGAAGATGACACGGTTCTAATTTCGGTGAACTTGGGTAGTGGTCACGGCGCAGGCGTTGCCTGGGGCTGCGACCTCAGCTACGACTATGTAAAAATCAACGCTGAATATACGACTTAGGCGATCGCACCGTAGGAACGACACGCAATCAATCTTAGAGGGTGTTTGAGAAGTCAGGAAGGGCGTAAAAAAGCTCACTCAGTGTAGGCTGCGAATAGCAAATATCTACAGCCCTGAGTGAGTCAGATGAGTAAAGCATATCCCAGCAACCTAACCCGTGCTC